>JBBRMT010000130.1:0-12770 GCA_038230695.1 Chloroflexia bacterium
CTAATGGCTGAGGAAACCAACCCGATTAACGGCACCACGGTCAATGTGACCGCGCCAACCCCTGAGCAATGGGCAGCGGCCGTGCAACCGATTGCACCGGCAACCCCTGAACCCGCTGCCCCTGAACTGGCTCCGGCTGCTCCGGCTGCCCCGCCTGCCCCGCCTGAAGCTGTCACGCCCTCCAACCCGCCTATCGCTACTCGTGTAGACGAACTGGCTACCGAGGTCGCGGCCCTGAAGCAGCAACTGGTCGAGGCGAACCAGCGGGCCGCCCTGCCTCCGCTGGCGGGCAACCCCGGCCCGGGTATGACAGGGCCGATGACTGGCGAACAGATGATCCGCAAGGCCATCGAGAACCAGTAGGCCCGAACCACGCTCAACGGCAAAAGGCAGATAAGCTGCAACCGCTAGAACGTGGCAGAACCATTGATAAGCAAGCGCGGGCCGCATAGCCAACAAAGGCTGCCGCCCCGCTGCACTCACGATAATCAAAGGAGAGAAACTAACCATGCCTCTTACCCTTGCTGATAGCAATCTGCTGTCACTGCCGATGATGACGCGGGGGGTGATTGACACCATCGTCCGCGAGAGCCGTATCTTGCAACTGCTACCCTTCACGGATGTGGTGGGCAATAGCTATGTCTACAATCAGGAGCTAACCCTCAGCACGGTGGCCTTCTACGCGCCCAATGACAACTGGAGCGAAGGCACACTCACGGTGCAGCAGAAGGTGGCGCACCTCAGCATCCTGGGCGGCAACGCTGATGTAGACTCCTTTCTTGAACGTACCTATGCCAACGTCAACGATCTGCGGACGGTGGCGATCCAGAACAAGGCGAAGGCGGTCGCTTACCAGTATTGCGACACATTCATCAACGGCGACACGGGCAGCGACCCCAATGCCTTTATGGGCATCGCTAAGTTGGTGGACCCCACGCAGAAGATTACCGCCGGGGCGAATGGTGCGGCGCTCACCCTGGACATGATGGACCAGTTGATCGATAAGATCAAGCCTGGCGCACCCGACTTGATCCTCATGTCGCGCCGCTCTCGCCGCAACCTCATGAAGCTGCTGCGCGGCTCCGGCAACCTGTTCGAGACTGATGTCAACAACTTCGGTCAGCGTATCGAGTTCTACGCCGGCGTGCCGATTGCGGTTGATGACAACCAGGCTGACACGCAGGTCGTCGGCACGTCGGGTGCGGTCTGCTCGTCTATCTACGCGATGAAGCTAGGTGACAACGGCGTGCTGGGCCTGACGAATGGCGGCATAATGACCGAGCAGGTTGGCAACCTGCCGGACGCGGATGCCTGGCGGGTGCGTATCAAGTTCTACTGCTCCATCGCTAGCAAGTACCTGTTCGGGCTTGCCAACCTGGTCGGGGTCAACGGTAGCTAGATGCAACCTTCCACGCCCGCCCCTTCGCCCGCCCTTCGCATGGTCAACGTCTGCGGTCTGCTGCCACACAACTATAGCAGGCCGGGCGTGGCGTGGCGCTCGGTTAACACGATCTCCAAAATCGTTGTGCATTACCCTGGGGATAGTGGCGACGATCAAGAAGTCTACCTTGACCGCCTGAAGATGTTGGCTAGTTACCACCTGAACAAAGACTGGGGCGGGGGCTGGATGGGCTTCGGGCTGATGTATCATCGGGTCATAGCGCCTGACGGCACCATCTATGAAACCGAACCGTTGGAGCTAATCACCTGGAACGCTCACTCACCGGCCAACGAAATAGATCTAGCCATCTTGATAGACGTGGGCATAGGGCAAAACGTCACCGTGCTACAGCGGGCTGCGCTGCTTGCCTACCTGGAACAACTCTGCTATCATACCCCTGCCATCCCTGCAGGGCCGCACGATGTGTACGGCCATCGGGAAATGCCGAATAACGCTACTGACTGCCCTGGCCCGGCCTTCGACCTGGTCACCGAGTGGAGGCGCTTGAACCCATGATAGCTGCTCTGACCTATATGGTGTATGCTCTGCTGCTTTCCTTCGGTATCCCTCTGGCTATGTTGGACGCGCAAATTACAAGCACTCTACCGCCCGCTGTGGTGGCCGGTGTGCCTGCCGTTTTCGCTATACCTCTACTTATCGAGGGTCTCAAGGCGGGCGGCCTGTCGTCGCGCTTCGCTCCGTTGGCGGCTATGGTACTCGGCTTCGTCTGGCAGCTTGCCGCTGCCCTTCCCCTTTCCTTCCCTTCCTTCTTCCTCGCCCTCGCTGCTGGTCCTCTCACCGGGCTGGCAGCGGTGGGCGGTTACTCGGCTATCAAGGCCGCCACTGATAATGACGCGGGGCATATACCGCCGCCCCTCGCCCCCCCTTCGCCCGCCCCTTCGCCTCCACCTGGTGGGCAGAACACGGTATAGAGAAGCGCCGCTGGTAGCCTCCAGCGGCGCTCCTTATTCGTTCCTCGGCAGTGCGGTCAAAGCGGAACACCCCGCCGCTCTGCTGCTGGGGCAAAGCCCTCGCGCAATTCATTTCCACTGACCCATACCCGATTACCTAGCGCGGCTGCTGTGTGATGCCCTGGGCATTGCAACCCTGCTTCTATGCGCTGTATCTGGCGCACGCTTATGCCGCTCTGCTCTGCAAGCTGCTGCTGTCTGAGGCCCGCCGCCTTCCTCGCTTCTTTGAGTTTCATCGCCGCCCCTTCCCTGGGTGATGGGGCGGCTTGCGCCGCCCCTGTTTCTCTACTGCTCCTCTGGTTCAATCAGTATGTCAATGTCCCACCGGCTATCGGAATAGCAATCATCGCATAGCCAGCCGGTGAATTGTTCGTGGCGCATTAGCATCCCCTCTTTGACAATCGCCCGCGTACCCTCGGTGAACCCGCCCTGACCTACTGAGCGAACCCTGCCGGTAGCCAGGCAATCGGCGCATACGTGTGCAACGCTCACCCCTCGGCTCATTAGCAGGCTGACTGCCAGATCGCCGCCGCCCGCTACCCCGCCCTCGCCTGCCTCTATCAGCGCGTCTATCGCCGCTGCCAGATGGGGGGCAAAGTTCTTTGCGCCCTTGCCCGCTGGCGTGATTTGTATGTCGCCACCCCAGGGGTCGCCGACGGTTGGCCCGCGCTGCGCCCGCTCTTGCTTGCTGGCGTATCTCTCCATCGCCGCCAGTTCGTCGCGCTCTGATGGGGTCATGTGCTGCCAGGTAAACTGGGCCGCCCTTGCGCGGGCCCGGAGGGCCGCCATTTCCCGGCGGCCCTCCATAACATCCTCTCTGCTCTTGCTCACGCCTGCACCGCCTTCCGGCACGAGCCACATCGGCAAGGCCGATTGCCAACCCGATAATCGCCGCCCACGCCCGCCGCCCAGCCTGCTGCGTGCCATAGCCTGGTCAAGCGGACGGTTATCCAACCCGGCATATCTTCGACCTGCTCGACCCCCGCCGCCCTCGCCGCCGCCGCCGCCTGGCGTAGATTGTTGCTGGCCTCCATAAGCGCCCACTGCGCCCGCTCCAACTCGACCTGAGCCATGTGCCGCTCGATGGCGGCTGTGATTGTCTCGCCCTCACGTGGTATAATGTTCACTGTCTGGATCCTTTCTGGACGTTGGCGGGCCTCTTTTCGACAGGCGACCCGCCTTCTATTATTTAGTACCTACTACGAACCGTAACAGGGCTGGCAACCAACGCCAGCCCGAAGCCCACGCGCCGGAAGGGGCCGCCGCCGCCCACGAACCGAACCCCAGCGCGGGCAGCGCCGAGGAAGGGCAACCGAACACGAACAGGGGCAAGCCGCCCGCCACAACCAACGCAGAGAAACGCAGGAAGGCGGGGCCAGCAACCGAGGCACCGGGCCGCCACGAAGCCAACCAGACCCCCGCCGACCCGGGGCCGCCCGCAACCGCCGCCGCCGCAACCGCCGCCGACCGGCAAGCCAGCCGCGCCGCGCAAGGCAGGGCAGCAGGGCCGCCCGCCCAGAACGACACGGACGCGCCAGCCGCCGCCGCGCCCAGCACCAGGCCGACCTCAGAAGCGGGACCCGCCGCGCCCTCGCCGCCCGGGCCGAAGGCAGCGAACACGGACAACGCCGCCGCCCCGCCAGGAACGGCCAGGGCAGCGGAGATAGCCAGGGCATCGCCGCCCACGCAGCAACCGACGGCAAGCCGCCGCCCCGCCAACAGGCAAGAGCGCACGAGCCAGCCAACAGGAACATCCCCGCCCTCGAACCACCTCGACCCGCCGAACGCAACAGTAGCCATAATAGTCTCCTTTCCGGTACGTTTCCGTACCATTATTATACCACTAGTCGGCGACGTTCGTATATAGCCCATTAGTCCTGTATTTGACTAGTACCTCTCATTTTCGCCGGATCTCGCGCCCCTCGCCCCCCGCCCGCAGGCGAAAAACGCGCACAAACCGCGCCCCGCGCGGGCGGAGCCGCCCGCAGGCGGCGACGGCGGCGAACAGCCGCCCAGCAAGCGAAGCGCAGCGCCGACCAGGGCAGCCGCCGCGCCCCGCGCGGCAGCGGGCAACCCCCAGCCAGGCCGAGGAGGACGGCACGGCACGCCGCCGCCCCCCGCCACCGGCCGCCGCCCCGCCGCTGCTTCTTCATCAACCACTACCGGAGCCACACACGCCACCACCCCTAATGCTTTTGCTGCGAAGCAGCTACCGCCGCGAAACGGCCACCGAAGATCCTTCGCCGACGAGCGCAAGGGCGAAACGCGACTGCTCCACTGCCTCATTATCTTGCCGGATCCAGACTGCTCTCGCGCACATGATCTTGCCTATTTATCCTTTGGAGCGTTTCGTTTATATACCCTTGCGCCGTCGGCTATAATCTGAACCAGGCCGTTTCGCGCTCTTGGCCCGGCGTGGCCTTGAACGCCCCGCCGGAGGCATCTAATGTATTTCGCTGCGAAGCAGCTACCGCTTCTTGTCAATGCCTTCATTCCGATCTTTGTCATTCTCCTATTCGGCGTACTCTGTAGCCGCGCGACTGCAAGGGTTCGGGAAGCCGCGCAGAGGCGGCCCGACGCGGTGCCGGAGCGCGTTTGAGTGGAGCGCGGCTTTCAACCGTTCTTAGCGCAGGCCCGCCACTTGCAAATGCCAGATACTTGAAGAAAATATTGTTGTTAAAGAGCGAAGAGAACGCGAAGTTATTGCGAAGGTGGGGCGAAGTCAACCCCGCTGCCAGCCTCATTAAGCGGCTGAAACAACCTGGGGCAAAGGAGGTGCGAAGGATGTGGCGAGGGGCTTGTATAGCCTCTCCAAAAGCTCCAGCGGCATCTCACCCCGGCTATTTGGTGCGAAGTCGCGGCGAAGGGCGGGCGAAGGGTTTGTGAAGTTCCACCAGGCGGTTGCTAGATTCCAGCAGGAAACACGAAAGGCGGCAAGATAGATCGGCTTGGGTAGCACCATCTCCGAGTAAGGCGGCTTGCTCAATGTTCTCCAACCGCCATTCCAAATTGCCATCCCGCTCATTTTGGCTATCATATTCTGATCAAGGCTGACGACGTGCGCGGGCAACTGGTGCGCCAGTCTGATTTGTGCGTGGGGATTGCCGCCGAGCAGATGCACCCCGCCAACCCACGTTGCCCACTCGAATGGTAGCGGGCTGCTGTCGCCTTCCCCGCCACCGTAGCCGCTCTGAACAGAGTTGCAAAGTAGGATATAGGGTAGCGGCTCGATGCGCTCTATTATTCCGCTGCACTTTGGCACGATGCCCACGTTGCCGCCGCTGAACATACTAAGCGCTCTATTCATGGTCAAGCGCCCCAGTGTTGAAGGCATTGCGATACGTCGCCTGACGCTTCTTGAATAGCTGCACATCCACGCAAGTTTCATGGTGCGGTGTGGTCGCCGACGTTTGGTCTGGACTGAGGTTGTAGGGCTGGGGCTTGCCGTTATCGTTGTAAATCATGATGATTAGCTGGGCGCAGTTTGGGCCGCTGCATATCTTCTTGTAGCTGGGCCGTCGCGTGACGTTCGTCGCCGACGTGGGGAATAGGGATTGCTGGCTGCTCATGATTGCTCGTTCCTCTCGCATTGACACTGCCCACCCTCACGGATGCCTGGGCAGAATGTTGAATGATGCTTGCCGCCGGGGGTATAGTTCGCGGCGTTGATGCCGCTGCCTTTCGTACCCCTGCCCTCTTGGGGGTAGGGGGATCTTTTATTGTTATTTGTTACCTTTGTTACCACGCTCAAATCTGTGCGTAGGGTACTAGCTGCAGGGAAGGGGTGTCATGTCTGGCTGGAAGGGGTGTCCTGTCTGGCTGGAAGGGGTACACCTATTGACCCCTGTCTGGCTGATAGGGGTCGGTAAGTGTTGGATAGGCGATAGCAAGAGGGTTTGCCGGAACGTTCTTCGACTTCGAGCCAGCCCAAATCACGGAGTTCGCGCACGCCTCTATGCGCCTGGCTCCAGCTACAGTTGGCCTCGGCTGCTATCTTCGTCTCGCTAATCTCGATGCACTCACGCCCAGCGTAGATGTGGGAATTGATTACGACGTAGACGATTTTAGCAAATACAGAGAGGTCTGGAGCTTGGCTGAGGGCGTGTGGCACTGGCGACCAGCCCTCGCGGTCATAGGCGGCTAGCATGGCTGCACCACCGGAACACGACTAAAATTATAAGCATTCTTAGCGTGATCATAAGGGAAAATGAGGCTAGTGCCGACGTTCGTCGCCTGACGTTCGTCGCCGACGGTTGGGGTATCCATCTTGTAATATCTCCTAATTGGTGCTACAATGTGCTCGCTCGTTCTGCACACTGTATGCTTTGTGCTAACCGCCTACCGCTGATACGGCTAGGCGGTTTCCTTTTGCCTCCGCGCTGCTAGCTCGGCTTCAAGTTGCTTCGCGTCTTTATTCATCCACAATGCCAGGGCCGTGATTACCGGCCACGTTACTGGCTTGTCTGCCTCGACGTTTCGTAGCGCGTCACGGTGGATGCGTGCTTCAATGGTTGCTTTGCGCTGGCTCAAGCCTCTGGATTGTCTAAACAACTTAACTGGGTTCTTGCCCACTATTCGCCCCCCCTTCGCTTGCCTGGTAGGGGGCTATTATAATTGCAATGGTACGAAAACGCAAGCCTCTGGCCTTACGCAATCTTAGCAGATATGTTCTACAACCTATTGACAAACTGATAGTTTCATTGTACCATATGCTTATTGATACTTTAATGAGACTGAAGGGGGAATAATGGACAATGTAATCCCTGATGGTAAGGTTTCGGTAAGGTTCATCGAGGACGGTGAGGTACTCTACTCGCTCGATGGCGGGCTAGGCGGCACCCTGGGGGCCATACTGGATGCTAACCTACCCCGCAACTCTATGCAGCGCGGCTTGCTTCGACTGACCGCGCTTCGCTTTGTCCAACTCGCGCTGGTGCTGGCCCGCTCTAATCGCTTTCAAGGAGAAATCCAGTTAGCAATTCTGCCGAGATCCGTTGTGCAAAGCCGGGCTGCCGCAATCATCATACGGCTGCATCGGTATTCTGTAGCGCCCACAATCCTGACGTGCCTCACACTGGTGGCGCTCCGGTCGGCAACCAGAACGCACGCACGCATGGTTTGTACTCGCTATACACTGCCGAGGAACAGAACGCTCTTGAAAGCTTCGGCGCAGTAGGCGGGCTATCAGATGTGATTGAGGTTGCGCGGGTGCTGCTGATGCGCTCCTTTGCTGACGATGACCGCGCTTCGGTGATTGCCACAATCAATACCCTGGTGAAGGCTGAACTGGCAGAGCGCCGCTTGAACGGCAATCAAGCTAACACGCTGCTCTCAGCGGTGGATGCGGTGTTGGCAGAGTTGGGGGTTGTGGGCGATGAATGAGCCGGGCCACAATCTTCGCCAACTCCTTCGCCGACCTTTGCCGGTTGACGCGCAACCTCAGTCAGCCTTCGACCATCTGATTAAGCAGCGGGTTGATGACCTGGCCGCCCAGGTGGAAGATTTGCAGAAACAATTGTGGGCTAGCCTCGGCGCTCTGGTGATTGCCGTGATTATCAATATATTCAAATGATGCAGAACGCTATTGAACATCAAAGGGCGTATAAGAGGCTCGTAGCCGATGGCAAAACCTTCAGCACAAGCGTGCTAGGTGTTTCGCTACGTAAATATCAATTGGAGCCAGTGGAGGCCCTCCTGCGGGCTGTGATGGGGCATTGTGGCGGCACATATGTTCTGCAGTTCGCTAGACAAGCCGGTAAGGACGAAGCGTTGGCCCATCTGATAGCGCGGCTGATGCTACTCTACAATCGGCAAGGCGGCTCGATCGTGCTGGCTGCACCGTCGGCGGGCCAATCGTCAATCTCCAAGCAACGGCTGCGCGACCGGCTGAACGGTTCGCGGCTGCTGTCGGGATTGTGGCAACCACAAGGACAATATAGCCTCGCTCTAGGTAATGCGTCGGCGACGTTTCTCACCGCTGCTGAGGCGGCCAACCCTCGCGGCTGGACGGCCAGCTTGTTGCTCGTCGGCAATGAGGCACAAGATATTGATAGCGACGTTTGGGATAGTCGCTTCAGTCCTATGACTGCCTCGACCAACGCGCCAACGCTCTTTCTCGGTACGCCCTGGCGTTCTGACTCGGTTCTAGCGCGGGCGCGTAAACAGGCTATGGCCGAAGAAGTCGCCGACGGAACGCAGCATTGCTTTATGGTGGACTGGCAGCAAGTCGCCGACGAATTGCCGCCATATAGGAAGCATGTAGAAGCGCGGGCGGCCAACCTCGGCTGGCAGCATCCTTTCATGCAAACTGAATATTGCCTGAAGGAACTGGATAACCAGGGCGGTATGTTCGACCCTCACCGCATCGGCCAGATGCACGGCGAACACGCGCGGCAAATGGGCGGGCCGGATAATGGGACTGAGAAGAAGACTTATGCCCTACTGGTGGATGTGGCTGGCGAAGCTGAGGCCGAAGAAGCGGAGATCCGCTCGGCCAACCCGCGCAAGGATAGCACGGCGCTCACGGTTGTCGAAGTGGATGTTAGCGGGCCGCTGCCGGTGTACAAAGTTGTGGATAGGCGCGAGTGGCTCGGTATTCACCATAGTGCGCTAGCTGACACTCTGGTCGACCTGGTGGAAAACGTCTGGCACGCTGCCTATATGGTGATTGATGCAACTGGCGTGGGCGCTGGGCTGGCCTCGTTCCTGTCGGCGCGTATGCCTGGCAAGGTGCAACCGTTTATCTTTGGCTCGGCATCGAAGTCGGCGCTTGGTTGGAACTTCCTCGGCCTGGTGGAGAGCGGACGATATAAGGATTATGCCGACGATAATCAGCCTTCCACGCTGAAGTTTTGGCAGCAGGTAGGCGCGGCGCAATTTGAGATATTGAAAGGGCCGGGTAAGCTGATGCGTTGGAGCGTACTCGACCCGCTGCTGCATGATGACCTATTGATAAGCGCCGCGCTGGTTGCAGAGTTGGATAGGCTGGATCTGAAGCCGCGCGTGGCGAGGCAGCGGGGGTACAATTGAGTTACCTGACGTTCGCACAATGGGCAGAACCTAACACGCTGGCGGATCGGGATGTTTGGATGCGCCTGACCACAGGGCCGGGTACGTGGCGCAAGTTTATGCTACCGCCCTGGAACGTGCCGGGCTGCCCTGCTCCGGTGCTGGAACGCTCGACGCTGGTGGCGCAAGGCTCGACCGCGATGCCGCTGGGTGGCTCTTACTCGCTGCTGCAAGATAGGCCGGGCGGCTACACCTTCGCCCTGCCTGATGCTGGCAGCACATCGGCAACCCATACCATCATCGGCATGATCCATGTCAACATCTGGTGCGGGCGGGCGACGTTCGATAGGTTTTATCAGATGTTGCCAGTTGAGGATAGCCACTTGCAACATATGACCTGGCTTCGGCAGATGCGTGATGCTTGTATTGCTGGCGGCTCGATTGACCTGACAACGGATCAAGCCACACACACTGAGACATTCTATATTCACTCTTATACTGAGATAATCTTGCCCATAAGTTTCCCTGATAGGGACTGGGTTGTCGATATGGTGCTTATCAATCCAGCGGCTGGGGAAGGCGGTGGCCTGGGATGATTGGAATAGGCTGGGGTACGCCTCGCTTCGACGCTCTGTGTGAAGCACGTGCGCGGGCTGTCTACGAACAACCTGCTGAAACTGAAGAAGCGTTGCTGATGTGGCAAGCTGCTGGCGTGCAGCGGGTACTCGTCCACGATGGTGGTGGGCCGCACTCTGATGCGGCTTGCAACGAAGCCAACGGCAATATTTGGGGGCTGCTCTATGCTCTCGAACACGTCAAGCAGCATGATAACTGCGTGCGCTATTTCACGCCTAGCGACGGTACTGATATGCTGGCACTCGCCAACGCTGCTAATAGGGCAGCGCAAGAAGAATGCGGAGGTGGTCAACTTGCCCTCTAGTCGCGGTCGTCACCATACCCCCAGCCGTATCGGGCATGGGCATTACCATCACACCCACCATCACTCGCACCATCACTCACACCATACTGCTGCTGCCCCGGTTAGCGGGCATCACGGTCAACTCGGTGGTGGCAGCACTGAACCAAATGGCCCTGGGCATGATAGCGGTAGCCGAATTGAAAGCGTTGGTTTTACCCCTTACGCTACCACTGCTACGCCTTCTAATCTTGAAGGACATTATGGCTACTAAGAAGAAAGTGTTTGGCAGCGCCAACATGGTGCAGGGGCCGGTGCGCCCGCCTGTTGATAATCTGGATGCTTACCGCATCTCCAATTATCAACGCTGGTGGCAACTCTACACCGGCATCCAGTTTCCAGGCGTGCCGGATGGTAGGAATAAGCGCATTGTGGCTAATTATCTGGCCGCCGCTGCTAATAAGATGGCTGGCTATGTGATGTCGCCTGCGCCTACCTACACCATCGCTGACCCTGGTGCACAGCAGCTATGGGATGACACGGTAGAAGTTAATAGGCTGGCCTCGCTTGATTACCAGGCGGCGTTGTGGGCCTCGGTCGCGGGCGATGCTATCTACCGGCTGGGCTGGTCGGTCGAGCAGCAGCGCGTTACAATCACCCTCGCCGATCCTTCGCAATTCTGGGCGCGAACAAAGGCCGATGATCGGCGCGTGGTCGAGTGGGTGGCGCAGCGGTATTTCATCCAGCAAAGCTACAATAACGAACCGGGTAATATCCCTGACCCGATGCCGATGCAAATCGGTGGGGCGCAATATAATTCCTATGGCGCGGCGAACGTCGAGATAGTCGAGGAGTGGACGGCAGATACCTACAGGCTGTGGCAAGCGGGCAAGCTGGTACAAGATAAGCCTAACCCCTTCGGCTTCATCCCCTATGTAATCGTTCCGAATAGTCCACGCCCTGGGCAGTTCTGGGGTGAAAGTGACTTCGTAGATTTGTGGCCACTCGCTGCTGAAATCAATCTATCAACGTCGGTGTTCGCAACGGTGGTGGAGTATAGCGGCGCGCCGGTAGTGGTGGTAGATGGTGGTAGCGATACAAAAAACCTGCGCGTTGGGCCGGGTCAATTGTGGGACTTGCCCGCCAACTCCAAAGCCTACTTGCTGGAGATGATGCGCCAGGGCGGGGCAACCGTCTATATTGACTACATTGATAAGCTGATGGCGATGTTCCGCGACCTGAGCGGCCTGCCGCCTGTTGTGTGGGGCGATGTGGAAAAGGGCGGGGCTATGCCTCGTAGCGGTGCTGCGCTGGCGATTGGTCTCAACCCGCTGCTGCAAGCAATCGCCCGCCGACGGTTGTTTTGGGAAGATGGCTTTATACAGCGATGCCGCGCGGCGTGGGCTATCGCGGCTAAGATGGCGGGCGGGCCTGACTACGCCTACACTAACATCTCACTGGAATGGGCTGACCTGCTCACTCAGGATACAGCGGAAATGGCTGGCGGGGCGGCTGATGCTGCTCTAGCGTTGTCGCCCTCGGTGGGCTAATAGGAGGATTTAATGGCAACTATTCAGTATTCAACTATAGACGCTGCGCTCCAGGTGGAGCTTGGCGACATGACCGGCAACGTCTTCGACACGACACTGCGGAAGCAGAAGCTGAATGAGGCCGTCCAGTGGTTTAGCAGGATGTGGCCTTATGAACAGGCGATGGTTTATCCCATCGTGCTGAACGAAACTAGCCAGGCTATTTACCTGTCGTGGCCTGGTGCCATCTCTAGCCCGCCAAGGCGGATCCTTGAAGTGCTGGTAGCGGGTAAGCGCGTCTCTGTCCAGCCTGACACCGCCGATGATGACCCGCTGTCGCTGGTCTCCGACATGATGATCAATAACACGCTCACCTGGCGACTGAAGTGGCCTGACACGGTTGTATTTAGTCAACCGCTTGGCACCGGCACCGGCCTGAATGACCCCAGCATTGTGGGGCTAAACCTCACGGTTGTCTGCTGGTTCACCTGGTATGACTTCGACCTTGCTCCGTCGTCGGCAATTGATCTAGCCTTCGAGAACCTGCTGCTGCTCAAGGCGGCTGAGTTGTGTCACCTCTGGATCCAGCCGATTGCGGCACGGTTGGGCCGCGACCTCGGTAGTGCGCTCGCCGCGCAAAACTATCAGATTCGTATTGCCGACATAATCAGCTATATGCACCCGCCGCTGGCCTCACAACAGGCTGGGGCTAGGCCGATGAAGATCGGTGGCAAGGGCTAGCCTGTAGCCTACCTACACACCTTACTCTATATAAAGGAGATTACTCTAATGGCTGAGGAAACCAACCCGATTAACGGCACCACGGTCAATGTGACCGCGCCAACCCCTGAGCAATGGGCAGCGGCCGTGCAACCGATTGCACCGGCAACCCCTGAACCCGCTGC
>JBBRMT010000131.1:0-12632 GCA_038230695.1 Chloroflexia bacterium
ATATAGTACATTCGGATACCAGCCAGACCCCTTTATTCCTACTTTACTGCTAAAGATCGGCATTTCTTCATTTCTGCTACTTTCGGGCTTTGGTGGGGCGATGTCTATCGTGGCACAATTCTTATGATGGCCCTGGTCATGCTATAATAGCAGCAACAAAGCTAGCCTGATTACGAAACTTGGAGGCATTACCTGATGCTCAACCAGATGTTCAACTGGGATCTAGCCGCCTTGCTTCAGATTGTGTTGCGAACCGCCATTGTATACACGTTTCTGATACTTGGCTTGCGACTGACCGGCAAGCGTGAGCTTGGTCAGCTCAACCCGCTCGATCTAGTGCTTATCCTGGTTATCTCCAATGCGGTGCAGAATGCCATGACCGGCCCTGATACCTCGGTAACTGGGGGAATGGCGGCGGCGATCACTCTGCTGATCATCAATCAGATCCTCTCCTACTTTCGCGGCCATAACGACAAGGCGGATCGGTTCCTCGAAGGTTCACCGACGCTGCTGGTACACGATGGTAAGATTATCGCTGCACATCTGGCTAAGGAGCACCTTGCTGAAGATGATGTAGAGCAGGCGCTACGCGAACATGGCGTAGACAAGATCAGCGATTGCCAGTCAGCGGTGCTGGAGGTGGATGGCTCAATCAGTGTAATTAGTAAGAGCGACCAGACCAAGCCGAGCAACCTGCCCCTGCCCCAGCAAGTGAGGCGCAGACGCAATATGAGGCATCGCTTACCACCTTTTAACGTAGATTTAACCGGCCAGAGCAACCATACCTTCAACCCATATGGTATAATAAGGTGAGATAGATTAGCGTGGTGCGTTTTCGGAGTTAGAGAGGTTGTGCCGGTTATGGATATATTTGGCATTGGCTTGCCTGAAATACTGGTCATCCTGGTGTTGGCGATGATCGTGTTTGGCCCGGAGCGGTTGCCCAAGATCGCCCGCGATCTGGGTAGCACGCTTGCCAGCTTCCGCCGCGAGGCCGAGGGCATCCGTCAGGAGTTCCTCTCCTCAGTGGAGTCGGTGCAGAGTCCCGTGCAGGATACGATTAACGAATTGCGTGCAGCATTGAACGTGAACGCTGTCCCGCCCCGCCCCGCGCCAATGGAGTTGTCCATCTCCGCTCAAGTTAGCGAAGAGTTGCCGTCCTTCGTTCGCAACGAGGCCACGCCCGCTACTAGCAATGCGACTACGCCAATCATCAGCCCCACCACCGTTGCGCCCGCCCCCGTCGCAAGCAAAAAGGACGCGCTGCCCGCAATCGCTGCGCCCGTTACGGTCGAGGCCGGGCTGAACAGCCGCGCCCAGGTGGCTGCTGACAAGCACAATCAAGCCGTTGCCAAGCCTTTGCCCCGCCCCATAGTCGCCGATGCGCCCACGCTCGTCGCGCTAGCCCTGGCCCGACCAGTTGCGTCTACGGCCCCCGCTGTTCCTGCGATCGAACCAACCTCGACCCCAACGCCATCCAGCCTCAACCTCAAGCCCAGCCTGGACCAAACCGCGCCGTCGGATGAACCGCAAGCCGATGCGCTGTTCGGCCACAACCCGTTCTTCGACGAGACCATGATTATGTCGGCGGGTGAGGCGGCCATCCCGGTTGCGCTAGAAGCCGCGCCCCAGGCAGAGGCATTGGGGACAGAGCTAGCGCATCGCTAAGGTATTGGTCGCGTTCTGGCTAGCAGTGGTTAAGTAGGGGCGAACCGTTGTTCGACCTGGTTGGATATGCAAAAGCTTGAAGCACCCATTCGCTGAGCATCGGGCTTGACAATAGTGGTATCCTAATCGCGGGCGCACCAGATAGTGCGCCCGCCGATTATGCTTCAGGGAGCGTGCTACCTCGTGGCGACCTACGCGATCTATCGTGAGCCAGTCCCCCGCCTCGGCCCGAATATCTACCGCAACACTATGGTCTTTGCCCAGGACGATAGCGGCAATGTTGCGGTGCGGGCAATTGATGGCGCGAAAGAGGCGGAGTGGTCGCGCCGCCTGGCGGGTGGAGAATTGACCTATTTCGACGGTGGTGCGTGGGGCTTGCGCCGCGTCGGGGTTGGCGACCCCGACTTCTTCCGCGCCCTCGCGGTGCTGCTGCGCTACGGCAAGGCCCACCTCAGCCGCCCCTGCCCGCTCGACGGTGTGGATGCCGAAACCGCAGTGGACGACGTGTTCAAGCATCAGATTGGCCCCGGCCACTTCTGGCGCGTCCGCAGCGATGGTGAGGCCGAACTAATGCTGAGCGCTGAGTGCTGAGTTCAGGGATTCCGTGTATTTCTCCTCCTGCTGGGAGGGGAAATAACTCGTAACTCACTTTCAACTTTCAACTACCAGGTGGAGGAGCTATGACCCTCATATATCTGGCGCTGGCGTGGCTGGCGGGGTTGTTGCTGGGCAGCATCATCGGCGGGCCGGTGAATGGCTGGCTGCTAGGCGGTTTGCTGCTGGCGGGTGGGGCGGCGCTGCTGGAGGGGCGGCGTTCGCGGGTCGCGCTGCTGGTTGGTGGCTGCTTAATTGCCCTTACCCTTGCGCTGGTTCGCTACTTGATTGCCATACCTACAATAGATGAGTCCACCCTCAGCTACTACAATGGCGACGGCACCGCTAATGCCATCGTGCGCGGCACCATTAGCGGCCCGCCCAGCGTGCGCGAGAAAGATGTGACTGTCGCGTTCAGCGCCAGCGCGGTGTGGCTGCCACAGCAACGCGCCTGGCAGCCAGTCAGCGGCGCGGCCCAGTTGTTGCTACCGCTCAAGGATCGCGGCCTGGCTTACGGCGATGTGGTAGAATTGCACGGTAGGATGACCGTGCCGCCGGTATTTGGCGGCAGCGACTCCTACCGCCAGTATCTTGCCCGCCAGGGCATCCTCAGTTACATCTCCTTCCCCAGCCTCGTCACTATCGGCCACGATGATAGCCTGCCTGCCCGCTTCTACGGAACTATCTACACCCTACGCGGGGCAGCTACCAACGTGATCAACGCAGCCTTCCCCCAGCCGGAGGGAGCGCTGCTGGTCGGCATCCTGCTGGGCGACCGCTCCGGTATGCCTGCCACGCTGGTGCAGCAATTCGCGCTTACCGGCACTGCCCAGATCGTCGCTATCTCCGGCCAGAACATCAGCTACGTCGCGGTGTTCATCTTTCTTATCGGCCAGCGGTTGCGCTTCCGTCCCCGTACCATCACCATCCTGGCAATTAGCACCATCGTGGTATACACCATCTTTGTCGGCGCATCGCCCTCGGTGGTGCGGGCGGCGATTATGGGGTCGCTCTACGCCATCGCCCGCCAGTTTGGCCGCGATTACGATGTCGGCATCTCGTTGGCGGTGGCCGCCTGGCTGATGACCCTGTTCAACCCCTTCTGGCTGTGGGATATTGGCTTCCAACTCAGCTTCGTTGCGCTCATCGGTCTGGTCTATATCGCGCCCACGATTGCCCGCGCCTTGCGCCGCCTGCCCTTCCTGGGTGAAGCGTTCGCAGTTGCCTTCGCCGCCCAGCTTGTCACCGAGCCGCTGATCCTGATGTACTTCGGCCAGGTTTCGCTCATCTCGCCGATCGCCAACGTGTTGATTGAACCAGCCTTGCCGCTAATCATGCTGACCGGCGCAATCGCTACCATCTTCCTGCTCACCCTGCGACCGCTGGGGCTGCTGGCCGCTGGCGCGTGCTGGGTGTTCCTTGCCTTCATGATCTACGGCGTAGAGTGGTTCGCCAATCTACCGTTCGCCGCACTGCAACTGCCACCCATCAACGGCTGGTGGCTGCTGCCCTATTATTTCGCCCTTGTCGCCATCTTCATCACCATCGAAGGGCGCATTGCCGCCCGCGAGGTCGCATCACCGAAGTTGCCGCCCGCGCTCCCCCAGCAACCAGAAGAGCCAAATCAGCCCTCTGCCGACGGCTTATAACTGCGGGCCGCGCCAGTCAGTGCGTATCCGCCAAAAATAGCCCAAATTAACTACAGATATTCTATTGACATCCCCGCATTTCACGGCTACAATAAAGACCAATAATGCTCCTTCGCTGTCATTGTTTATTTACCCATAAGCGGAGGCTATAGATATGCAACTGAAAGCTCTAGGTCTGATTTCTGCTCTCATCCTCTTCATTATCGGTATCACTGCTGCCGCCAATCCTGCCACCCCGGCCCCCCACAGCCAGCGACCGACATCGTGCAGCATCACCTTCGCCGATGTGTCGCCCAACAACATCTTCGCCACCTATATCTACGACCTGGCCTGCTCCGGGGTGGTTAGCGGCATCGGTGGTGGCAACTTTGGCCCTGCATTGCCCGCCACTCGCGGGCAGTTCGCCCGCATGGTTACGCTCGGCTTCGCTATCCCTGCCTATACCCCCGCCAGCCCTACCTTCACTGACGTACCGACCAGCTATTTCGCCTATGCCTACATCGAAACGATGGCCCATGCCGGTATAAGCAGCGGTTATCAGGATCAGGCGCAGTGCGGGATTTATGGCGCGACTGCACCTTGCTACCTGCCCAACCGCAACATCAGCCGCGCCGAGGCAACCGCGCTGGTGATGCGGGCGGGCGGCTATACGCTGATGACCCCACCCACGCCCAGTTTCCTTGATGTGCCAGCCAGCAATTTCGCCTACGCGCCGATTGAAACCGCGCACTCGTTGGGCATTGTCAGCGGGCTGAATGGATACTTCCGGCCCAATGCCAGCATCCGCCGCGACGAACTCAGCCGCGTCCTCGACCTTGGCATCCGCTATCTGACAGGTACGCCTGTGCCTACATCCACCCCGGCTGTTGGCTTGATGGTTTATGATGACAATCTGGCGGCTGGCTGGCAGGACTGGTCATGGGATACCACCCGCAACTTCGCCAACACCTCACCCGTCTACGCGGGCAGCAACTCGATTGCGGTTACCTACAGCGCTGGCTTTGGTGGGCTGTACCTGGAAACCCCTGCCATCAGTGTCGCCCAGTATACATATCTCCACTTCTATGTACACGGTGGCACAACTGGCGGACAGAGCGTGGAGGCCCATCTGATCGATGGGAGTGGTAGCACGTTGGGTGGGGTAGCGATTGATGGCTACATCGAACCCGACCACACGATTCCAGCCGGTCAGTGGCGCGAGATCAGCATCCCATTGAGCGCTCTAGGTGCGCCCAGTTCAATCAGCGGCATCACCTTCCAGAACGGGTTGAATACCACTGAGCCGACGTTCTATCTCGACAATATCAGCCTGAACATGGGAACTCTGGTTCAGCCTACTGTTACACCGGGCAGCGGCCCGACCGTTACGCCAATACCAACTAACCTTACCTACTATCGTGGAGTCAACCTATCGGGCGGCGAGTTCGGCAGCAACGTGCCAGGAACCTATGGCGTTGACTACACCTATCCCACCGCCGCCGATTTCGCTTACTTCAAGGGCAAAGGGCTGAACTTCATCCGCCTACCGTTCCTGTGGGAGCGGCTGCAACGCACCCTTAATGGGCCACTTGATGCCACCGAACTTGGTCGCCTCGATACTGTGCTTGGCTACGCCCAGGCCCAGGGGATGTACATTATGTTCGAGCCGCACAACTTCGACCGCTACCAATTGAGCGGCACCGACTATCTGGTGGGCAGCGCACAAGTACCCGACTCCGCCTTCGCCAACTTCTGGCAGCAGTTCGCCCAGCATTACGCCGCGCAACCAAATGTGTACTACAACCTGATGAACGAGCCGCACGATACTGGCGGCCACTGGCCGGTCAGCGCCCAGGCAGCGGTGGATGCCATCCGCAGCGTGGACACCACCCACACCATCTTCATCCCTGGCGACGGCTGGCAGGGCGCATGGACCTGGCAGGATAACAATGCCAGCCTGCTTATCAATGACCCACAGAACAACCTCATCTATGACGCACACCAGTATTTCGATGCGGACGGCTCCGGCGCATACGCTGGCACCTACGATAGCAACGGCGCGTACCCCACCATCGGGGTTGACCGCCTGCAACCGTTTATTACCTGGCTGCAAGCGCACAACCTGAAGGGCTTCGTCAGCGAGTATGGCATCCCCCGCGACGACCCCCGCTGGGAGGTGGTGCTGGACAACTTCCTGGGCGCAATGGATGGCGCGAACCTGGGCGGCACCTACTGGTCGGCTGGCCCCTGGTGGGGCGACTATCTGCTCTCAGTCGAACCATACGCCGACGGCAGCGACAAGCCGCAGATAGCAACTCTGCAGCGGCATCTGGGTAATCAGCAATAGCACAAAGTTGCAAGTTGAAGCCTCAGCCAGCAAAAAGCCTCTCCCCAGCGGGGAGAGGTTTGGTGAGGGGTAATGTTGAAGCGCACCAATTCTTATCGAAGGCATCAACATTGACGTAGGGGCGAGTGGCTGCCCGCCCTGTCGAAGCGCATCAATGCTGATCAGAAGCGTTAATGCTGAAGTGGATTGAAGGTTGAGGTGCAGCCCATAATGCTGGCTTTGGCTGATCATCCCTCTTGCTCGTTGCCCAAGTATTTGCTGGCGGTGCGGCATGCAGGCCAACCACTTAATCACGATAACACTTCCATTGTTGCGCGTGTTCCTCATCATAACCGTCAAAACACAGGAAACCCTTCTGTATCTGCTGCAATGCAGCCACTCGCCTTGCCTATGCCCTTGATAATGTTCAAGTCGGTCTCGCCAACTTCACCATAAACATGAATTGCTACAACGATCGCTAGCCCATCATCGTTGTCTATGATATTGATGTGAATAGTATGCGAAGCTATGCGACCGGTATAATCGTCGCTGAAGTTTGCTTCTGGGCAGACTTTCTGGATAATGGTGACTACCTCATTAGGCGTTCCAATCTCTTCAGGGTGAAAATCGTCAGGTAGGTCTCTCATCGAGTTTATCCCTTCCGGTACACGCATCAGGAAAACATCCCAGCTCATCTGCTTGCCTCCTTCACCTGTTGAAGTCAGGCCTATTGTAGGACAAATGTTCAATAAATGCAAGTGTTTCATAGCACAACAAAAGGGCGTACATTAAACGCCCCTACTTCTTTCAACTTTCAAGTTTTAACTTTCCACTAAAATTGGCTTTGCGCTTCTCGATGAAGGCGGTTGCGCCCTCTTTGCCGTCCTCGCTGCGCCCGGCGATGGTCTGGCCGTAGACTTCGTAATCCAGCACCTCGTCGAGGGTGTTCTGCGTACCCATATTTAGCGCCCGCTTCATCAGGCCCAGCGCCAGGGTTGGACCTTGCGCCAGCCGCGCTGCCCACTCTGCGGTTGCTGCTGCCAGCTCGTCGTGCGCCACCACCTTGTTGACCAGGCCAAACTCCAACGCTTGCTGGGCGTTGACCTCATCGCCGAGCATACAAAGCTCCGCCGCTTTCGCATAGCCGATTAGCTGGGGCAGGAACCAACTGCTGCCACTATCCGGCACCAGACCGATGCGGACGAACGCTTGCAGGAAGCGGGCCTTATCGCTGGCGATACGCAGGTCGCAGGCCAATGCCAGGCTGAAACCCGCCCCCGCCGCCACGCCGTTGACCGCGCCCAGCACCGGCTTATTCAGCGCCCGTAGCTTGCGGATAATCGGGTTGTAGCGGTTGCGGATGCTAGCGGCGAAGTCGCGTTCCCCCTCCCCGGCGTGGCTCTTCAAGTCTTCACCAGCGGAGAAAGCTCGGCCCGTGCCGGTAATCACCAGGCAGCGGGCAGCCTCATCGCGCTCCACCTTCTTGAGCGCGTCCTGAATCTCGTCGGTCATCGCCTGATTGAAGGCGTTCAGCACATCGGGCCGATTAAGCGTCATTGTGGCGATGCCGTCTGCGACGGTGTAGATTATAGTTTCGTAAGCCATTTATCCCCCTATTTGCCAGTAAACTTAGCCTTGCGCTTCTCCAGAAATGCCTGCATCCCTTCGCGCTTGTCCTCGCTGGCGAAGAGCAGGTAGAAGTTCTTGCGCTCGAACTCCAGCCCACCTTCGATGGTGGTGTCGAAGCTACGTAGCACCGCCTCTTTCGCCAGCCGCACTGCAAGCGGGCTTTTGGTGGCAATCTCCAGCGCGATGCGCCGCGCCTCGTCCATTACCGCTTCGACCGGCACTACATGGTTGACGTAGCCGAGGGCCAGAGCCTCACGGGCGGAGAGGGTACGCCCGGTCAGCACCATCTCCATTGCCACATACTTGCCCACCTTGCGGGTCAGCCGCTGGGTGCCGCCCGCACCGGGCATCACCCCGATGTTGATTTCCGGCTGGCCGAACTGCGCGGTTTCGCCCGCCACAATGATGTCGCAGTGCATCACCAGTTCGTTGCCGCCGCCGAGAGCGAAACCGTTAACTGCGGCGATGAGGGGTTTGCCCAATCGTCGGATGCGGTCCCACTTAGCGAACTGGTTGCGTTGCAGCATATCTATCACGGTTGCGTCGGCCATCTCGCCTATGTCCGCGCCCGCCGCGAAGGCCCGCGTCCCGCTGCCGGTGATGATAATGGCGCGGATCTCGTCGTCGGCATCCAACTTCACCAACGCGTCGGTCAGCTCGTCCATCAGCGCCATGTTCAGCGCGTTTAGCTTGTCGGGGCGGTTCAGCGTCACCGTCGCCACCGCTCCCTCACGGCTGACTAGGATGGTTTTGTAATCTGCTTCGCTCATCTTCTTCCCTTATGTTGTGATTAAAGCCTCCAGCGGGGGTTTGGGGGAAAATCTTGCCCAACCTTAATGCTAATCGTAGGCATAGTGGCGTTAGTGCTATGGCTAATAGCTGCGATAAACATATATACAGCTTCAAGATTTCTCCCCCAACCCCCGCTGGGGGCTTTTTGCCTCAGCAGCTGGGGGCTGTTTGCCTTAAAGTGGCTTGCGCTATCTTCCCCAACCCCCCGCTGGGGGCTTTTTGCCATTCATCACTCATCACTCATCATTCATCACTTCCGGCATCAATCCGCGCTTGGCGGATGGCGGCGTAGTTGACCTTGCGCTTCTGATGGAAGGCGGCCAGACCCTCGGCCACCTCCGCCGAGTCGGCATCAACACTGAGCCAGTCGCGGGCATGGCCTACGGTCATGTTCCAGCTTAGGTCGCGCCAGAAGTTGACCTGCTGCTTGGCATAGCGCAGAATGTTAGGCATCCGGTCGAGCAGCTTGGCAGTCATGATGCTCACCGCCGCATCGAGTTGCGCGGCAGGCACGACCTGATTGATCAGCCCCCATTCCAATGCCTTACTCGCCTCGACCTCTTCACACAACCAGAGCATCTCGCGGGCGCGGCGGTCGCCGATGATGATGGGCAGCCACTGGGTTGCGCCGCCCGAAGGCACGCTGCCCCGCGCCGTTCCCACCTGACGAAAGATGGCATGGTCGGCGGCGATCGCCAGGTCGCAGGCCATCTGGAACTCGTTGCCCCCGCCCACCGCCATGCCGTTGACCCGCGCAATGGTTGGCTTGCCTATGTTTCGTAGGCGGTCGTGCGCGTCAATGAACGCGCCCATCCACTTCCAGTAGTCGTGGGGGCGGGCCAGGAACTGGGTCTGTTCGTCGAGGTCCGCGCCGGTGCAGAACGCCTTGTCGCCCGCGCCGGTCAGCACCACCACGCCCACCTCGTCATCCCAACTGGCATCAAGGAAAGCCCTCGCCATCTCGCTGAGGGTCTGGAAGTTGAAGCAGTTGTACACCTCGGGCCGGTTGATGGTCACGGTGGCCTGCCCCTCGGCCTTGGTGTAGATAATCCGCTCGAAGCCGAGTTGCTCCGGCGGCAGTCCGCGTGGATAATCGAGCATCTTGCTTTACTCCTCTTCTTCGGCGAACATCATGGTTACGTACTCGCGGGCGAAGCTCATCAGATCCTTGCCCGCGGCGCGGTTCTCCGGCGTAGCCATCGCTGCATCCATCGTCGCCTTGTCCTGCCAGTACATCTCGGCCATCAAGTAATACTCCGGCTTGTCGCCGCGCATCCCGCTGGTGAAGCGGGTCACTTCCATCTTTTGCAGACCCGGCACCGCCTGCATCAGCGGCGTGTGGACGTGGTGATAGTGCTGGTCGAACGCTGCTGCGTCTTCGGGGTGCTTGAAAAGAGCCACTAGCTTTACCATTGCGGTTCGCTCCTTCTTGTGAGTTGCAAGTTGCAAGTTGCAAGTATGGATTCGTTTTATCAGTAGGGGCGAACCGTTGTTCGCCCTGGCTGGTTGCTTCGCTAGTGTAGAACAAAGGCCGCCGATCGTCAAGTTAGCTTGAACGCGCCGCCTACATCGGCTATAATAGGGCAAACTGTTGTATATTCACACAAGGAGAGACGATATGGAGAAGGGACGCATAATGGCGTTTGTCGCGGGGTTGCTAGCCGGGCTGGTTGCTGCCGTGTTGCTGCTCAACGATACCGAGATGTACGAGGAAGATGGGGTGTTCGACGATGCCTCAGTGGGCGAGACTGAGGTTCGCCTCAGCTAACCCGCAGCAATTGCCATAACCCTTGCCCGCGCTGCCCACTTGGTGGCGCTGCTGTTTTGCCCGAACCACCAACCTTTGGCGTATTTCATACTTTAGACTGAACCCCTTTTGTGCTGGTTATTGTATAATGGGTTAGACAAATAGCTAATCAACTTATAAGCCTGAAACATTTAGCCAGGGCTATCGTATGATATATTGATAAATTGGTGTAACGTGAAGGAGAGATACCATGCTTAATGATGCTCCCGCCAAACCGCAACTGCTGAAATTGTTGCTCGTGGTCGTCCTATTCCTGGGCTTGCTCCTATATGTCATTCCCTCGGTGCTGCACGGCGACTTCCTGTGGTTTACCTCTGGCATTGATGGTACCCCCAGCAGCATAACAATCTACCGATATGGAGTGCCGAAAACCATCCATCCTGGTGACAATGGGTTCGACAAAATTGTGGCAGTGACGAAGAGCGAGTTGCCGAAGGTAAACGCGATGGGTGCGGGCGGGGTTGGCGCAGACACGATCACTGATGTACGGCAGAAACGCTTCGCCGTGGAGCTACACTACGATAAGCAGATCACCATCCATGTTAACTACAATCTAGGTAATCCCGACGACATTCTCATTCCCCTCGACGGCTGGGAAGCTAATGATCATACCTATTATCTGGCTTCCAAACAGAGCGGGCAGGAGGTGTTCGGCGCATGGCTACCAATTATGCCGCTGGACAGCTTCAATCTGATCAAATCTACGGTTACGAACCTGGGCTACTGAAATCTTGCAGCAAACAGGAATAGCGGGTAAAATGTACGGGTAGAACCTGGGCATTTTACCCGCTATTTATTTGGAACGGAGTTCACCATGCGCGAAGTAGTGATCATTGACGGCGCACGCACGCCGGTTGGCACCTATGGCGGGGCGATGCGCGATGTTCCCGCCGCCGAACTGGGCTTGATTGCCACGCAGGAGGCGTTGAGGCGTAGCAATGTTGCCGCCGAGCAAATCAGCGGGCTGGTGTTCGGCAACGTGCTGCAAACCAGCGCCGATGCCATCTACCTTGCCCGCCACATCGCCCTGAAAGCGGGTATGCCGCGCAGCGTACCTGCGTTGGTGGTGCAGCGGTTGTGCGGCAGTGGCTTGCAGGCGATCATCAGCGCGGCGCAGTCAATCATGCTGGGCGAGGGCGATTATATGCTTGCGGGTGGCGCGGAGAGCATGAGCCAGGCACCCCACGTTATCTACGGCGCACGCTGGGGCTTCGAGCTTGGCGGCGGCAAGCTGGAGGATGCGCTCTGGTCGGCGTTGGTGGACAGCTACAACGGCCTGCCAATGGCAATGACGGCAGAGAACCTGGCGACCCGTTACAGCATCAGCCGCGAACAGCAGGACGAGTTCGCCCTTCTCAGCCAGCAGCGTACCAAAGCGGCGCAAGAAGCGGGTCGGCTAGCCGAGGAGATAGTCCCCGTCACTGTGCGCGACAAGCGGGGCAAGGAGACGCTGGTCGAGCGCGATGAGCATCCCCGCCCCGACCCATCGCTGGAGGCCCTTGCACGGCTCAAGCCACGCTTCAAGGCTGATGGTGGCGTGACGGCTGGTAACGCCAGTGGCATCAACGATGCGGGCGCAGCGGTGGTGCTGGCTGACGCAGAGGCCGCTCGCCGCGATGGGCGACAGCCACTCGGTCGGATACTCTCCTGGGGTATCGTCGGTGTTGACCCTGACATAATGGGCATCGGCCCTGCGCCCGCCATCCGCCAGGCGCTTGAGCGGGCCGGGTTGCAACTATCCGATATTGATCTGTTCGAGGTCAACGAGGCGTTCGCCGCGCAGTACATCGCGGTGGAGCGCGAACTCGGCCTGGAGCGCGACAAGGTTAACGTCAATGGCGGAGCGATTGCCCTCGGCCATCCGCTAGCCGCCAGCGGCACGCGCATCAGCCTCAGCCTGCTCTACGAGCTGCGCCGTCGCCATGCCCGCTTCGGAGTCGCCGCCCTCTGCATCGGCGGTGGGCAGGGTATCGCTGCCGTTTACGAAAATCTGCAACGATTATAACAATACCCCCTCCCGCCGGGAGAGGTTGAGCTGGGTCCGCGCTATCCGATCGAACACCCACCCCCAGCCCCTCCCGGCCGGAGGGGATTTCTAAGGAGTACAATGAACGAAGAATACGACCAGATGAGGCTGCTTGAGGAGATGGAGAGCCTGCGCGAGATCCTCGATGAGATCGGCTGCACC
>JBBRMT010000132.1:0-12619 GCA_038230695.1 Chloroflexia bacterium
AGAAAATAGAATGAGGGGCAGCCACATGGCCGCCCCTCAGCACTCAGCGATCAGCGCTCATTTGCCCCCCACCCAGCCAATATAATCAATCATCCAGGCTCCCCCGCTCTGCTCCAGGCCGAAGTCGAGGATGGTGGTGGCGCTCTTGCCGTAAAGGTAATATTCAGTACGGGTCTTACCACCGCTGGGGTCATCACCGATCTTCTGCAAGGTGGTGGTAAAGCCAGTTTGCCCAGCGGGCGTGGGCGGGATATCCTTCTGATAGGAGCTAAGGTAGCTCTGGATGCTGGCATCACTAACCATCTGCTTCTGCAATGCAGGGGTAAGGTACTTATTATAGTTGGTGGGCTGGCCGCTGTTGTAGGCGCTCATGAAGCCAGTTACCGCTTCCTCCGGCTTGCTGCCAGAGTTGTTGTTCATGGTGAAGACGATAAGGCCAATGGCGACCAGCGCAACGAGCAGGGCAGCGCCGACCAGTAGCGGGCTGCTGAACAGGCCGGGGCTGGCGGCGCGGGTGTTCGTGCTGCCACCGCTGCGGCGGCGTTCGGCATTGGCCTGGGCCGCTTCGATGCTGGTTGCGTCACCGGCATCGGCATCCAACCGCCCGGCCTTCTGGTCGAGCGCCGCGCCCTCCATTGCAAGTTGGCGGGCAAGATTGACCGAGCGTTCGCGGCGTGGAGCAGGCTTCGGCTCTTCGCTAACGGTGCGGGCGGGCAGGCTAGAGTCGTCTATGTTGGCAAGGTCGTCCATACCCGCGAAGGAGTCGTCGTAATCATCCGGCATGGGGAGCGGGGCAGGGCTGGGCAAAGCCGTCGAGTCGGCTATGGTAGCGCTAACCGCAACCGGGGTATTGTCCTCCTCGCTGATCTCAAAGAAGCCCTGGCGGGCGGAGGGCGGCTGCTCGGCAGCGGCGCGGCGGCTATCGCTAAGGCGCTGCAAGGCGGCTACGTCGAGGTCGGGTGCATTGGCGGGGGGGGCAGGCGTAACTCCGGCAGGTGGGGTGAAGAATGCATCCGGCTCGGTTACGCGCATAGCAGGCCCACTGGCGCTGGTGAACGCAGGAGGGGTAAACATGGTATCGGGGGCAGGTGGGGGTGGTGCAGTCGGCGTTGTGCTAGCAGGCGCGGTCTGGGTCGCTAGCTGGCTGGTACGCAGACGGCGGGCCTCGGCCCAGCGTACCCCCGCTGCAGCCTGCTGGTTGCCAGGGTTGATGGCGAGGACGTGCTGGAAGTTTGTCAGCGCATCATCGGGCGTAGCGGCTACCGCCGCCAGCCATAGCCAGCCCTGCTCATTATTAGGATCCTGGGCTACCACCTGTTGGAGCAACGCCCGTGCGGTCGGCTTGTCCTTCTCGCTGGCTGCCGCAATGCCGCGCTGCAGCAGGTCAGCAGCGCTGCTCTGCTGGTAATCTATCGCCATCTTGCCACCTCCCGTATACGCAAATAGACATAACTAAGGTCAAGGCTATTATACCACGAAATAGCGTTATTGCAAGCCCTAACCCTGCGGGATTGTTGGATTATGAATGTTGAATGTTGAATAGGAGATGTAAGCTAGGGGCGCATGGTGGTGCGCCCCATCTCTACTTGCCACTGAAGCCGTAAACCGCAAACCTGATTACAGAATGAAGCGGCTGAGGTCTTCGTCTTCGACGAGATCGCCGATCTTGTCGTCAACATACTTCGCGTCAACCACCACACTTGTGCCGGGGTTGTCGGCGGCATCGAAGCTGACATCCTCCAGCACCTTCTCCATAATGGTGTGCAGGCGGCGTGCGCCAATATCCTCGGTATGGGCATTCATCTCGGCGGCAAGGGCGGCGATGCGGGTTAGGCCGTCGCTGGTGAACTCCAGAGTGACATCCTCGGTGGCGAGTAGCGCCTGATACTGCTTGGTAAGCGCGTTCTCCGGCTGCACCAGGATGGCTTCGAGATCTTCCTGCTCCAGGCTGGCGAGTTCGACTCGCAGCGGGAAGCGGCCCTGTAGCTCAGGGATAAGGTCGCTGGGCTTGTTCTGGTGAAACGCGCCCGCCGCGATGAACAGGATGTGGTCGCTCTTGACCTGGCCGTAGCGGGTCATCACCGTAGAGCCTTCCACGATGGGCAGCAGGTCGCGCTGCACCCCCTCGTTGGATACATCGGGGCCAACATCCACGCTGCTGCCAATGATCTTGTCAAGTTCGTCAATGAAGACTACGCCGGTGTTCTCCACCCGCTTGATGGTCTGCTCCACCATGGTATCAAAGTCGAGCAGCTTGTGGCTCTCCTCGCTGATCAGGACGCGCCGCGCCTCCTTGACCGGCATCTTGCGCGAGCGGCGGTGGCCGCCCATCTGCTGCACGTTGTCCATAAAGTCGCGGAAGCTGTCGCTCATCTCGTCAGGACTCATCCCTGGCATGAACTCGATGATGTTGCTGAACTCCATGTCAGGGCCGCCATCGAGGTCAATTTCCACCGGCTCATCCTCTAGTTGCTGGGCGGCAAGTTGCTGGGCGACGCGGCGGCGGGCGGCACGGATGCGTCGCTCCTGGGCAGGGTTGGGCTTGGGTTGGGCAGCAGCCTTGCGGGGGTGCGGCTTGGCCGATTGATGATCGCTGCTCGGTTCGCTGGCGGGGGCAGCTTCGTCGGCAGCGACTTCCTCCACCTCGGCGACGGCCTTGCGCTTGCCGTGCGACCGCTGCTCCTCGCGGCGGCGGGTCTGGGTTGCCACAATGTAGCCGATCAGCTTCTCGTTCGCCAGCGCCTCGGCCTGCTCCTTGACCTCGGCCAGCTTCTCGTCGTGGATGATGTTGAAGGCGATCTCGGTAATGTCGCGGATGATGCTGTCCACATCGCGGCCCACATAGCCGGTCTCGGTAAACTTGGTCGCCTCGACCTTAAGAAAGGGCGCGTCAATCAGCTTGGCGACGCGGCGGGCAATCTCGGTTTTGCCCACGCCGGTCGGCCCAGTCATCAGGATGTTCTTGGGGCTAACCTCGTCGCGCATCTCGCTGGTGAGCCGCTGGCGGCGGTAGCGGTTGCGAAGGGCAATAGCAACCGCCCGCTTGGCCTCGTCCTGGCCCACGATGTATTTGTTCAACATCTCGACCACCTGTCGCGGGGTTAGCGCAGCGGGGATCTGTTCTTCAGGGGTAGGGTTAGGGTTAGTGTTCTCCATCGGTTTCGTCTTCCTCATCGCTGGCCTCATCGTCGTCATCGTCATCGTCGTCATTGCCATTATCGCTAATTTTGCCACTATCGGGCAAAGGCAGTTCGCCTTTGTCGGCATCAGGCTGGGCATCATCCTCGCTGCTGACAATGTGCAGGGTAATTTCGTCATTGGTATAGATGCACATCTGGGCGGCAATCAGCATCGCGGCGCGGGCGATCTCCTCGGCGCTCATCGAGGTGTACTTCAGCAACGCTCCAGCGGCGGCCTGGGCAAACGGACCGCCGCTGCCAATCGCCACCACATCATCGTCGGGTTCGATAATATCGCCGTCGCCGCTTAGGACCAGCAGGTTGCCCGCATCAGCAATCACCAGTTGGGCCTCCAGGCGGCGCAGGAACTTGTCGGTGCGCCACTCCTTGCCCAACTCCACGGCAGCCTTACGCAGATTGCCGCGATACTGCTCAAGCTGGCCCTCGAACTTCTCAAACAGGGTTAGCGCGTCGGCCACCCCGCCCGCAAAGCCCGCCATCACCTTATCATTGTAGAGGGTGCGGATCTTCTTCGCCTTGTGCTTCATCGCAATATCGCCGAGCGTCACCTGGCCGTCGCCAGCGAGGGCAGTGTACTTGCCGCGCCGTACCGCGAGGATAGTTGTCAGTAGGAACATTGTTCTCCTATGGGATTAAGTCAAAACTCCATGGTCATTATATACCTTGTTGCGATAACGAACAACGCGCAGCGTGGCTGCGCGTTGGCAAGCTATCTGTCTGCTGTAATTATACCAAATTGCGGGGATTATTCAAGATAGCGGTTTAGGGCTGGGGAAGTAAAATACATCGCCGCACAAACAACGTTCTGATTATACATCCGCCAAAGGGGGAGGCAAGGAAGGGTACTAAGGCGCATCAAACATAGATTGCGCGACAATATGTTATAATTATCGCTGATCAGAATGGGTGTGTTGGTAAGGGTCGGCTGGTTCGCAAGGTGTAACTCACACGAGGGTAAACAATGGCGCAACGCACACATATTATGCACGGCACATGGGTTGAGGGTGAGGCGGGCGGGCAGTTCGTGTTCTGGGCCGAGTTTGACGATGGGCCTAACCGCCGCTGGCCTGCTGACGACATCTACTTCCCCATCTATACCTTTGCCGAGGGTAGCGACCCGCTGATACATGGTGATAGCAAGGATATCAGCTTCAACTATCGCTACCGTCGCAATTACTACCTTGAGGCTTTTCTAAACTGGGGCTTGCAGCGCATCAAACGGCTGGGCTTCGACGACGACTTCTTCCCGCCGCTGGCGCAGCGCTACTGGCTGGCCGCGCCCAACCCGCGCACCGAGCAGGTGGTGGGCTGGCGGATTGTGGGCATGGGGCTAGATGTGGCCCAGGCAATCAGCGTGCTGGGCCGCGTGGCCCAGATTGCCCCGCCGCGGCGCAGCAGTTCGCAGGCCGACCATGCCCTGCTACCATACTTCGACCGCGAGGATTACTGGAGCAGCCGCGCCAAAGTCGGCGCCGATCTACTCTACTGGGCAACGGTCAGCCGCTTCGTGGTAGAACTATTGGCGCGGGGCAGCTATCGGCCTGCCCTGGCAACTGCGGGGCAGCACTGGCAGGCAGGCTGGGAGGCGGCTTTCGATCAGGCGGGCGATGCCCAACGCCTGGCGCAACTGGCCGCCGCGATGCCGCCCGCCTGCCGCGCCCTCACCGACACTGAGCAGCGGCTGGAAACGATGCTGGAGGGGCAGACTGTAACCAGCATGGCTTTGCTGCATAGCTTCATCAACGCCGCGATTGATGCAGAGGTGCGCCGCATTGCCCAGAATCCTACCCTACGCCCCACCGACCTCGATGAGTCAACCCGAAATTGGCTGAAGGCGCTGTTCGCCCCTAAACCAGTGGTGCAAGACAGCCTGTTCACCATTCGCCCGCTGCTGCTGAAGTACCGCGAGTGGCAAGGCCACCCCGCCGCAGCGGGCGACTTTCTGATTGCCATCCGCATCGAGCCGCCCGGCGAGGCGATTGCCGCCGATGACCTGACCCCCCACGAGGAAGAAGACGAGCTGCAATCTGTCCCCAAGCCTGCGCCCGCCCCTTCAGACGATGAACACTGGCGGCTGCGCCTGCTGCTGCAAGCCAAAGACGACCCCAGCCTGCTAGTTCCCGCCGCGCTGGCCTGGGAGCCGGACGGCGCGGCGCGGCTTGGCAACCGCTTTCGCGGCGCGAAGCAGCAAACGCTGCTGGCCCTGGGCCGCATTGCCAACATCTTCCCGCCCGCCGCCAGCGTGCAGGCCGCCAACCCCACCGTCATCACCCTGGATCTGGCTGAGGCTTACAGCTTCCTCAGCAATGCGGCTCCGCTGCTGGAACTGGAAGGCTTTGTGGTGATTGTGCCGGGCTGGTGGCTGAAGCGTCCCCGCCTCAGCGCCAGCCTGACCCTGAACGCGCCCGACCCCTACCGGCATAGCAGCGGCTTCTTCGAGGTTGGCGATCTGATTAGCTACGATTGGCAAGTGGCGCTGGGCGGCGAGAAGGTGGACGCAGCGGAGTTCGAACGGCTGGCGCAGATGAAGCAGCCGCTGGTGCGGGTGCGCGGGCGCTGGGTGGAGCTACGCGCCGACCAGACCGAGGCGGCGCTCGATTTGCTGCGGCGCAAGGGCAATCAGCGGGTGGGGCTGGGCGAAGCGGTGCGGCTGGCAATGGGCGGCGCGGACTTCGGTGCAGACATCGAGGTGACGCAGGTGCAGACTCAGGGCTGGTTGCAAACCCTGATGAGCCAGTTGGCGGAGAGCCACATGGAGCAACTGCCGCCGCCCGCCAGCTTCGTCGGCACGCTACGTCCCTATCAGGTGAACGGCTACTCGTGGCTGGCCTTCCTGCGCCGCTATGGGCTGGGCGCGTGCCTGGCCGACGACATGGGGCTGGGCAAGACCATCCAGGTGCTGGCCCTGCTGGCGGCGGAGCAGGAGCAAGGGGTAGGAGGCTGCAACCTGCTGATTTGCCCCACCAGCGTAGTCGGCAACTGGCAGCGCGAGGCCGCCCGCTTCACCCCCAACCTGAAGGTGATGGTGCATCACGGCGCGGAGCGGCAGAAGGGCGAGGAGTTTGCCAATGCGGCAAAGCAGCACGACCTGGTGGTAAGCAGTTACAGCCTGCTCTACCGCGATGAGGAGTTGCTATCGCAGGTGCAGTGGCGCAGCGTCATTCTCGACGAGGCCCAGAACATCAAGAATCATAACACCCGCCAGAGCCGCGCTGCCAAGCGGTTGCCCGGCCAGCACCGTATTGCCCTGACCGGCACGCCGGTGGAGAACCGCCTGGCCGAATTGTGGAGCATTATGGACTTTCTCAATCACGGCTACCTGGGCGGCTACGAGCAGTTCAACGAGCGCTACGCCCAGCTGATCGAGCGGCAGCAGAGCGAGTTTGCCACCACCCGCCTCCGCAAGCTGGTCGCCCCCTTCATCATGCGGCGGGTGAAGACCGACCCACGAGTTATCCAGGACTTGCCGGACAAGAATGAGATGAAGGTTTATTGCAACCTCACTCTGGAGCAGGCCACGCTATACGAGGCGTTCGTGCGCAACATCCTGAAGCAAATCGAGGAGAGCAACGGCATGGCGCGGCGCGGGCTGATCCTGAAGATGCTGACGCGGCTGAAGCAGATTTGCAACCACCCCGCCCAGTTTCTGGGCGACAACTCGCGGCTGGAGGGGCGTAGCGGCAAGCTGGCGCGGCTAGGCGAGATGCTAGAGGAAGCGATCAGCGAGGGCGACCAGGCGCTGGTGTTCACCCAGTTTGCCACGATGGGCGCGATGCTGCAAACCTACTTGCAGGAGCGTTGCGGCGATGTGCTGTATCTATACGGTGGCACTCCCCGCGAGGAGCGTGAGCAGATGGTCAATAAGTTCCAGGCAGGCGGTGCGCCTATCTTCGTACTGTCGCTGAAGGCGGGTGGACTGGGCCTGAATCTGACCGCCGCCAATCACGTCTTCCACTTTGACCGCTGGTGGAACCCGGCGGTTGAGAACCAGGCCACCGACCGCGCCTATCGCATCGGCCAGAGCCGCAACGTGCAGGTGCATAAGTTCATCTGCGCCGGTACACTGGAAGAGCGGATTGACGCGCTGATCGAGAGCAAGAAGGCGCTGGCCGAGAGCGTGGTGGGCGGCGCGGCGGAGGGCTGGCTGACCGAACTCAGCAGCGCCGACCTGCGCGACCTGGTGCGTCTCAGCGCAGATGTGGTGGGGGATTAACGTTGCCAAAAGGTAAGCCGAAACGCAGTTGGCTGATGACCCGCTGGAGCGATATGCTGAAGGAAAAAGCGGCGGTGGGCGCGTTCACCACCGGACGAGCTGCGGCCCGCGCCGGGCGAGTGCGCCGCTTCAAGCTGGGCGCAGGTGAGGCTAGCGGCGTGGTTATGGTCGAACACTCGCTCTACTCGTCTCAGCCCCGCCATGCCACTGCTCTCCTGCCAACCTACGATGATGCCACCTGGGAGCGCATCATCGAGCGGCTGCGCGGCGATATGGCGCTCATATTGCAAATGCTGGGCGGCGAGTTGCCCGTCGAGTTGGAGCCGTTGGTGGCCGAGGCGGGCGCAGACTTGCTGCCCCGCCTGGGGCAAATAGCCCTCAGTTGCTCTTACGATGGCAATATCGTATTGTGCAGCCATACTGTGGCCCTGGCTTTCAAGGTAGCGCTAGCGATAGAGCAGGATCCGTTCGTGCTATTCACCCTGCGCGGGCGCAGTAAGGCGGAGCTACTCGCCGCGCTGGGCTTCGACAGCGAACCCGACTCCGGCCCGCCGCCCAACCCCTTGCCCGCCGATTACCGCGACTTCTGGCGCATGGATGAGCCGTTCGTGTCGTTGGCGACCCAGCCGCTAGCGTTCGAGCGCAAGCCCGCCACTCTGATGCAACTTAGCCTCGCCCAGCTTACCCCCAGCGGTGACCTCGGCGACCAACTGCTGCCCCTATACCAGCGGGTTAGCGAAGCCGCGCTGAAGGCCAAAGGCTAATGGTGAATGGTAAATGGTGACTGGTAAATGGTGAATGGTAAATTAGGCTTGGAAATGCCACTGGGTCTGGGGGTTCAGCCCCCAGATGCTGAAGCGCCAAGTATGCTTATTGCAATTGCCGCTGCCCTATACAACCGCGATGGTGCAGATTTATCTGGGGGATGGGGGCGTAGCCCCGATCGTTGCCACACCGCAATACCCATCGCCACCCGCGCTGGCGCAGAACCTGGGTTTACTACTTGCAATGAGCAGCGTAGTATGGCAACAAAGGGCTACGCCCCCATCCCCAGTAACTTCCCACGCTCCCTTGCTTTCGAGCGGCGGCGTGACGTTGCAACAGGTGGGCAGCCGCCCGCCCCTACGATTTACTGTATCACTTGCTGAAATGCGTTGCACCAGGGCGGGCAGCCGCCCGCCCCTACGATTTACTGCATCACTTGCTGAAATGCGTTGCACCAGGGCGGGCAGCCGCCCGCCCCTACGATTTACTTTGCCTGCCACACCAGCTTTCCGCCGACGATGGTGGTCAGCGCCTTGCCGCGCAGGGTTACACCTGCGAGAGGGGTGTTCTGCCCGCGTGAGGCGAACGTGCTGGGGTCAACTGTCCACTCTGCATCAGGGTCGAGGATGACCACATCGGCGGGTGCGTCCACGCTGAGGTTGCCACCGGGGAGGTTGAAGGCGCGGGCCGGGCCGACGGTCAGGCGGGCAATCAAGGTAGGCAGATCGAGAGCGCCAGTGTGTACTAGCGCCATCAGAGTGCCGAAGGCGGTCTCCAGCCCGCTGATGCCAAAGGCGGCATAGCCGTATTCCTCTTGCTTGTCTACCACCGTATGCGGCGCGTGGTCGGTGGCGATTGCCGCAATCGTGCCATCTGCCAATGCTTCTACCAGCGCAAGTCTATCGGCCTCGGCGCGGAGTGGGGGGTTGACCTTGGTATTGGTATCGTAGGGGAAGGGATGTTCGAGCGGCGCGTTATACAGCTCCCCCAGTCCTTTTGAGGGGAGGGTTGGGGAGGGGTGTTGCACACCAGGCGCTATGTCCAATTCGGCGGCGGAGGGGGCGGCGCTGGCGGCGAAGGTGTAGCTGGGGGTGGCGACCTCGGCTACCGGCTGCCCAGCAAGCCGCTTGCGGCCCGCTACCCACTCGTCGGTCATAGTCAGGTGATGGGGAGTGACTTCTGCGCTGATGAGCAAACCCTCGGCTAGGGCGGCGCGGAGCAGGGCGACGCTGCCAGCGGCGCTGATGTGCGCGATATGTAGTCGCCCATCGGTCTGTCGCGCCAGGGCGATGTCGCGGGCGACGATGCTCTCCTCGGCGGCGTTGGGCCAGCCCTTCAGCCCCAGCGCGTTGCTCACCCGGCCCTCGTTCATCGCCGCGCCTGTAGTCAGCTTGCTGTCCTCACAATGCTGAATGAGCGGCACATCGAGCATGGTGGCGTACTGCAAGGCGTTACGCATCAGGGTGCTGTTCATCACGCACGCGCCGTCGTCGCTGAAGGCAATCGCACCGGCGGCCTGCATATCGGAGAGTTCCGCCAGTTCCTCACCCTTGCGCCCCTTGGTAATTGCGCCGATGGGATAGACCCGCACGGTACCCTGCACCCTTGCCACCTTGGTGACGTACTCGACCGCGCTGCGATCATCAATCGCTGGCGTGGTGTTGGGCATGGCGCAGACGGCGGTGAAGCCGCCCCGCGCCGCCGCTGCCGTGCCGCTAGCGATGGTCTCCTTCTCCTCCTGACCCGGCTCGCGCAGGTGGCAGTGCAGGTCAATGAAGCCGGGGGCAACCACTTTGCCACCCGCAGCAATCACCGTCGCGTCGGGGGGCGCGTCCACGCTGCCAATATCGGCGATTTTGCCATCGCGGAGTAGCAAATCGCCGATATGGTCAATGCCGTTGGCGGGGTCAACGATGCGCCCACCTTTAATCAATATCGGGTGCTGGACCTCACCACTAGCGCTGGATGTTGGCATGGTTCTCCTTCATGATAAGGCGGGCGCATCCATTGGAAGGTCAGGATCAACCAAGCCCCCAGCGGGGGTTTGGGGGAGAATGTCGCCCTGCGATAATGCCGAAGCAACTGTGCAAACCAGGCTCATTAGGCATTGACAGGGTTCGAGATTTCTCCCCCAACCCCCGCTGGGGGCTTAGTACCTTCAGTCGCACCTGGCCTGGTTCGTTCAGCATTGACCGAGTTCGAGATTTCTCCCCCAACCCCCGCTGGGGGCTTTTTGCCATCAGCCACCACCTTACTTGAAGTAGTTGGCGTTGATGGCGATGTATTCGTGCCACTTGTCGGGCAGTTCGTCTTCGGGGAAGATAGCATCCACCGGACACTCCGGCTCACACGCGCCGCAGTCAATGCACTCGTCGGGGTCAATGAACAACATCTTTTCGCCCTTGTCCTCAGCCTCGTGCGGGTGGATACAGTCAACCGGGCAGACATCAATGCAGGCGCGGTCCTTGACATCAATGCAGGGTTCGGCAATTACGTAAGGCATATTCGTTCTCTCCTTGAGGTAGCCAGTTTGTGGGATGCGGCGGGTGGCGGCGATGCGCGACCACGCCAAACCAGATTTTGCTGCGGGTAATATATCACAATCCCGCGGGCAGGTCAAATTATTCTTTCATCACATAACCAACCCCGCGCACCGTCTGGATCAGGCGGGCGGCCTCGAACGGCTCCAGCTTGGCCCGCAGGTAGCGGATGTAGACATCGAGGATGTTGCTCTCGCCGCCGAAGTCGTAGCCCCAGATGCGATCGTATAGCGTCTCGCGGGTTAGCACCTGGCGGGGGTGGCGGAGGAACAGTTCCAGCAGGTCGAACTCCTTGCTGGATAGCTCGATGGGCTGTTCGCTCCAATGCACCTCGTGGGCGGACACGTCCATAGTCAGGTTGGAGAAGCGCAGCACATCGCCGCCCGGCTCGGTGCGGCGGCGCAGCAGCGCACGGCAGCGGGCGACCAGTTCGTTGAAGTCGAACGGCTTGACCAGATAATCGTCGGCTCCGCTATCCAGCCCAGCCACCTTGTCAGTCACCGCGCTCTTGGCGGTGAGCAGCAGGATTGGCACGCTGCTGGCCTGGCGCAAGCGGCGACAGACCTCGATACCGTTCATCCCCGGCATCATCACGTCGAGGATAACCAGGTCGGGCGGGTTGTCGCGGGCGCCGGTCAGCGCCTGATTGCCGTCGGCGGCAGTATCAATCGTATAGCCCTCATAAATCAGCCCCCGCCGCAGCAGGCGCACAATCTCGGGGTCGTCATCAACAACCAGAATACGTGGCATAGGTTTCACCTCAGCATAAACAGTTCGCTGTATTATAACACACGATCGGGGATTTATGCGGGGGTGTTCATCAGATCATAATGTGGGGGTGGAATCTTAGCTCAGGCACAGTGAAGATGAAGGCATTGTCCTCATCCGACCACTCAATGACCATCGAGTAGCGTAGTTCCGGTGGATGTGGTTCGCTCATATCGTGCCTCGGCGGTGGGCTAGTTCGGCCTCAACCTCATCATATGTCGGTCCGGCATCTTCACCCCACCGCGCATAAGAGAATAGCTGGGGTGAATGCAAAAGCTTGCCGTCCTCGCGCAGATCGTCAATCAACGTCTCCATCAGGTCTTGACCTTGTCGCGCTGCCTCTTCGTAGGTTCTACCGTGTGTATGATGTATACCCAGCTCTGGGATAGTCACAAGATATGCAGCGTCTTCGTCCGACCATTCGATGACCATCGAGTAGCGAAGTTTTGGTATATGCAGTTCGCTCATAGCCAGCCTCCACGATGATTCACCTGTAGGGGCGTATGGCATACGCCCTGGGATCCGACAGCTATGCTTATGGGAACATTATTGCCGCCAGCCATGGCGATTGCCCTCTTGTCAACTTTCGAGTTTGCTGGCTGGTGCTTACAACCAGCATTTACGCTGGGCGAGATTCTCCCTCACCAAACCTCTCCCGCTGGGAGAGGCTTTTTGCTGTAAGCGCTGCCCCACCGCCAGCGGGATGATGCCTTTGCGGAAGTCGCGTGCGGGTGGGACGGCGGTCTGGGCGTTGAGGGTGAGGACACCTTCGGCTTGCTGGGCCTGTTCGTGGGCATGGTAGCTGCTGCGTACCAGCGGGCCGCTCTCCACGTACTTGAAGCCCATCGCCAGGCCGAGGCGCTTGAGCGTGGCAAACTCGTCGGGGTGGTAATACTTCTCGACCGCCATATGCTCCAGCGAGGGGCGCAGGTACTGGCCGATGGTCATAATGTCGGTCTGCTGGTCGCGGATGTCGCGCATAGTCAGCAGGATTTCGTCCCAGGTTTCGCCCACGCCGATCATGATGCCGGTCTTGGTCATGATTGCACGGTCGCCCGCCATCTCTTTGGCGCGGCGCAGCAGTTCGAGGGTGCGGTCGTATTTGGCCTGGGGGCGGACGGTGCGGTAGAGGC
>JBBRMT010000133.1:0-12603 GCA_038230695.1 Chloroflexia bacterium
CAACTTGAGCAGGGTTTCGCGCTCCTCGACGCTCAAGTTAATGATGTACTTCTTAGAGGGCATGGTGGTTACTCCTTTCACTAAGGATGATTATACCACACCCGATGAAGGCCATCAACATCTCGGTGTTAACGTACTAGTGGCTGCTAAAGCGGCCGCACTTCCTGCTCTGTGCGAAGCGCCTGTGATGGCGATGGCCGCAGATGAAGTGGTAGATGCGGAGCAGCCCGGCGAGGAAGATGAGCCAGCCAATAGTCTACCAGGCTGGCGGGTATGGTTGGCGGTGAAACTAGCCAGACTATCGCTCCGACTGAACTGGGGTCAGCCCACTCTACTACAGCTACCGGCCAGGCGGCAAGGCAAACGTCTGGGTACGCCACAGGGTCAACAAGAGCTTACAGCTGGTAATCACCGGCTCGGCGCTTAACTACAAAAGAGGAGGTTATCATGAGCAGCAGGACAGATGTGCAGCAGGGGCGTGGCGGTCCTGGCCCGCAACGTGAACGAACGGCGACGCATCTACATCCGGTGCAGAAAGCGGGTGCGGCACCCCAAGTGACAGCCACCGCACCGCCGCCTGCCGACGTGGCGCAGGAGCCGGAAGATCAGGCAGGTGCAGGGTTTGCCGCCCATCCTGAGCAGGCGGCTATACAGCCAGTGCGCCCACCAACAGCCCAGCCAGTGGCACGGCGTAGTCGCCCTGCGCCGCCTGTTCCCGTCGCGGCCCTACCAGCAGACTCGGGCCAGCCAACCGCAGCCACCGCAGTGATGGCAGTCGAATCAGTCGCCACTGCTGGCTGGCTAGCCGCCATCAAGCAACAGGCAGCCCAGGCTCGTCCCTACGCAATCGCAGCAGGGATAGCCGTCTCTGTCCTGGTCATTTACCTGGCTATCAACACCACCATCTCGTTCCTGGGGCAGAAGGCCGATGACCTCACCTATGGCAAGATACGTAAAGTTGACCTCCAGGCATACGTCGGTCACAATGAGACTCCTGACCATCCCACCTACTTTATCGCCGCCAACCTGGACCAGAAGGTGGGGGTAATCGAGGTGCCGGGTGGGGATTGGAGCAAGGCCAGAGCAATTGCTGGTCCCTACCTGTTCGGTAAGGATGCTAGCAAGATACCTGTACACCTCAGCGTCAGTGACGTAGGCTGCAATGGTAAGCCCGCTCTTCTGGAAGAAATCAATGGCGAACAGATAGTCTACATAAACTCCGGCACCGACTTCCACCTGATGACTGCTGCCGAGCGATCCGCACTGCCAACCTCATGCCCGGCAACCCCGGCTGTACCCGGAGACAAATAGTGCCGACCGCCTACCTGCTAACCACGAACCCACCCTCACCCGGGACGCATATGGCTGCCGCGCCCAGCCACACAATGGTGCTGTGGCAAAGCGCCATCGAGGCTCTGGGCGAACTGCCCAGCCGCGTGCTAAAGGGCGGGGTACTGGCGCTCGACTGCGTGGTGGTGCCAGTCGCGGTAACGAACGGTGAGATCACCTGGTGGGGCGAAGACGGCACCATACGGGCGCGGGCAGGTCTGGTGGGCGAGGCAATCAGCATCGCTGAGACACTGGGGCAAGGTGGGGAGGCAGCGGTTGCCCGACTTCGGGAGCTTGGTAGCGCCAGGCTAGGCCGACACGATAAGCGGGCGATGCAGCTTGCCTGGCAGGGCTACCTCGTAGTAGTCGCCGCTCTAAGTGGTGTGCCGCTGCTCGATGCGCCATACGCGCTGATGAAGGAGTTTGAGCGGGCGCACAACCTGCTGCTCGCCGAGCTATCGGGAGACAGCGAGAACGTGTTCCACCAGCGTGAGGCGCTGCTCGATGCGGCGGCGACCATGCTGCTCAGGCGACTGCACGCTTACAACCCAGAGCTATGCGGCGATTCGGGCAGTCAGGTGGCTTTGGCGGTGGCGACCGAGACGGTCGCGCTACTCGACAACGATCAGCTAGGCAACTACGCCTGGCAAATGGTGCAGCAAGGTGGTGTACCCATCGTCTACCAGCGCTGGTTCGATGACCTCAGCCACATTGTGGCGGAGCCACTCACCGGATTCGCCCGCCGCTTTGCTCATGTGCCACCTCGATTTGCTTCGCGCAATCGTTCAATTCGCGCCAGGTTGGCAGGTGTATGGCAAAATGCACTCAATCATCTGAGGAGGTACGGCATTGTTTCAGCACAAAGGTAGCGTTGCGTTCGCCACCCTACTTCTGGTCATCGGAGTAATTGGGCTGGCCGTTATCTCGCGGCCTGGTTTGGCGGCGGCTGGCACGGACAGCATCTATTCGTCCCCGATTGGGGGCGGCGGGGATACGATGCTGGCAACCAGCGAACAGGCTCTACCGATCGCGGCCTGGCCGCAGTCGGGCTATCCGATGGCAGTCGGTTTGGCGGATGCGCCGGTGATACTCAGCGCCCCGCCCGCAACAACAGCCCCACCACCATCATATGCAGCTACCCCAATGGCTCAGGTGGTCGCTAGCCAGGAACCGACTGCCGCACCACAGTCGCCTGCACCGGCACAATCGTCGCCAGGGCGAGCGCAGCGCAAAGCTACACCAGGCGACTACAATCTGCTGGGAAAGCCTAGCATCAGCGTGGCGACCATCGAGCTGGTATTGAAGCAGTTCAACTCGCCCGCCATTGGCGACGGGCAGACATTCTACGACCTGGGGGTGAAGTACGGGGTAGATCCCGCCTTCATGCTGGCCTTCTACGTCCACGAGTCGGCGGCGGGTACTGCGGGCGCGGCGGTGGCGACCAAATCTGTCGGCAACATCATCTGCGCGGGTTGGGGTGGGGCGTGCATTGGGCGCTTCCGCGCTTACAACAGCTACACGCAAGCGGCAGAGGACTGGTACCAGCTAATCACCGGCCCGCTCTATATCGGCGGGGGGCTAACAACTCCCGATGCCATTACCCACCGCTACGCGCCCAGTAGCGACAATAACGATCCCAATGGCTACGCCAAAACTGTAGAGCGGCTGGTTGACCAGTGGCGGGCCGCGCAGCCGTGAGTTCTGGATTTTAGATTATGAATTATGAATTATGAATTATGAGTTTTGAGTTATGAGTTTAACTGCGCGGAAGGGGTACAGAAGTGGCAAAAGATGGAGATAGCATCAACCAGTGTGCTGCCAGTATCGCAGCGACCAGTTTGCTGGTCACGCTTGCCCAAAGCAGCCACACTCATAGTAGCAGCGAATGGGAGCAGATCGGCTGCGCGGTAGTATTCCACGCGCTGCGCCGTCCGCACCCAGAACACGGCTGCGAGGCGTGCTACACCGCCGCTCAGAAAGGTGTGTGCCGTACCTGCCTGCATTTCTACGCAACTATCGCTCCCTCTGGCACAGCGAAAACCAGCACTCCGGCAGGCGCGGGTGAATTGGAGATGATCGCCGACGAGGCGTTTGTGACCAAACTTGTCGCCTTGATTGCCCAGCTACCAACCGAGGCACAGAGTGGCGTGCATCTGACTGTGAGGCCGCTACAACCACTGACACTTCAGGCATGAGCAAATGTTAACCCGAGAAGGAGCAGCAAGAATGAACGATGATCACAACGTAGGAGCCTTCACCCTTTATATTTGGGCGTTTCTCATCGAGGCAATAGGGCGGGCAGAGAAAATCGAGACTGACCACTCAGACCCTTGCTCGAACAACATTAAAGTTACTACATACATATGGCGAACTTTTGCAGGCAATGGACGTGACTTGCGAGTGGCGCTGGAGGCATATCTGGCCCGGGCCGAGTACCAGGTCTGCATCATGTGCCTGACTGTACCCGGCTGGCCGCTACGTAACTTTGGGCGAGGCGACGAACGCTCAAGCGCAGTGGATTTGCTACTCGCCTGCTCCCGCTACACCGACCTGTCCCGCATCTGCGCGGCGCTGCTTGCCAACTACCCGATTACCGGTGCATCTGCGGCAGCGCAGGCTGCCTTCGAGCAGCAGCGGATGCCGCTCCGCTTCCACCTGGCGAGTGCTTGCCTGATGCTGGGTGAGGATGAGCGGGCGATTGGTGTGCTGGTCGAGGCCGCTGCTAAAGCCCGACGTTGGGAGATGCCAATGGCAGCAGCCCAGGCTATGGCCGTCGCCGCCCGGCTGCTGGGGTGGCGCAGGCTGAAGCAGCATACCTCAGCGCAGTGGTGAGAGACTGAATTCAACACCACATATCGCTCTTCGGGCAAGGAGCGGGAATGGACATGACAGAAGGCATCGAATCGGCAGAGCGCATCCTGGCCCGGTTAACCGAATTGCTAGACAGCGGCGATTACCGGCTGGCGCTCACCTGCCTGGTGGAGCAAGGCTGGCCGCAGCAAGAGTTTGGCGGGGATGGGGAAACCGCCTGCGCCATTGATGTGCTGCTGGCCTCCGCGCGACACGATCAACTGGCCGATATAACCGAGCGGGCCTGCGCCGCTGAAGATGGTGCAGCGCTGGCCGTGCAGCAGCTAGCCTATCTCCTGCTGCTGGCAACCTGCTACATTGGGCTGAACCTGACGAGCGAGGCCAGCGCCCTTCTCAGCGCGGCGATTGGCGGCATGCAGCAGCCGGGCAGCGGGGCGAGAGTGGCAGCAGCGGGGCGGGCAATTGCCGCAGAGTTGCGGCGAATAGCTTTGGTTTCCAAAGTAGGAAACGATAGCCGGAGCGGAAACGGAGCGGAAGGTTGGAGTTGAACAAGCGCGAACGGGCCGTGCTGGCGAAGCTGGCCGACGGCACATGGCACCAACCCGCGCGGCTGGTAGACAGCCACCTTGTGTATCAACAGGTGAATCTGGCGCTGGCGCGACTGCTGGAGCTGGGCCTGGTGGAGCGCGAAGCCGTCGGGGGTGGGCGCAGCCGACGGCGGTATCGGTATCGGATTACAGTTGCGGGCAAGGCATGGCTAAGTGAGGCCGACGGAACTGAAGTTGACGCTTAAGGCAGCATAGTGCTAAACTTCATTCATAAATGTCCTGGCTATCTCAACCGCGTGCATAATACACGCGGTTGAGGTGAGGACGCAGCCAACCGCGTGCATAATACACGGGGTTGAGATAGGAGAGTAAGATGGACGCGCAAGATGAGATTAAAGAACAAGGCGAACAGGCGATTATCCCTGCTGTAGAGAAAACGGTGGAGTTCTACGGAGACAATATCCCTGCTGCGCAGGTGGATGATGATGTTTATGTACCAATCCGACCTCTAGCAACGTTCCTCGGTGTGGATGCCCGTGGGCAGCAGCAGCGAGCATCGCGTGACCCAGTGCTCCGCGATGGAATGCGTGAAGTGCTGATGACCGGAGCAGACGGCAGGCAGCGGGGGCTGCTATGCCTACGTCTCGATATGCTTCCTGGCTGGCTCTTTGGCATCACGACCGCAAAGCTAGATGCTGACTTGCAAGACAAGCTCAACCGTTACCGCGCTGAAGCATTTCGGGTGCTGTGGAATGCCTTCAAGAACGACATCATGCCAGCGGTGCAGCAGCCAGCCGACGTTACACCAGCAGAGCTGATACTGGCTCAGGCCCAGGCAATTGCCAGACTCGCCCAGCAGCAGGTGGACTTCGAGCGCGGGCTAGCCGAGGCGCAGAGTAAGCACCAGACGATGGCCGACTATATGCGCGGTTTCGTCAAGGATACCAAACAAGGGCTGCACGATCATGACCAGCGTATATCCGCGCTTGAGCTGCGTGTGGCATCAGAGCCAACGGCAGAACCAACCATCAGCGAACAGCAGGCAGCGGAGATAGCCCTGGCGGTCAAGAACGTGGGCATTCTGCTTACCGGCGTGAAGGGGAGCAACAGCTACGGGCAGGTTTACGGCGAGCTATACCGCCGCTATGGGGTGGGCGCTTATCGTGAGCTGAAGCTCAAAGATTACGAGGCGGCGCGGAAGTGGCTGAAGGATTGGCACGAAGAATTGATTGACAAGCTGGGGGAGGATGGGATAGGGTAATGACAGATGTGGGACCCAGTTCACTAGACCGTAGCCGCGTGCTAGAGGGCGCAACCAAGCTCCTCGCCGACGGTGTGCCGCGCCGCGCCAAAGACATCGCCTCGGCTCTCAGTAAGTCTGGTGCCTGGGTGGACAAATCCCTGGTAAACAGCGTACTCTCGAAAGAGGGCAAGGAGCAGTTCAGCTACGACCGAATTACCTTTAGCTATCGGCTGATAGGCAGCAGCGAGGCCGCTGCTGATGCAAGCGAAGGAAGCGCTGCACCCACCGCGCAGTCGGAGAATGCTCCTCACCGTGAGGCCGTACTGGTCGCCGCCCTGCGACTACTATCCGATGGCAAGCCCCGCAGCGCCAAAGAGATAGCGGCGGAGCTTAAAGCCAGGGGTTTGGCAGAGCTGGACAAGTCGTTGGTGAACAGCGTTCTATCGAGGGAAGGCAAAGGTCAGGTCGAGTACAGCCGTGAAGATCATACCTATCGGCAGACACAAACGAGCGGCGACCAATCATAATTCAAGACAGTCGCCGCTCGATGTAGTTAGCTCCCAAAACTCAAACCTCAGAACACCTGGCGGATGACCGCCACCACTCGGCCCTGTATTCGTAGGTTAGCTTCATCGGTGTAGATGGGCTTCATGGTGGCGTTGGCTGGTTGCAGTCTAATTCGCCCGCCCTGCTCGCGGTAGATGCGCTTTAGCGTGGTCGCCTTCTCATCTTCCAGCCATGCAGCGATGGTCTCGCCATCCTCGGCGGTGTCCTGGCTGTGCATCACCACCAGATCGCCGTCGCTGATCAGATCCTCAATCATGGAATGCCCCTTGACCCGCAGCACGAACAGGCCATCCTGCTTACCGGCGTAGCGACCTACCATGTCGGGGGTAATCTCGATGGTTTCAGCGCGATCATCCAACCGCCCGGCCTGGAGTTCGTCGAACACCGGGATTGGCTGCCCAGCGGCGATTGACCCCGCTACCGGCAGCATCAGTACACTGGGATAAGGTAGATGCCCATGTGACTGCTCCTGCTCGATCAGCTCGATGGTGCGTGACACATTCCTGGCACGGCGGATCAGGCCGCGCTTCACCAACTCTTTGAGGTTGTAGTCCACCACTGAGGTCGAGGAGATGGTCAGCGCCGCCTGAATGTCGCGGATGCTGGGCGAGTAATTGTACTCCTCTTTGAAGTCGCGGATGTAGGTCAGTATTTTCTCTTGCCTGAGCGATGGGTATTCTAGCTTACGCATGGTTATGCCTCTTTCTATTGACATAAGTGTAACCTAGAACGGGTGTGCTTGTCAATCTGGCACAAGCGTTCTATATGCGTGTATCCTTTGGCCGAATCAATAGGTAGTGAACACTACACAGGTGTATCGGATAGCTGTTTATCACCGGCTACCCTCAAGTCCGTACCTTGCTCCGATACTTCGCTCATCGTGGTTGCCACATAGGCGTTCAGCCAATCGCGCACGCTGTAACCGGCGCTGACTAGCTGAGTGAAGAAGGCCGTAACCTGGGTGGCATCGTGTTCGCGCTGACCGGCCATGTATGCCAGGAAGTCAGGGGCAGCGACGTTCGGCTGGTCCAGAGTCATGTTTTCACGGGCAGGATCGGCCAGCCAGTTGTAGAATGTTCGCGCCAGGCTGTAGTCGTACTGGTAGAGGATGGTGAGGGCAAGTAGGCGGTAAGCATCGTCGACAGAGATGCTGCCGTGCGCTTTGGTCAGCAGAAAGTGGCTGAACTCGAAGTTGAGCAGAATACGCTTGACGTTACGAATGTTGCTGCCAACTGCGGGGAAGATACGCATCATGGTGTAGTAAGGCGCGGCTTGCACCTCTGCCACGGGCGTATCCCTTGCCAACCCGACAGCATTGCGGAAAGTCGGATAACCAAGCATCATCGCCGCGAGATTGCTTCCCTGCAACTGTGGCACGTTGTACTGAATCTTTACGATTTTGTCGAGGTAGTTCTTGCCATCGGCAGCACTGATTGAATCGCCAAATTTCTGCTTAAGTCCGTTCTGGATAATGCTCAGGTCGGCGGCGAGGATGAAGATTATCCCAGCTACATCGAGGAACACTTTGATCTTCTCGGTAATCTCCACCGCCTCCACCGGCGCAATGCGGTCAAGATCGTCAACGATGATAATCAGCCGGTTGCTAAGAGGTGCGGGCGCAGCATCCAGCTTAAGCAGTTCGGCGACCAACTGCTGGAAGTCATCCTTGAAGCCTGAGAGCTTGCCCACCTGCTCATGGGCGGCTTCACCTAGCGCCGCGCCCACTGCCGCGCTGCTCACCGGCGTGACTATCGGTACCACTACCTGAGCCACGTCCTTCGCTTTCTGCTTTGCTCCCTCCATCATGCTGCCAAGATTGTCTATAATTCTGCCACCCAGGCCCTTGTCGTCGTGCTTACGGGCGGCAAGATAGTCGCGGATAACCTGCACCGTATAAACAGGCAGCAGATAATCTACCGTGTAGCTGCTTTGGGCGAAGACCCAGGAGTTGAACTTCAGCACATATACGCGATTGATGCCCCGGCCGCCAGTGTGTTGGTAGCAGGTCAGCTTGCCAGCCAGGCTGTTATCCTTGAGGCTAACCCCGGCCATTGTGTCTACATTTTCGCCCAGCTTTGCCTCGAACAGATTGATGAAGCTGGACTTGCCGCTGCCCCAGTCGCCCTGGATGCCGACGGTAAGCGGAGTCTCGGCCACCTGGGCCAGATACTCGCCCAGCACCTCCGCCCGCTCACTCCAACCCAGGGTATCGTTAGCTGACGCAACGATTTCACGATCATAGTTAATGGGCTTCGGGCCGCTGCTCGCTACCGGCGCGGCGGCTGGTGAAGTCCATGCTCCCTTGTTGCCTGGTATCATTGTTTAGCTCCTTGCCTAAACCACGCTCCTGCACCAGCTTTGCCCATGACTAGCCAGAGCAAATTCGTCTTCCGCGTCAAGTCCTATATCCTAAACCAGTCCCAGTGAGACGCGCTCGGGGTGGTAGCCAATGCCAGCAGGCCGAGGGTTGCTCTGCTCTACCAGATGGATGTTGGCATCGCTCAGTTGGTAGAGAGTATAGACGGCATAATCTATCAGCCAGTCGGCCAGCGCAATCTCCCGCTCAAGTGGGCGGATTACGTTTAGCGAGTCGTCAAAGTTCTGCTGCCACTGGCGACGGGTACGGTCACGGCTGAAGTCTATCCCCCCCTGCTTCAGCACTCTGGGGTTTTTGTTCAGCGCCGCGATGAATGCGGCGAAGTCGGCACGGGCATAGTTGCGGAGCGCATCCTTGCCGGTAAGCTGCTCGATGCTCACCCCTAGCTCGGCCTCACGCGCCGTGAGAAAGCGGCGCTGCTCGTCCTGTAGCTGACGGTGCCAGTCCAACTGTATCGTCGCAAGCTCTGCCAGTAGCGCAGCCGGCACATCAGCAGGCTGGTCGCGCAGCCAGCGATATAGCGCAATCGGCGCTTGTACGTCGCCTCCACGCCAGGCATCGTGCAGCTTGTGGCCCTCGGCCAGCCGCCCCGCCACCTCCCCTACCGCTGTAGTCTGTGTTGGTGTAACGATAGGGATACGCTCCATGTAGATGCTGAACTGTCGGTATGTGTCGCCTTGATAAACAGCAGCAGTATGCGAAATGTAGAACCAGATTAGCCGTGAGTTAAGCAATGCCAATAGATACGTGTTGTTAACTGGTATGATGTAAGTTGTGTTTCCTGCGTATGCGCCTGTTTCATCCAACGTAAAGCGGCTACCAGAAGCTAGGTCGGGATACATGATTTTAGGCCGCTCAAAATCATCGTAATAGTCACAAGCACGAAGCTCCCACCAATGCTCGCCTTTGTCAGTTCGGTGTTCAAGTTCAGCTTGGTACTGCGATAGATGACGCAAGACAGCAGGATAGTCGCCGATTGGTACACCAATTTTTGTGAGGATGAGGTGCTTGTTGCTAACAGCAGTGTAGTAACGGCGCGAATCAATGCCATCAAGAAACGGCTTGATAATCTCCGTTGAACGAATATCCTCTTTTATCAGCCGGTCGCGAGTGGCAGCATCAATTACAAAGGCTTTAATAAAGCCTGTTTTTATGCCTAGCTCTATAGGAGCATTGGTATACTCCCCCAGCGCCTTGCCCACGCTCTCCATGTGCGCCAGCAAGTCGGTATCCGCCGCCGCGCCCAGTGACCAACCAGCGGCAGCAAAGGCCGCGCCATTCTGCGGCAAGTTGGCACCTCGCTGCCCTACCATTGAGCTCATATCAGTGGCATCAGTTGGTAGTGTGTCGAATTGGGCGGTGAGCACCTGATGCCCGCTACTTGCTGGACCTCTCCGTATTATATATATCGCGGGATAGGTGGTCGCTTCCTCGAACACCGGCAAGTCGCCGAAGTCCAAAACCTGGGCAATGGTGAAGCCGCTCAAATGCTGGCGCAGCTTTGCGCCGTAACCGGCCCGCATGAACTTGTTGGCGGCGATGTAACCAAGCCAGCCGCCGCGCCGCAGCAGTTCCAGCCCTCGCTGAAAGAAGTACACGTACAGATCGGCCACGCTGTTGAACACTTCGGGATAAAGCGCGGCCAGCGCTGACTTCTGCTCGGCCAGTCGCTCCTGACGCACATACGGCGGATTGCCAATCACCGCGTCGAAGCCTTCAGCCGCGCCACCATCGAACACGTCGGGGAACTCCAGCCGCCAGTGAAAGGCGCGACGGGCGCGAGCAATGGCGGCCGCCTGCTCGAGGTCGGCGCTGAAGTGCGCCCGCCACGCTGCCTCATCACCCAGCGCTTGGCTGGCGTTGATGTACTCTCCATCACTTATGTTGACCCCAAAATATGGGGTCAGCCACACATCGGCAAGAGCGCGGTAGTGGTCGGTGAGACTCTGCACTTCGCTATAAGCGGCATCCTTCGCCTGCACCTGGGCGGCGGTGTCACCAGGTAGTGCAGCTAGCGCGGTTAGCCGCGCCGTCAGCTTAGCTGCCTGCGCTTGCCAGGCGTGCTGGAATAGCGGCAGCGGTCTGCTTTTGCCAGCCTTACCCTTCAACCGAGGTAGGTCGGCCAATAGTGCGAAATCAAGCGGCGCTCCCAGCAGGCTGTTGCCCGTCTTCAGGTGATGGTCGAGGAAGGTCAATGCTTTATCCCGGCTGAGGGTGTAAATCCAGAGCGTCAGCTTCGCCAGCTCCACCGCCAGCGGGTTCACATCCACGCCGTAGATACAGCGCTCAGCCAGCAGCCGCGCGGAGCGCGAAATATCCTCGTCACTGACCGCCGCCTGGGCTACCAGTTGAGCAATTGTAGCATCGTACTCGTCATCATTCATCCCAGGGGTCATCGGGATGGTGGCGCGTATGGCGGCTTCTTTGCTGGCCTGAGCGTGGCGGCTTGCCAGCAGATGCAGGGCAGTAAGCAGAAAGTGTCCACTACCCATGGCCGGGTCAACTACCTTCAGCCGGGCAATCTCCGCCGCCGACTTGCCTGCACAGAGTGGGTCAACAGTTGCGGCCACGATATAATCAACAATGTAATCAGGGGTGTAATAGCTGCCGGTATTGTGCCGTTCGCTGCCACCTTCCGCGCTCCGCAGGCGCAACTCGCCGTCTTGCTCCACCAACTGCTGCTCCAGGAGACCCTCATAGATGCTGCCCAGGTGGCGGGGCTGCAACTCCCGATAGTCCACTTTGCTCTTTACCCTGCCCTCGCTGATACGGGCCAGCTTATCGAGCGCCAGAGCAAGGTAGCGGTCCGGCACAGCGGCGCCAGCGATGCGCTCCGGCTTGAACAAACCGCCATTGTATGCGTAGATACCGGCGCCAGGGTTGCCCTCGTTCAGCGCGGTGAAGAAGTCGAGCAACCGATGCCAGTAGCCGAGGTCACCCCCGTCGCTGCCCAGGTGGATGGCGGGGTCGTCCAGCTTACTGAGCAGTTCGTCTTGCAGGTTGCTGAAGCCGTACAGCCGCCGGTAAGTGGGGTTATCCAGGGGCAAAATCCCCCTGTCCTCGGCGAACTTGATGAAAAGCAGGCGATAGAGGATGATGGTAGCATGGTCATACACCTCGACTAGCGGCGTACCAGGGTTGGCAGCATGGATGCCTCGCGCCAATTCTTCGACAACCGCGAACGCCTGCCGTCGCAGGCTGCGTTGCAGGCCGATGGCGTGCTGTTCGCTGCCCGCCCTCACTACATCCAGGAAGCTGCGCCGGTCGAAGCGGTCAAAGGCGGCGGCGCGGAAGAAGGCATAGAACCAGGTGAATGCAGCAGCCCGCTCATCGTGGTCAGCAATTGCCAGAATCGCGGCCAGGTTAACCTCGAAGTAGACATCAGTACGCAGTGGATCGGTACGCTGGTAGATGCGCCAGCGTGCGCCATCGGTGAGGATACCCCAGGGCAGGCTGGTATAGTGCAGGTAGTTGGCAATCTGATAGCTGGGGTTGGTGTTGCTACTCTCTTTGGTGTCAAGATTAGCCCCGCGATGCTCCACTTCTATGACAGTGAACGCCTCGCGGTAGCGGTCGCGGCTGGGCTGGCTCTTGTTGGCCGTAAAGCGGGCTGCGGCCTGCTCGCCGCCAAAGAGGGTAATATCCACCTTCATTGGCGCCTGGCCTTCACGCTTGACCTGGCTCTGGCCCGATACGCTCAGGCCCAGCAGAACACAAACTTGCTTCAC
>JBBRMT010000134.1:0-12530 GCA_038230695.1 Chloroflexia bacterium
CTATGTGCTGCTCACCCTGTCGCAGGAGCAGAACATCAAGACGGGCCGCTTCAGCATGATTTACGCCGATGAGGTGGTGGTGTCACACACCAATGAGAGCGAGTACAACGCCTTCGTCGGCAACCGCAAGAGCGAGGCGCTACAAGACCGCATCATTCTGGTAAAGGTGCCGTACAACCTGCGGGTCAGCGACGAGGTGCGTATCTACGAGAAGCTGCTGAAGCAGAGCGCGCTTCAGAAGGTGCATATCGCGCCACACACCCTGCGGGTTGCCAGCATCTTCGCGGTGCTTACCCGCCTGGAGCCATCGAAGAAGGCAGGCATGAGCGTGATGAAGAAGCTCAAGCTCTACGATGGCGAAGAGGTGGACGACTTCAAGCAGAAGGATGTGAAGGAGCTACAGGACGATACCACCCGCGAGGGCATGGACGGTATCAGCCCGCGCTACGTCATCAATCGGCTATCCAGCGCGTTGGTCAAGGAGGGGGTCGAGTTCATCACCCCGATTGACGCGCTCCGTGCTTTGCGCGACGGTTTGGAGCAGCATACCAGCATCACTAAGGATCAGCGCGAACAGTACATGAACTTCATCGCCGAGGCTCGCAAGGAATACGACGAGATCGCCAAGAAGGAAGTGCAGAAGGCGTTCGTCTATTCATTCGAGGAGGCTGCACGCAACCTGCTCAACAACTACCTGGACAACGTTGAGGCTTACTGCAACAAGCAGAAGCTGAAGGATCCCATCACCGAGGAGGAGATGGAGCCGGACGAGCAACTGATGCGCTCAATCGAGGAGCAAATCGGGGTTAGCGAGAACGCCAAGAAGGCGTTCCGCGAGGAGATCCTGATCCGCATCAGCACCCTGGCGCGGCGCGGCCAGACCTTCTCCTACAGTTCGCACGAGCGGCTCAAGGAGGCAATCGAGAAGAAGCTGTTCGCCGACCTGCGCGACATCGTCAAGATAACCACCTCCTCGCGCACCCCCGACCCTGAACAGCTAAAGCGCGTCAACGAGGTGATCAATCGGCTGGTCGAAGAACACGGCTACACCCCCGCCAGCGCCAATGAGTTGCTCAAGTATGTGGGTAGTTTGCTGAACCGCTAACGCCCGTCGGAATACGCAAACGACTGGGGGTGCGGCTGGCCGTACCCCCAGGTGCGTCATAAGGGCTGAATATGCCAATCATCAAGAAGACTCGTGAGGTCATCAGAATACTTGAAAGAGATGGTTGGTATCATGCCCGAACTAAGGGCAGCCATTGGCACTACAAGCACTCAACAAAACCTGGAACAGTCACCGTACCAGTTCATGGTATGAACGATGATGTGGACCCTAAGACCTTCCGAAGCATCATGATAACCGCACAGATACCAGAGGAGAAATGGCGATGAACGAATACGTATACCGTATAGTGATCACCCAATTGAACAATAACTACTCTGCCCACTGTCCGGAATTGCCTGGCGTGTTCACCGTTGGAGACACCGTGCCAGATACACTGACCTATATGCTAGAGGCGATGCAGTTCCACTTGGAGGGAATTGCTGAAGACGGACTGCCTATACCTGTACCCACACCGCAGCTTTCAAGTGAAGAAACGGAATTGGTTGGGCATAGTTCAGCCAACTGAGGTTTAGACAATGCTAACGTATCCGCTGCCACGTCTGGATAAAGAGAATAACACGCATAATCGCTTGTTGGAGTTCTGCCGCCTCCAACCCGGCGAGGTATGGACAGATCCAATCAATGGTCATCGCGTCGGCTGCCTTGATGCTGCCTCAGCTAGCGATGTGGCAAAGCTGTGTTGTACAGAGCGTGCTAGCCTTGCTATTCAGGATCCGCCGTATAATCTTGTCGCCTTCGATCAGCGTTCTGTGTCCGAGTATATCTACTGGTGCCAGCAGTGGGTGGCGAATACTGAAGTCGTGATGCTACCTGATAGCAGTCTTTATATCTGGCTCGGCGCAGATCAGAACGAAGGCTTCCAACCGCTACCGGAGTTTATGATCATGATGCGGGCCACGCCATTCGCTTCGCGCAGCTTTATCACGATGCGTAATCAGCGCGGTTATGGCACGCAGCACAACTGGATGGCGGTACGCCAGGAATTGCTATATTACACCAAAGGCAAACCTTTCTTCACCCCACAATACACTGAGATACCAAAAGCGGTGAAGGGTTACTACAAGGTGCTTGGTGACGAACTGACCGAGAACACAGAGCGTGGCAAGTCACCATATATAGGGGCTGGTAACGTCTGGTTCGACATCCAGCAGATATTCTACCGACTGGAAGAGAACGTCAATGGCTGCTACGCGCAGAAGCCGCTCAAGGCGATCGAGCGCATCATAAATGCCAGTTCGCAGCGCGGTGATATCGTACTCGACTTCTTCGCCCATTCCGGCACAACCCTGTTGCAAGCCGAACGATCAGACCGCCGTTGCTTCACCATGGATAATGATCCAGTATTCTGCGAAATTGCGATAAGAAGGTTGGAACGCTATCGGCAGACTGGCAAGCTGGGTTGGCAGAACAGCAACCCGTTTGTGACAGAGCTTGAGGATTCAACCCTAGTGCATCCCGCACTTGATGAAAGACAACTAACTCTGTTTGATTGAGGTGCTTGTTTGACTCCGACGAACGAACTATGGCAGAAGCTGGATGCCTTGATTGAACGAATGGATGACCCAGCAGCGTTTCGTGTAGTCCTTGATACGCTGGCAAATGTCTGCCCGTTCAACAGGTATGAGTATACGATAGCAAACTTGCTTGGTCACGGTAAGATGAGCCTATCAGAATATGAGGAATTGCGGCGTGAGTACGTTGCAACTTATGGCTACCCCTACCGCGAGGTGTTCGAGATACGTGGTCCACGTACATTCGGCGACCAGTGGGTTGCTGCTCATTTGATGAGCATTGCGCCAAGCCTGAAACGAGCAAGCAAGAAGCTTGATTCTAACTACGGCAATCAAAATTATGACTTCTGGCTTGACCCTGGTCTTAAAATTGAGGTAAAGGCTGGTCGTGCAGTTGGTAAATCAGCCCATAGGGACAGCGAACCGCTAATCTCATTGTCAGATCAGCACTTTGACATCAACTTTCAGCAGATAAAAGTGCGGCTCGCTGATGTGTTTGTACTCGTGGCTGTCTGGCTCGATGTGGTCAGGTATTGGGTCTTTAACTCGGCTGAGATTGCCCGCTTCAAAGGCTTCTCCTCAGCCCAGCATTAAGGTAACATTGGCGAAGGGCAGCTTCATATGACAAATAAAAACATAGGCTTGTTTGGGCCATTTGAAGCTCTGGCTGATGAGCTAGAACGAAAGATAGTAGAGGCTTACCAACGGCTAGCCGCTATTCAGTTAGCCATAACTAACAAAGGGTGACTACAATGACTGATTACAACTCCAACCTCCAACCCGGCACTCCCTCGATCTCCCAGCACGACTGGTCGCTGCACCGCAAGGGGCCGATTGACCAGCAGCGGCACAAGGAGAAGATCAAGGAGTCGCTTAAGAAGAACCTGGGCCAGATCGTCTCCAACGAAAACATTATCCTCAGCGACGGCAAGAAGGTGATCAAGGTGCCGATCCGTTCGCTCGATGAATATCGCTTCCGCTTCGACCCCAACAGCGGCGAACACAGCGGCCAGGGCGAGGGCGACTCCAAAGTTGGCGATGTGCTTGGCCCGGCGGGCAACCCTAAAGGCAAGGGCGCGGGCAAAGGCTCCGGCGAGGCGGGCGACCAACCCGGCTATGATTACTTCGAGGCCGAGGTGTCGGTGGATGAACTGGCGGCGCTACTGTTCGAGGATCTGGGTCTACCCTACCTTGAGGACAAAAAGCAGACCGAGGTTGAATCCGAAACCGTCGAGTTCGTTGACGTGCGCCGCACTGGCATAATGCCAAACCTCGACAAGCGGCGCACCATCCGCGAGAATATCAAGCGCAACGCGGCGCGAGGCAACCCCCACTTTGGCGGCTTGCACGAGGAAGATCTACGCTTCAAGACCTGGGATCAGCGCGTCCGCCACCACTCAAATGCAGTGGTGATTGCGATGATGGACGTGAGCGGCAGCATGGGCGAGTTCTAGAAGTACATCGCCCGTAGCTTCTATTTCTGGATGGTTCGTTTCCTGCGGACCAAATACAACAACGTACAAGTCGTGTTCATCAGCCACCACACCGAGGCGCGGGAAGTGACCGAGGACGAGTTCTTCCATAAGGGCGAGAGCGGCGGCACTCAGGTTTCGTCCGCCTATGAACTGGCGCTCAAGATCATCCAGGAACGCTTCAACCCCGACGACTGGAACATCTATCCCTTCCACTTCTCCGACGGTGACAACCTGCCCTGGGACAACGACCTATGCGTGCAGTACGTCCACAAGCTGCTGGAGGTGTGCAATATCTTCGGCTACGGCGAAATCCGCGAGGGCTATCGCGGTAGCAGCAGCACGCTGATGTCCGCCTTCGGCAAGCTAACCGAACCCAAGTTCCTCACCGTCACCATCACCGACAAGCGCGAGGTCTACCCTGCGCTGAAGAAGTTCTTCGACCCGACGCTGGGCAACATCAATCCATCGAACTGACGATCCCCTCTACCAGCCGAGGGAGAGGGTTAGGGTAAGGGGTGTCTAATGGATCCACTGATTGACCAACTAAGCGAAGACATCGAAACGATGTGGGCGATGGCGAAAGAATCCGGCCTCGACCCTTATCCCATCCATTTCGAGATGGTGCCAGCCAGCATCATGTACGAGTTCGGCGCATACGGATTGCCGGGGCGTTACTCGCACTGGACGCATGGCAAAGCCTTCTACCGGATGAAGACGCAGTACGATTACGGCCTGAGCAAGATCTACGAGATGGTCATCAACGCCGACCCCGCCTACGCCTTCCTGTTGGAGAACAACTCGCTAACCCAGAACCGCATGGTGGTTGCCCATGTCCTCGGCCATGTTGACTTCTTCAAGCACAACGCCTACTACCGCTTCACTAACCGCCAGATGGTGGAGAGCGCCAGCCTAAACGCCGAGCGCATCCGCGAGTACGAATATACTCACGGCACGCGCAAGGTAGAGGAGTTCCTCGATGCGGTTCTCTCTATCGCCGAACACGTAGACCCGCACCTCTCCTTCCGCTATCTGACCGATGCGGAGAAGCGCACCGAGCGCGACCGACCCAGCAAGCCGGTGGAATCCGCCTACGACGACATCTGGAACCTGCGTGGTGTGATTGATGTGCCTGAGCCTGTGCTGCCTAGCCGCGAGAGTGGCCGTACCAGCCTTAATCGGCTCAAGGATAAGGGCAAGGCCGATGAGCGCGATGAGCGTACCCGCTTCCCCGAAGAACCGGAGAAGGATCTGCTCCGCTTCATCCTCGACTATGCGCGGGGGCTGGAGGATTGGCAGCGCGACATTATCGGCATCGTGCGTCAGGAGATGCTTTATTTCGTACCGCAGATGCAGACCAAGATTATGAACGAGGGCTGGGCCAGCTTCTGGCACCAGCGCATTATGCGCGAGTACGAGATGAGCAGTGACGAGTACACCGAGTATGCCACCGTCAACGCTGGCGTGGTCGCCCCCAGCCGCTATCACGTCAACCCCTACTACCTGGGCGTGAAGATGTATGAGGCGATTGAGAAACGCTGGGACAACCCCTCGGCGGAGGATCAAGCGCGGTTGGGCATGACACCAGGGCAGGGCCGCGCCAAGCTGTTCGAGGTGCGCGAACTGGACAACGATGTTTCCTTTCTCCGCAACTATCTAACCAAGGAACTGATTGAGGAACTAGATCTATATCTCTATGCCAAAGAAGGCAACGAGTGGGTGATCGTCGAGAAGAATTGGGAGAAGGTACGCGACGGCATCGTTACCAGCATGACCAACTTCGGCGTGCCGTACATCACCGTCGAGGATGGTGATTACCGCCGCAACCACGAACTCTACCTGTTGCATCGCTACGAGGGCCAGGAACTCGACCTCAGCTACGCCGAGAAGACCATTCTGTACCTCTATCAGCTATGGGGTCGCCCCGTCCATCTGGAAACTCTTGTCGGCGACGAGCGCATCCTGATTAGCTACGATGGCAGCCGCGCTACCCGTAGCGCCGTCGGCACCCACAAAGCCAAACTATGATGCTGATTGGCTATAGGCAACAGAAAGCGGCCTGCTGATAAGCCAGGCCGCTCGCTGTGTTCGGTTGGGTTGACGGATTAGGTTACTGCGCGAGGAAGATGACGGTGTAATACTTGACCCCGTTGCTGTCGGTCGCCATGCCCACGCCCACTTCGGTATACTCTGGGGTCATGATGTATGACTTGTGCAGAGGGCTGTTCATGAAGCTGGTGAAGGCAACCTGGGGCGAGATGGAATTGTCGTAGTTGTTGCGGTTGATGATTTCGCCTATGTTGGTGTAATAAAGGTTCAGGTTGTTAATCATATCAATGAAGGTGGTGCCTTCGGGGGTGTAGTGGCTGAAGTACCCGCGCGTTGCCATATCGGCGCTGCGATAGCGGGAGAGCTTCTCCAGAGTAAGATCAATCGTCAGCGTGCCGAGTCCAGCGGCGTAGCGGGTGGCATTGATCTGGTCGAGCATATACTGTTCACCCGCAACCAGTACAGGGCCGGTAGGAACCCCATTGGCGGAGCCGGATGCCGCGCCCGAATCGGCGCTAGCGCGTCCAGCGGGTGCGATTGCGGCGAACATGGTAACAATGATAGCGACTACAAACAGCTTGATGAAAAAATTATAGCGAGTCATTCCTGGCTTCCTCTCTTGAGTGATGCCAGAGCTGCTCGCTTGCTTGCGGGTGGTGCCGAACCTTATCTCTTGGTAAGGTGTTGGTAAGGTTTCGGCAGCCATGTTTGTGCAGATAAGCAATGTGGGCAGCTTGGCGTTCATAGCTGGCGACCCAGCCTTAGAACCATAGCTTTGCGTCCCCGCCTTTCGGTCGGGTAAGCCTTTTTCCATATGCTATAAAAAGTGCGTTTTGGTAAGGAGGTTTATTCCTCACCTGGGCCTATTGTATCAGCAGTGAAGATGGATCGCAATAGGAAAATGGTCATGTATGGGGTAGCAATTCAGTAAGGCTAATCCATCATATGCTTTATATTAGGACTTATGTAGTTACCCTAAAAGTAAGTTCATTATTAAGCGGCGAACCGTTATTCGCCCTACCAAACTGCGTAATGCTATATTATTATGTCAATCCAACGCCACGTCTTCGTCGCACCAGGGAGATTGCCTCATTCAATTCGCGGCTGCCCAGCAGACGAGCGGCTGACAGATAAATTGCGCCACCCAGCGCGACGCTGCCGCTCACCCGCACCAAACCACCCAGCGTGTTGCCCTGTCCCCAGTTGCCCAGCAAGGTGTTCAGGCCAAGTAGCGCAATAGTCATGACCGTTGCCGCCGCGATGCTTTTTAGCGCAGAGATTAGCGTCTCGCGTTCCAGCGTCACTTCGTTCTCGCGGTCGAGGCGGCGACGTAGGAAGAACAGCAGCATCAGCAGTTCGCAGCTTGTGCTGGCTGCCAGACTGAGGGCCAACCCACCCTGCCCCAGCGAGCCGACCAGTGATACCGCGAACAGCGCATTGAGCAGCACGGTTGCCACCGCAATCTTTACCGGCGTGCGCGTATCCTGCATCGCATAGAAACTGCGGGTAAGCACCTCGACCACCGAGTAGCTGACCAGCCCCAGGCTGAACCAGAGCAGCGGTTCGGCCACCAGTTCGGTAGAGGTGGCGGTGAACTGCGTGCCGTGCTGGTAGAGCAAGGCGATAATCTGATAGCGTAGCGCCAGCAACCCGCCCGCGCTGGCCGCGCTGATAAACACCAGCACCCTCACGCCAGCCCACAGCGTGTTGCGTAGCTGGGCGGTTTCGTTGCGGGCGAACTGCGCGGTTAGGGTGGGGAAGATGACGGTGCTGAGGCTGAGGGCGAACACTCCGAACGGCAGCATCATCAGGGCATAGGCGTAGTTGATGGATGACACCTTATCCTCGCCCAGCCCGCTTGCCAGCGCGGTGATGATGATGAAGTTAGTCTGGAAGGCTAGCTGACCGATCAAGCGGGGGCCAATCAGCCGCATCACCTGCCCCACCCCCCTATCGCGCAGGTTGAGGCGCAATTGATAGCGCATCCCCACTTTGACCAGCCCCGGCACCTGGCTGGCGAAGTGCAGGAACGCGCCAATCACCACCCCCCAGGCCAGGCCGTAAATGCCGAAGGTGGGCGCAAGCAACACTGCCCCGACGATGATGCCCAGGTTGTAGAAGATGGGGGCAAAGGCGGACAGGGCAAAGCGACTCTCCGCGTTCAGCACCCCTTGCGCCCAGCCCCCCAGCCCCAGGAACAGCGGTGATAGCAACATGATGCGGGTCAGGTCTACGGTTAGCGCCTGCTCCTGCGGCTTGAACCCTGGCGCAATGATGCCGCCGACCAACTGCGGCGCAAGTAGCCCCGCGAGAATACCAATCAGAGAAATTATCACCAGCGAGATATTGATCAATGTGGAGGTTAGCCGCCATGATGCGTCATATTCCTTGCGTTGACGCATCGCGCTGAACACCGGGATGAACGCGCTACCCACAACCCCGCCAATTACCAGCAGAAAGATGGTGTCGGGTACGCGGAAAGCGGCGTTGTACGAACCCAGGCCGTTGCCGGTGCCGAAAACCAGCGCAATGATGATGTCGCGCACCAGCCCCAGCATTCGGCTGAGGACGAACGCGGCCATTACGATAACAGTGTTGCGGGCCACGGCGCGGCCTACGCTGGCAGGCGGCTGCACCGCGTTAGTCTGCTGATCCTCGGCGGGAAACTGGCTTGTCTGGGCCATCTATTCCTCAACCAGTGGCAGACACCAGAATAGGGCCACATCCTGCCTGCCAATGTCGTCGTTAGTGTATAGCATTGTGTTGAAACCCACAAGTTGGAAGCCGTTATTCTGATAGAAGCGGCAGGCGGATGGGTTGTTGCTCTGCGTCTCCAGCATCAATGCCCGATAACCATTTTCTTTCGCCCAGGCGCTGGCCCAGCCGATCAAGCGACGACCAACCCCTTTGCCCCGTGCCGCCGGTGAAAGCAGAATGTTCCATATGGTGGCGGCATTGTTCCAATCGCTCGGTTCAACCTCCATTGTACCCAGCAGCTTGCCATCCTCCTCGACCACCATCAGTAGCCCGCTTGCTTCGGCCAACTTGCGGCGGGCGTGTTCGCGTTCGGCCCAGCCGTAACGGTAGCTATCACCCTTTACAATGGGCGGACATAGCTCGCGCTCGACCAGACGAAAGCTATGGTTTATGCCTGGTCCACTATCTATCTCGACTTCCAGGTAGCTGCTGACGGTAGAAGTGGGGTCAATCTCATCCAGATGGGCGATGTCGGCTTCTTGCATAGGCCGTATTTGCATAGGGCAAACTCCTTGCTTTTTCGCTCAGGTTGGGGTATAATTGCGCCAGTTACGCACCGTGACAGGCGTTGTATTCTTGCGCCCTCAAAGTGAATGTACCATGTCAACCCTGCCAACATAGGTCAGGGACAAAGATCAATTTGATAATCCCGCGCAGCTTTACTGCGCTCGATGGAGGCAAATAGTTTGGCAAATAAGCAGGCTGCCCTGAAGGCAATGCGTTCATCCGCCCGCAAGCGGGTACGCAACACCACTACGAAGTCGAAGATCAAGACCCTTATCACCCGCACCGAGCGGCAGATTCATGGGCATGGCATTGGTAAGGCGGCAATTGCGCCAAACCTCGAACACGCCGCCGCATCGCTGCAAGAGGCACAGAAGGCGCTGGACAAGGCTGCCGCTAAAGGCATTATCCACAAGAACCAGGCCGCCCGCCGCAAGTCGCGCATGATGCACAAGTTGAGCAAGGCCCAGGGCTATACGCCTGCTGCTGCAGCGTAGTTTTGAGTGCTGAGTTTTGAGTTGAGCAGAACGGGGAACTTGCATTTATCGCTCCACCCTAAGCCCTCGAAGATAACTTCGAGGGCTATTTAATATTTGCTTTTAACTCAAAACTCAGCACTCAAAACTAAAAACTATTTTCGACACACCTCGGCCACCAGCAATTCCAACCCCAGTTCGGGCGTTACCAGGCTGCGCTTGGCGGCGGCATCGAAGGACAGCAGGCGGTGGTGAATGTCCTTCAATTGCTCGATGCTGAAGGCGCGGCTCTGTTCCGCGCTCTTCTGCGCCACGAATGGCGACATCCCCACCCGCTCGGCAATCTCAGCGGGACGCATCCGCTTGCGATCAAGCTCCTTGACCTGGAGCAGGTTGCGAAACTGCCAGGCGATCGTCCCCAGCAACTCGAAGGGGTGATGGCCGCTGCCCAGCATCTGCTCCAACATCGCCAGCGCAGTCTTGAGATCGCGCTCGGCCATGGCGTTGACCATCCTGAAAACGTCCTCCTGCACGCTTGCAGGGGTAAGCAGTCGCACGGTGGCGGCATCTATGCGCCCGCCTTCGCCTGCGTAGGTCGCCAGCTTGCTAAGCTCCTGTGCCAGTTGGTTGCGGTCATCTTCAGGGCTAAGGTCGGCGGTAAGCAAGTCAACCGCGCTCTTGTCAATCTTCGCGCCGTAACGCTTAACCTCATCTTCCACCCAGCGGGCCAGGGCCAGACCCTGTGGCGCAATGCACTGGATCTGTTCGCCCTTCAAATATTTGGTCAGGGGATTGTTGCGTGGCAAGTTCAGCTTCCAGCCCAGCTTGCCCTTCTCTTTAGTGGGCATCAGTGCGTCGCGGGTGATAATCACCGCGCCGTCCGGCACATCGGTGAGTAGCCTGCCGATAGCGTCAACCGGATTTGATGAGACAGGAGCTGACTTGCCGCGCTTGCCCTTTGCAGGCGGCACAGTTGGGTTAGTGGCGGGTGGTTCGCTTTCAACCACCCTCATATCGTTATCCATATCCCTAGCAGCTTCGGCCTGCGCTTTACCCGCCTTGCCAAAGCGGGCCAGCAGGCCATCAATGATGATCACCCGCCTGTCGTAGAGGAATGGCATTGCCTGCACCGCCTGGGCCAGCTGATCTGCGCTTACCTTCTGCCCATCGAGACGCAGGAGGTTGAAGTCGCGCCCACCCTGCTCTACGGGCAGGTAGGTATCGAGCAACCTTTTGGTTTCGGCATCCATGCTATAGCGATCGGGGCCGTAGAGGATAAATAGGGGCATAATTCTCCTGGCGCAAGGCAAAAAGAAACCCCGCCTGTGCCGTGTGTTCACGCCGTCTTGAACCTGTCTAGCAGACAGGTGGGAACGTCTCTTAAGGATTATGGGCTACCGACTCTGAGTTCGGCTTGTCCAACCCCCCAGGCAGACTTGCTCCCGACGTAAGCTTGTTGGAACAAAACTTCGTTAAACATCACGAACACCGCAGGGCATCTCTTCGCTTTAGCTAGGCGTATTATACACCAACTGAGGCTGAATGGCAAGTTTTTAGCGCGAACTGGGGGCTTGACAAGGCAGTAGCTTTCCTATACACTGTGCCTACCATATGTTATGCAAAGCTGACAGCAGGGAAGGCGGATCTTACTCGTGGCGCTAGTGGGGCAACTTATCGAGTTTCAGCTAGTCAACATCATCGCGCTGCTACAGGTGGAGCGCAAGACCGGCGAACTCACCTTGCAGAATGAGGAGCAGCACACTGTCCGCCTTTACCTTAAGGATGGGCGGGTCATCCACTCCGAAGGCAGCGGGGCGACTGGCACATCCGCCCCCAACGATGGCTTCGAGCTAGCCCTGGAGCCGTTTGTCTGGGGTGGGGGCAAGTTTCACTTCGAGGCGTACGATATTGCCATCCCCCAACCCAACATCAGCCAGGGCAATGTCGCTCTAGTAACCGAGGGGCGTAACCGCGCCACCGCCTTCCGCGAGATCAGCCAGAATGTGCCAAGCAGCGCCCTGGTGCTGAAGCTGGTGCATCAACCCGCTAGTTCGATGCAGAGCATCAGCCTCGATTTTCATGAGTGGCGCTTTCTAACTATGGTGGATGCCGAGCGTGACCTGAACACTATTGCGGTGATGCTGGATGTAACCGAGCAGCGAGTGCGGGCGATCGCCAACAAGATGCTGAAAAATGGGCTGGTCGAGAAGGTGGATATGCGGGTACGGATGTACAAGCTGCACGCCTTCACTGCCGAGGGCAATCATCCCAATGACCTGGCGGTGATTGACGACCTCGGCCTCGACGTAATGGCCCATAACGATCAGGAGTTGGTGTCAAACTCGCAGTTGGAAGTATTGACCGCTGACGAGCAACACCACGAGCGGCTAAGGGTGGGCGGCTACCCCAATATGGCCGACCGTATTATGCTTGCGCCGATGATGCTGATCACGCCCTGCATCAGCCGACGGATGAAGAACCCGGACATATTGGTCGTTTCGCTATTGCTTGCGGCCAATCTCGTGCAGGCTGTGCTAGAACGCAACCGCGCGCTCGGACGCCTCGTCGCCAAGCCGTTCCATGGCTCGGGCAGCAAAACCGATTCCGCGAGACACCTTTTCTTGCCTGGACGTGA
>JBBRMT010000135.1:0-12530 GCA_038230695.1 Chloroflexia bacterium
GCCTTGTATTGGTAGCGGGGGGCGGATTCGAACCACCGACCTTTGGGTTATGAGCCCAACGAGCTGCCACTGCTCCACCCCGCGATCTGTTTGCTGCAGGGGTATTATACAATACCGTACCCGCTTTGTCAAGCTGGATCTGGCGGACGGGTGCGCGTCACGTTCTTGCATACCCAAACCAGGGCGGACGCAATCCGCCCCTACGCCACACATACGTTGCAAGAATGTGACGCACACCCCTGGCGGACAAAAAGGAAGACGGACCCGGTGGCAGCCGGACCCGTCTAAGTGTTTGTCGCCGTCATTGGCAGATAAACCGCGCGACAGGGTTATTATACCCGCATACCCTCGTCCCGCGCATGACCCGATGGTACTCATTTGCCATAGTAAAATAGTCATAGGCTCTTTTGTTCTTCCCGATAGAGCGGCCATGCAGCGACAAAGGCAATTACCGCCAGGATGACGCTACCCAGCAGCAGCCCATCGAATTGCAGCCCCCACCACTGGATGAACAGCAGGCCGAACACCACACCCAGCACGTTGCCGAGGCTGTTGCCGGTGCCGAAGAAGCCCAGCACCGCGCCGCGATCGTGCGCCCCACCGATATTTTCAGCCAAATCGGTCAGGTAGGCAAGCGCGGCGGGTACGAAGCCGCTCTCGCCCAGTTCACCAACCGCCGCTGGCAGGATCAGCAGCCAGGCCCAGGTCGCCCCGCCCGCATGGTTGAAAACGTACAGGCAGGCGCTGACCAGTACAACTGCGCCGCTGGCGATCAGCATAATTCGCATCCGCGCCCCCGGCATCACCCGCCCCGACCAGTAGGCCAGCCCCGCGCCATAGATCGAGCCGTAGCCCAGGAACACCAGCCCGGCGGTAATAGTTTGTCCGTACAGGCTACCAACCAGCGCCTGCTGGGGGTTTGGCGACGAACCGAGCAGCAGGATGGCGGTGTAGGTATACCACATCCCCAGGATGGCGTTGGCGGCAATCCACACCGGCGCGAACTGCCACAGCCGCCGACTGCGGAGCAGCCCCAGCCAGGTGCGTCGATCCACCTTTATGCTATCATCTGCCCCCTCATCGGCGCGGGCATTGCGGTAGCTGTCCTTAACGAACCAGGCGGTAAGCAGCAGGGTCAGGCCTAGCAGCGCGACCGCCAGGTAGAAGCTGCCCTGCCCCATAGTCTGCCACAGTACGCTGGACAGCACCACCCCACCGATCTGCGCCGCCAGCCCCAGCCCCTCATATAGCGCCACCGCCCGACCCCGCCGCGCTGGTGAGCCGCTGGTTGCATCGGTAAGCAGCGCCAGTCCCGCCGGAGACGCGCCAATGTTCGCCGCGCCTGCCACGATGCGATTGAGGATCAGCAGCGCAAACAGGCTGGTCAGCGCCGGGATTAGCGTAGCAAGTAGCCCCGCCGCAATCATAATTAGCAGCGACGTGCGCCGCCCCAGCCGATCCGACAACGCTCCCAGCGGCGGCGCGGCCAGTGTCTGCGTCAGATAGAGCGCCACGTTGAGTATGCCGACCTCGGTCAGCGTGTAACCAACATTGGCTTTGACCAGATCGGCAAGGTAGAAGACCAACAGCACCTCGCTAACCGCGAACGCCAGCCGCTGCAAGAAGGTGGCAAGCAGCACTATAATCAGCGTGCTGCCTAGCGGCTCCTGCTTGGCCTGCTCCGCTCCTACTTCTCCCGCCTGTTTGACCGCATCTGATGCTAGCATCACACCCCCACTTTTGAAGTTGCTCCGCTTACAAGCTAGCCTTTTAGTTGCTCGTAGCTGCCATAGCAAAACTGCGTTCTCACCGCTACGCTCAGGTATCTGGCAACTGTTTCCGCAACCATCTCTGCTTCTTTGAAGTCGGTAAGAATCCTGGTTATCCTAACTTTGCCCGCGTAAACATCGTAGGTACTGGGGTAGCCGCCGGAACATTCGATTGTCACCTCACCAATCTCCTTCAGCATGGCTACTATCCTCCCGTTGAGGGTTAGGCAGCCAGAGTTGTTGTCAAACTCAAACACCTTGCCTCTTGCTGCGATGTATATAGCGCGATAGCAGAAGTTAGTAACTGCAGCAATGGAGCATACGAGGAAGATTGACAGAGCAATTGTTTCACCTTCATCCTCGGAAATCATCAAGGCGAACATAAAAGCCATAGCAATAAAGCCAAAGCAGATAGCAAAGACAACGTAGCGACGTATCGCTATACCTCTATCGGTCTCCAGCACAAGCTGGTTTGCTGGCGTGCTGGTAATTAGCAGTGCCGCTGTCCTTATTTCCACCACCTCTGCCTGCCCTTCGCTCATTGAAGTTCTGTCCCTTGAATCAACAAAGATGCCCTCATCTATAATCGGGCATTGGTTACGCGACTATATTATAACACTTGACGGACCAGAATGAGGTGGTTATAATCAAGGTATGATCCCACCCAGTTACAGGCTAACCCAATGATTATTATCGTAGGCGCGGGGTTGGCGGGCCTGACCGCTGCCAAGGTGTTGCGCCAGCGCAATCTGCCTGTCACCCTACTTGAAGCCAGCGATGGCATTGGTGGACGAGTTCGCAGCGACTATCAGGATGGCTTCACCCTCGATCGCGGCTTCCAGGTCTTCTTCACCGCCTATCCCGCCGCTCGCCGCCACCTCGACTACGCTCGCCTCGACTTCCGCGAGTTCGACCCCGGCGCGATCGTTGCGCAGGCGTGGCAACATACCACCCTCGCCGACCCGCTGCGCCGCCCCCAGCATTTGCTCGCCACCCTCGCCTCCAATGCCATCACCCTCGGCGACAAGCTGAAGGTAGCGCAACTGACCGCCGACCTGTGGCGGCATAGCGCGGAGCAGGTCAACGCCCGCCGCGACTCCACTTCCACCCTCGCCTATCTGAAGCAGTACGGCTTCAGCGACACCTTCATTACCAACTTTGCCCGCCCCTTCTTTGGCGGCGTGTTCCTCGAACGCCAGCTAGGCACCAGCGCCCGCATCTTCCGTTTCGACTACAAGATGCTGGCCGCTGGCCGCACCGTCGTTCCCGCTGCCGGTATTCAGGCAATTGCCGATCAGCTTGGTGAATACTCCATCGGCCAAACTCGCTTGCACACTCCGGTCGAGTCGCTACTGCGCGATGCAAAAGGCGCAGTGGTAGGTGTGCGTACTGCAACCGGCGAGGAGATAGAGGCCGAGGCGGTGGTTATCGCCACCGATGCAGTCACTGCCGCGCGGCTCACCAGCCTCACCTTGCCCACCGCCCACGTTAGCGCGGCGTGCGTCTACTTCGCCACTGGCCGCTCGCTCTATGACGAGAAGCTGATCGTGCTGAACGTGAACGATGATGATTTCGTCAACAACGTGCAGCAGATAAGCAATGTCGCGCCGGAATATGCGCCACCCGGTCAGCATCTTATCTCCTGCGCCATAGTCGGATTGCCTGCCCTCAGCGATGACGAGATGTTCGACCGCGCGCAAGTGAACCTCGCCCGCCTCTTTGCAAATTATGAGGCGGTCACCGCGCTACAACCCCTGCGCGTCACCCGCATTGAGTTCGCCCAGTTCGCCCAACCGCCCGGCATGAAGGCTACCCTGCCCGCCAACTTCACTGGCATCCCCGGCCTGTACTTCGCCGCTGAGTTTACCAATTACAGCAGCATCAACGGCGCAATCTTCAGCGGCGAACAGGCTGCCGCCGCGCTTATTGCCCATCGCGCCTCTGCCCGCCCATCTTAATCCCATTGCCCTGCCAAATCCGCGCCAATCTGTTATAATATCCGCGCCTGTTATCACTAGCACACCAGACGAGGAACGCACACAGCCAGGGCAGCAAATCCACCCTCTCCGCTGAACCTAACCGCTGGCTCGCTTTCGCCGCGAAAGGAAACTCAATGCTGTTGTCATACCTGCTTGCCCCGCTGTTGCAAACCGGCCCGGTAAGCAACACACTATCCCAGACCGCCACCGCCAGCGGCACGGTTACGCCCACTATCACCGTCAGCCCCGCCGTCATCCAGTCAATACAATCAACTCCTATTCCCCCGCTGTACAATATCGGCTCTGTCATCACCATCATCCTCAGCCTGGTGTTCGTTGTGGGCGTGCCGTTCCTGCTGATTCGCCGCTTCGGTGTTTCGCTCCGTTATATGCTATGGGGAGCGTTGGCAGGCTTCGCCGGACAGATGGTGGTTGTGCCATTGGTGCAGCAAGGCATCGGTTCCGTTATCAACGTTCCCGCCAATCCCGATAATACCACTCTGCTCAGTCTCGTCCTGATCAGCTCGCTGGTGGCTGGCCTTGCTGGAGTACTCGGCTTCTACCTCGTCTGCCAGCTAGTGCTGAAGTACGACGAAGAACGCACCTGGGGGGGGGCAGTAATGACCGGGGCAGGTGCCGCTGCGATATGGGTGGCGCTAAATCTCATCCTCTCTTCCGCCACTGGTCTTGTTTCCGCACTGCAGTGGCCGCCCTCGCCTGCTACCATCGCCCAGCTACCCGACCCTGTGAAGCTACAGCTTCCTGACACCGTCAATGCGATCAAGCAGCTTAGTGGTTACGAGTGGATTCCCGAACTTTGGTTTGGACTCACCTTCGCCATCGCCACGGTTGCGGCGGCTGTGCTGGTGTTCGCCTACTTTCGCCGCCGCGAATGGATGTGGCTGGCTGTTGCAGCGGGCCTGCTCTTGCTTGTCAATGCGTCGGGCAACGCCTATGGCGGCAACATCATTGGCTACATTTTGAGTGGCTCACTAGGTGTCCTAAATGCAAGCATTGTGTTGATGCTGGTGGATGCCCTGCTTGTCTACGCCAGCATATACTTCATCCGCCGCCTGTACGAGCCACCTGAAGTCAAGGCCGCGCCTGCAATCGCCGCTCCTTCATCTGCAACCGTAGTAGATGCAGAGCAGGTTATGTCCGACCACCCTGAGCTAGAGCTACCCAAACCCACCCGCCGCAAGCGCAGGCGCTAGCGTGAAGGCATGAGAGATGAGGCACGAGGCATGAGGTTGAAACCATGAATAGGGTGCAGGCTGTCATACATTCAGGCAGCATCAAGGCAGGCTGAAGGGGCGTGATTAACCACGCCCCGATGCAGTAGTGGAGTTAGCCCCAAGCTCGATCAACTAAGCCCCCAGCGGGGGTTGGGGGAGAAATGTTGAAGCGCAACGATGCTCCCGCGAACACAAAAGGAGTTAGCCCCAAGCTCGATCAACTAAGCCCCCAGCGGGGGTTGGGGGAGAAATGTTGAAGCGCAACGATGCTCTCGCTAACACATAAGGAGCATCTTGCTTACTGAGACATAGATGCGGGGCAAGATTCTCCCCCAAACGCCCGCTGGGGGCTGAGATTAAATAAACTGGCGGAGGTGTGGCCTATCCACTCCGCTTGCTGAAGAAGAAACTCATATCTCTTTACTCATACCTAAAGAAAAGAAAAGGAGCAGCATAATGCAGAACCAGATGCAGAACCAGCTACTAGTTACCACCGGCTTCGACTTCTCCGGCTTCCAGGTGGTGCGTTACATGGGCATCGTGCGTGGAATCACCGTGCGTAGCCGCAGCGCAATTGGGCAGATTGGCGCGGGCGTGCAACAACTGTTTGGCGGCAACCTCAGTCTCTACACCGAGTTGTGCGAACACGCCCGTCAGGAAGCCTTCGACCTGATGGTGCAGCACGCCGCCGCCATCGGCGCGAACGCCATCATCGGGATGCGCTACGACGCGAATGAAGTGGCTCAGGGCGCAACCGAGGTGCTGGCCTACGGCACCGCAGTGGTCATTCAGCCCGCCAAACCCAATCCCGGCTACTTATGCGCCGCCGTCCACAACTCAACCTTCACAATTCAACATTCGTAATTCTGTTGCTGCTATTGGTAGCCTGCGACAGCGCCAGCCCCACCCCGGTTTTCAATCCGGTGGCTAGCCCCATCGCCAGTCCCACCACGCTAACCAGCCCGACCATGATCGCCACTGCCCCTAATCAGCCGCCCACCGCAACGGTTGCGGCTGATCTACCGCTTGCCCCACCCACCCCAGCCGCGCCGATTGACTCCACCGCACTGCCCGTCTACGCCCCGCCGGTTGCCCTTACCGTCAACGGCGCACCTGCGCTGCAGGCTACCACTACCCCCAGCAACAAGCTGCTGGTTGTTACCATCCACGGCTTGTTCCTACGCACCAGCGGCGACGACAACGCCGATCCCGCTACCTGGATCTGGCGGAAGCTAGGCGACAAAACCCCCCTGCCCAACCTGCTCTCGATTGATGACAACACCCTGCTAGCGGGTGACGCGCCAGCCTGTGCTTCGCTCAAGCCGCCGGGAGTCAGCCTGCTGCGTAGCTCCGATGGCGGCGCAACCTGGGTCAGCGTCAGCAGCGCCGATCAGCCCAACGATCCGCTTTATGCCCGCCCGGTGGCTACTAATGGTGATGACCTGTTCGCCGTAGCCTGCAATGGGGTCTACCGCTCCACCGACCAGGCGGCCAGTTGGCAATTGCAGCCCGACCTCGCCGCGCCTAATGCCACCATCACCGACCTGGCGCTAAACTTCGATGGCAGCGCCATGTACTTTGCCGCCAGCGACAAGCGCAACATCTCCACCCTCTACCGTAGCGATACCAATATCAACCGCTGGGCCACGCCTATGCCGCTAACCTCCACCTGGGGTGTGACATTTGTACGCATCGGCCCACCCTCACAAAGCCTCTACTTTGGCTCCCCCCTCGGCCTCTACGTGCGGCCTGCTGGCGGCAACGACTGGCGGCTGGATACAGCAGGGCTGCAGGACACCATCATCGCGGGCGACCCGCGCAGCGGCTACGCACCCACCACAGCCGAGCGCAGCCTTGGTCTCTACGACCTCTTGCCCGACACCAACCTGCTGCTGCTTGGTGGCTCCAATGGCCTCTACGCCGCCATCCCCGGCCAGCCCTGGCAACGCATTGCCCTGGGTGGCACGCCCATCTACCAGCTATTCTTCGGCCCAGGCGGCCTCTACGTTCGCACCCCAACGGGAGTAGCGTTGCTCCGGGCTAAATGACTGCTATTTGCAGGCAAACAAAAACGGGACAGCTCTTGCTATCCCGTTGAATACATTTTATCCAGGTTATACCCAGCGGCCGATGCTAAGGTGTGGGGATGGGGGTTGGCGCATTACTAGCGGACTGCGCATCAGCGGTTGCGGTAACGGCTGCATCGGTACTGCCACCAGTGTAGCCAGAGCCCTCGGTGCTGCCACCAGTGTAGCCAGAGCCCTCGGTGCTGCCACCAGTATAGCCTGAACCATCGGTGGCAGGCGTAGGATTGTTGCTGCCATCATTACTATCAGCCACAACCCTAGATGTATTATTAGATGTGTACGCCACGTTATGACTAGCAGATGACCATGCAATCATCAGCCCCAGCATAACCATCAAGACCAATGCTGCTATAAGTATACGCTTCATTGTAGTCAACCTCTCTGATGTACCAAGCCAATCATAATGTCTTACATGCAGATACTCTGTTAGCAGTATAACACATCTGATTCGGTTTTGTCAATAGTTTTAGTGATGCAATTCTTATCTTATCAGCTAAAATAGCGATCATCATGCCTCTCTTCTACTCGCTGCTCGGGAAAAATAGGCATAGTATCGTACCCTCTATAACATCATCGCCTTCATAATCCTCTTCTGCAATAAAGTCATTAAGAACTTTAGCAATCCCTCTATTCAACTCCTTATAACGTGCAGGACTAACCTTAACACTAACTACGCCATAACTCCTTGGTAGTCTGTTTTGGCTCGGCCAGTCACCCGTAGTCGAAAGCTCCCACTGGCGTACCACTTCCTCGAACGAACGCCTGTAAGTGGCAATACTGCGTAGCCACTCTGCTTCGGTCATACCTTTGCCCTTGTCGTCAAGATGAAAACGGTTAGCCACAGCAGAGTAGCGCTGACGATCCCTCCCTATTTCCTCATCTTCCCCGATGCGGGTTACCAATACGGCATCTTCGAGCTGCCTGACGTGATAGTTGGCAGTTGGCATGGTTATTCCCAGCCTGGTCGCAATCTCACTGATGTTGAGCTGCTCAGTGCTAAGAATAGTTAGAATCTTGAGGTTGATCGGATTGGTTGCCGCACTAACCTGCTTGGGATTGTCAAAGTTAAACTGTCGGTCCGTCATCATCCCCACCTTTCGGGCTATTATTCCAATTATAATAGGAATAGCATCACCTGCGCTTCTATTTTAGCACAATGCAGAATCACTGGCAAGCCCTGGGTCGGTTAAGGATGCGCCTCCTATTGTTGCAAGGCACAGATCCGTAGGGGTGAACCGTTGTTCGCCTTGGTGGTGTATGCAATAACCTTACGCGCACCCACTGGCAAAAATGTTTCGTCTCCTCGCTTGACATCAGTCTGCAATCGTGATACTATCTTCCAATCAGCCGCTCCCCGAGAGAGGAGAGATAGCTGTGGTGGAAGTAGATGCTGCCGTGTACTGAGCCTGGTATGCTACAGGCAACCCATGCCGCATCCACACCCGGAGCAGAGTAGCTTGTGAAGTTAATCTTCCAATTTGGCGATCGGAACAGTTACAGGGTCGCTACGTGCTGCTAGAGTGACCACCTCTTTCAACCCGGCGCAAACGCGCCCTCAAGTTACCCCCAACCAGCGAACCGCGCAATGTTGCGCTACGCTGGTAATTCAGAAGGGAGAAGTAGATGATACCCAGACGGCGGAGTACCCTTGCGATACTCTTCGTACTTATAGGTGGCCTGGCAATCGCCACCGTAGCATTTGTCAGCAGCGTCGTGCAACCCTCAGCTTCACTCGCCAATGGCAGCAACCTGGCCGGTAACCCCCGCGCCCAATATGCCAGCGCCTACGGCTCTTATTCGCTTGCCGATTTTACCACTGCCGCTGGCAACGGCATGGTGGTTGGTCATGACTCTAATCATGACACCACCACTACTCCTCTGCGCGATATGCCCCAACTGCCGATCAAGGGTTCGGCGGAGCGCGAGGTCAGCCCCAACCCCCAGACTGGCATTGTCCACAAGAATGCGCTGGACGGCTCGGCAGTGCAGCGCAGCCTTTCCCCTAATGCAATGCCCGCCCCCATCCTCAACTTCGATGGCATCCCTTTCCCTGGCGTTAGCTGCAACTGCCACCCGCCCGACACCAACGGCGCAGTGGGCGCTACCCAGTATGTGCAGATGGTCAACGAAGGCTACCAGGTCTTCGATAAGGCCAACGGCAACTCGCTGCTCGGCCCCTCTTCAATCGTAAGCGTGTGGAGCGGCTTCGGTGGCCCCTGCCAGACCAGCGGCTCCGGCGACCCGGTGGTGCTTTACGACAAGATGGCTAACCGCTGGATGCTCAGTCAGTTCGCCAGTTCCGGTGGCGCCATTACCGTAGAGTGCATCGCTATCTCGGTGAACAACGACGCAACCGGCACCTGGCACCGCTACGCCTTCACCCTCGGCAGCAACTTCTACGATTACCCCCACCTCGGCACCTGGCCCGACGCTTACTACCAGAGCAACAACGTATTCAACGCCGCTGGTACGCAGTTCCTCGGCCCTCAGCCATTCGCCTTCGACCGCACCCAGATGCTGGCAGGCAATGCTGCCATCTTCGTCTCCACCGCTGCCCCGCTCGGCACCCAGGTCAATCCCTTCCTGCCCGCCGATCTGGATGGCACGTTTATGCCTTCCCAGGGCGCACCTGAGACCTTCGTAGGCTTCCCCGGCGCGGGTGTCTACGATGTCTACCACTTCCATGTGGACTTCATCACCCCCAGCAATTCCACCTTCACCAATTTCGCTGCCCCAGTAGCGGCCCCCTTCACAGCGGCCTGTTCTAGCGCAGGCAGAAATTGCGTGCCAGAGCTGGGCGGCAATCCCACAACTGATTATCTGGATGGCATCGGCGACCGCTTGATGTTCCGTGCCGCCTATCGCAAGTTCCCCGACGGCCACGAGGCATTGGTTAGCAACTATACCGTCTCATCCAACGGCGTGACCGGCGTGCGCTGGTTTGAACTCGACAACACCAGCTACGGCCCCGTAACCCTGGCCCAGGAAAGCACCTACCAGCCCGATACCACCTGGCGCTGGATGGGCAGCATCGCCATGGACTATGCGGGCGACATGGCGCTCGGCTTCAGCGCCTCCAGCGCTACTATCTATCCCCAGATCCGCTACGCCGGTCGCCTGGTTTCCGACCCGCCCAACACGCTAGCCCAGGGCGAGGCTCACCTGATTGACGGCACTGGGTATCAGACTGGCAGCGGCCACCGCTGGGGCGACTACAGCGACATGACCGTTGACCCGGTGGATGACTGCACCTTCTGGTACACCACCGAATATTACCTCAGCGGCAATACCACGGCCTGGCATACGCGCATCGGCAACTTCAAGTATGCCTCCTGCACCGCGCCTACGCCAACCCCGACCATCACTCCTGGCGGGCCGACTCTGACCCCCACTAACACCCGCACCCCAGCGCCAACCTCGACCAACACCCCCACCCAGGCGCCTCCGACCGCCACCCCTTGCACCGGCGGCACCAACTACGTGCTGAACCCCGGCTTCGAGACCGGCCAGTTCTCGCCGTGGCTTACTGGCGGCGGCAACCCCACTCCGGTTGTTTCCACCGCGCAGGCCCACAGCGGCACTTACTCCGCCTTGCTCGGCGCGACTGGCACCCCTGAGCCAACTGGCGATGGCTATATCTACCAGCAAGTAGTCGTGCCTGCGGGCAATTCGACCCTCCACTTCTGGTACTACCCCGGCACCCTCGATACTATCTTCTTCGACTGGCAGGATGCCTACGTGGAGAGTATCACTGGTACCGTCCTCAGCACCATCATGCACGTTGACCAGAACACCCAGGCATGGACCCCGATGGCCTTCGACATGACCCCGTATGCCGGGCAAACCGTGCGCATCGCCTTCCTCGTTCACGAAGACGGTGGCACTGACCCCACCTATATGTACGTGGATGATGTGTCGCTCATGTCCAATACCGGCTGCGGCACGCCAGTGGCAACCAACACGCCGGGCGGCGCCACCAACACGCCAGCGGCAAGCCCCACCCCTTGCGGCAACCCCGCTAACTGGACCAATGGCGCGAACGTCCCCACCCTCCGCACCCGTGCGCTTGGGCTGTACTATCCTGGCAATGGCAAGTTCTACCTGCTTGGTGGTCGCTCTTCCGACACTGCGGGCAGCGACGTACTCAATCCCACTGTATATGACCCTGGCACCGATACCTGGGCATCCGCGACTGCCGTCTTCACCGATAACCAGGTCAACAACATGGGTGGCGGCGTACTTACTGCTGGCGGCAATCAAGTACTTGTCGCTGTGGGTGGCTCGGCAGCCGGCGCTGCTGTTGGCACCGCCGCTGTGCGCTACTACAACCCGATCAGCAACACCATCACCACCATAAGCAGCGACCCCTGGCCTGGCGATGCCAATGGCACCACCCTGCCTGGTGGCTTCGCTGTGGTCAACAACAAGCTCTACATCCTGGGCGGCTTCAACATCAACGTGGGGATGTCCACCCAGATCTGGCAGTATGACCCCAGCCTCGCTGCTGGTAGTCGCTGGACGTTGATGACCGCTGCACTACCAGTGCCGCTCGGTTACATCCCCGCCGCTGCGATTGGCAACATGATCTACACCGGCGGCGGCTCGACCTGGACTGGCAGCACCCTGGCTGATAGCGCCAACTCCTACGCCTTCGACCCCACTGCCGACACCATTGCACCGTTGACCAACCAGATCCCCAGGCCCACTGGCGAGACGCGGGCAGTCAACTACAATGGTAAGATGTGGGTGCTGGGCGGCGGTCGCACCGCACCGAACCCCAGCAACGAAGTTGACATCTACGACCCGGTAGCGGGTACGTGGAGCGTTGGCACGCCGTTCACCAATGTCCGACGTAACGATGCTGCAGACACCGATGGCACCCATGTCTACGTGGCTGGCGGCTACGACACCTCCGGCACAACCCTGCTCAATAGCCTGGAGATTTACAACCCGGCCACCGTTTGCGCCACCTCCACCCCAGCGCCGACTAACACCATGGTCGCAACCAACACGCCAATGGCAACCAGCACCATGACCTCGACCAGCACGCCTATGGCAACCGATACGCCAATGGCAACCAGCACTGTAACCGTCACCAACACGCCGGTGCTGACCACAACTGGCACCCCAATGCCCAGCGTCACGCCGACCGATTGCCCCAACGTGTTTGTGGACATTACTGGCAACATCTTCTACGGAGCCATCCACTACCTCAACTGCCGTGGCGTAGTCAACGGCATTGACCCGACTCACTACGGTCCGGCTGGCACCAGCACCCGTGGTCAGTTCGCCAAGGTAGTCGTGCTAGGCTTCGGCACGCCGCTGTTCACCCCGACCACGCAGGACTTTGTGGACGTACCGCCCAGCTACTTCGCCTACGTGTTCATCGAGAGCGGCTACCACGCTGGTATCCTCAGCGGCTACGACACGGCCACCTGCACCGCGCATGGCCTGGGCAAC
>JBBRMT010000136.1:0-12501 GCA_038230695.1 Chloroflexia bacterium
ATTCCCGAAGCTCGGCGGCGCAATGGCGTGCTGGCATTTTCTTCAGGCAACCACGCCCAGGGCGTCGCGCTGGCCGCGAAACTGCTTGGCACGCCAGCGGTGATCTGTATGCCCGACGATGCGCCTGCCCCGCTCAAGCCCGGCTGGAGCAACAAGCTCATCTTCGGCGATAACCTGCAGGTGCTGCGCGAACTGGCTGACCCTGCCAGCCCTCACAGCCTCGCCGGTAAGGTGCGCCTCATCTACATTGACCCGCCTTTCTCCACCAAACAGGACTTCCAGGGCCGCCAGGATCAGCAAGCCTATCAGGACAAGGTGGCGGGCGCACAGTTCATCGAGTTCCTCCGCCGCCGCCTGATCATGCTCCGCGAACTACTCACCGCTGATGGTAGCATCTACGTTCACCTTGACTCGCGGATGGCGGGGGCGATCAAGCTGGTCATGGATGAGCTATTTGGCCGCGAGAACTTCAGGAACGAGATAGTTTGGAAACGTACTAGCGCACACAATGACCCTGGACGATACGGTGCTAACGCTGACTTCCTGCTTTATTACACAAAAGGTGCAGAATATATTTGGAATCAGCTCTATTCTGTACATGATGAGCGCCAAATCGCTCGATACAGCCATCAGGATCCTGATGGTCGGCTTTGGACTGACGATAATCTGAGCGCGAAAGGTCTTTCAGGTGGGGGCTATGATTATGAGTACAAAGGTGTACGCTCATTGTGGAGATGCCCCCTAGAGACTATGCGAGAGTACGACAAGAAAGGTCTGCTTCACTTCACAAAAGCTGGTGGTATCCGCCTAAAACGCTACCTTGATAATACTCAAGGCGTGCCTCTCCAAATGCTATGGACAGATATCCCGCCAGTAAACTCGCAGGCAATAGAACGCATTGGCTATCCTACCCAAAAGCCCGAAGCCCTGCTAGAGCGCATCATCGAGGCCAGCAGCAACCCCGGCGACATCGTGCTGGATTGCTTCGCGGGCAGCGGCACCACCGCAGCGGTGGCCGAGCGGCTGGGGCGGCGCTGGGTAGCGATAGATTGCGGCAAGTTCGCCATCTACACCATCCAGATGCGGCTGCTCAGTAAGCTGAAGGGGGGGCTGACCCCGCGCCCGTTCACCCTCTACAACGCTGGGCTGTACGATTACGACGAGCTACGCCATCGCACGCCGTTCCCCGTCTACGCCCAGATCGCGCTCGGCCTGTTCCACGCCACGCCCCACCCGCACACCTACGGGCAGCTTGATACGCAGGGGCGGCTGGGCAGGTGGCCGGTGCTAGTCTACGACTTCACCAAACACGACGACCCCACCGCGCAACTCGATTACCAGACCCTGCAAGATCTCCAGCACATCAGTTGGGGGCAACTGCCGGAGCGCGTCTACCTGATCGTCCCCGGCGCGATGCTGGCCTTCTCGCCCACCGAGTACCACGTTCCCGATACTGACACCACCTTCGTGCTGCTGCGCGTGCCGCAATCGGTGCTGGAGCGGGTGCGACAGGGGCAATACGACACCCTCTTGCAGCCGCAGAGCCTGTTCGACATCAACGATCTGGGCCGCATCTATCCTCGCGAAAACGTCAACGACCCGCAGAAGGCGACCGGCTTCGACTTCATCGTTGCGCCGGAGGTAGCTGCCCGCTACGGCAAGCAGACCCGCCCCGGCCAGCTACCCATCCCCCAGTACAGCATCACCCTCGAACGCTTCAGCAGCAACCGCGAGGGCGCGAAGCTGGAAGCGGACAAGGCGGGTGACTTCCCCACCTTTGCGATGCTGCTGGTAGACCCCGACTATCGCGGCGGCGTGTTCAAGCTGGGCTACCACGCCGATGCCGACGAAATGAAGAAGCATCACTACACCGCCTACCTGCCCGACAGTCTGACCATCGGCGCGGTGGTCAAGGTCGTCTATATTGACATCTACGGCAACGAGTACACCGCCGAGGTGCCTAGCACGGCCTTCCACAACGGAGAGACCCGTGGCGAAGAAGACTAGCCCCGTCGCCGTCAATCCCCGCGACCTGGTGCTGCAGGTCAAAGCGCCCACCCCCGAAGCCAGCGAACTGATCGCCCGATACGACGAGTTCATCGCCGCGCTCTGCGAAGGGCGGGCGTATCAAGAAGCCGCCATCCGCGAGATGCTCTCCTACCTGCTGGGCGGCAGCGCCCGCAACCCTGACGGCAGCTACAACTTCGCCAGCCATTACCCCGACCTCAGCGCCCTGGCGAGCGAAAACTGGCAGGCCAACCCCCGCATCCAGCAGCGTTATCCCGACCGCAATGATTACCACAAGTCGCTCCAGCTTGCCACCGCCGACAAGCAGAAGCAGTGGCACAGCCCCGCCCTCTATGCCACCCTCGACCTTGCCACCGGCACGGGCAAGAGCTACGTGCTATACGGCCTCGCCCAAATCCTGCTCGACATGGGCGCGGTGGACAACGTGCTGGTGCTATGCCCCAATCGCATGATCTTCGACGGCCTCAGCGACAAGTTCGAGCAGTTGGCCGCCCGCGCCGATCTGCGCCGCGAACTGCCCAACAAGCATACGCCTGCCATCCACAACGCGCAGGTGGAGTTGGGGCAATATGATATTGTCATCACTAACATCCACAAGACCTACGAACACGTAAAATCGGGCATTGCCGCCAGCCTGAAGCAAGGCGGTCAGCGCACCCTGGTACTGAATGACGAGGTGCATCACGTCGAGGGCAACAAGTGGCAGGAGTTCTTGCTGGGCTACAACTTCTGCTACATCGTGGGCGTAACCGGCACCGCCTATCGAGGCAAGAACGAGGCAACCGCAAACGAATACTTCACCGACGTGATTTATCGCTACGACCTGCTGCAAGCGATCAACGATGGCTACATCAAGACCATTCGCTACGTGAATCGCGGGCCGAAGGAGGATGAGGCGCGGTGGGCGGCGATTGTGCAGAACCACGAGCAGGCCCGTGCCGACCTTGCCGAACGTCACCTGCATATCCGCCCTGTCACCATCATCGTCACCGCCGACATCGAGAGTAGCAAGGAAGTGGCGAACGAGCTAATCGCTTATCTTGCCAGCCGCCCCAACGCCCCCGACCGCGCCGCGATCGAACAATCGGTGCTGCGCGTCACCTCGGAGGAAGATGAAACGGTGCTGCGCCAGTTGCGCGAGGTGGATGATTACAACAGCGAACGCCAGGTGGAGTGGGTGGTATCCGTTTCGATGCTGACCGAGGGCTGGGATGCCAAGAACGTGTTTCAGATTGTGCCGCACGAGGCGCGGGCGTTCAACTCCAAGCTGCTGATTGCCCAGGTGATCGGGCGTGGCCTGCGCCTGCCGCGAGGGATGCAAACCAGTGATGCCATCCTCACCATCTTCAATCACCCCAAATACAGCGCCGCGATTCGGGGCATGGGCGCTATGGCGGCTGGCGAAGCTGACCCAACTGCAACCGACGTACTAACTGCTGATCTCGCCGCTGTGATTGAAGCACAGCATGAAGCTACGAATGTGACGAGTGACGAGCAAGTGAGTAGCACCGATCAGCCCGAAGTCAACGAGCGCGTCGCCGAACTGGGCATCGTCAGTCAGTGGATCGTCGCACACCCCAGCAACGATGCCGTGCGCCAGATCTATCACTTCGACATTCACAATCTCACCTACCAGATGCCGGTAGCAATCAGCGAACCTGCGCTACCCATCCCGGGCAAGGATGAGATCGGCCCAGTTTCTTTCGCCACCTACAATCGGCTGAAGCAGGGCGAGTTCGACTATGCACGACTGGCAGGCCAAAGCAGCAACGAGGACAATCAGTTGGTGGACTACTATCTGCCCGATGTGGTGGAGTACAGCGTGTCCGATACGGTTGCGTCAATGGTGGATGCGCTGAACCGCATCAGTGACTTGCCTGCTGAAGTACGCGCCCACCACACTGATGACTATCTCACCAAGATTGTGACTGAGGCTCTAGCCGAGCGCGGCATGGATGCCAGCAGCCCCGTCAGCAAGGAGAATTATCAACGCGCCCTCGATGCCGCAGATCGGTTGCGCCCCACTGGTGGCCCGCGCATCCGCTGGCAGCGCGATGCCAACCCCGGCTTCGACCTGATCAACACCGCCAGCCCGACGCTAACCCAGCGCCGTAGCATCGAACAGTTCTACACCAAATGCACGCTGTTCTATGACGAATACAGCCCGGAACTGACGGAGGCAGGCGACCCCCAGCGCGACCTACAAGAATTGTTCAACCGCATCGCTGATGACCAGAAGGTTAACCACGAGGAAGTAACCACTGGCAACTTTCTCAGCCCAGTCAACCTCAGCCTCAGCAGCTCCCGACCAGAGCGCGAGATCATCTATGCCCTCACCCGCAGCATCCGATTGGGGCGGCCCGCCTGCGTCAAGGCGTGGGTTAACGCCCCCGATACCAGCTTCTACACCATCCCCTTCGACCGACCAGTTGGCTACACTGGCAAGGATGCTGGCAGATTCAACCCCGACCTGTTTATTAAGCTGGAGCTAAACGGCCAGCTGGTGATGTTGGTGGTGGAAATCAAGGACAATGATGGGGCGCTAAACAAGGAGAACAAAGCCATCAATATCGCCAAGCTGGATGCCGCGCTAACGCACTTCGACATCATCAACCAGCGGCTGAAAGCAGAGGCTAGTAACGCTAATCCGCCGCTGCAATACATCTTCCTCTTTCTCTCCCCCAACAGCTACAAGAGCTTCCTAAGCGAATTGCGTAAGTGCGATCTTGCCGCGTTGCAGAAGTATTGCAGCACGCTTGAGGCCGAACTGCGTAACGCCAAGGTGGAGTGAAACGGATGGGCGCGATAAATCTGCGCCCCTACGAATAATAAACTCGCTCCTTAGCTAATTGGTATAACTCTGCCACTAATCCCCTCGCCACCCTTCTTCTTTAATCTTTACTCTTTACTCTTTAACCCCAACTACTTGCCAATCCATAAGCCGATGCTGTACAATAACCAATAACCTGCAACGGCGCGGGCATCGGCACGGATGTAGAGGTAGGGGCGGGTTGCACTCGCCCGCAAAAGCAAAGGAGCGAGGAGCAGTGAACAGTTTTAACGGGCGGAGCGACGAGGAGCAGGCGTTTGCCGCCAAGTTTGGTATCGAGGGGCTTACTTTCGACGATGTATTGCTGCTGCCCGCCGCCAGCGACGTGCTGCCCAAGGATGTCAGCACCGCCACGATATTTACCCGCACTATCAGCCTGAACATCCCCGTGGTCAGCGCGGCGATGGACACCGTGACCGAGGCGCGGCTGGCGATCGCCCTGGCCCGCGAAGGCGGGCTGGGTGTGATCCACCGCAACCTCAGCATCGAGGAGCAAGTCTCCGAGGTGGACAAGGTGAAGCGCAGCGAGGCGGGCATGATCGTAGACCCGATCAGCCTGACCCGCGACCACCCCCTGCGTGACGCGCTGGCGCTAATGGAGAACTACCACATTAGCGGCGTGCCAATCACCACCGCCGAGGGCTGCCTGGTCGGCATCCTCACCAACCGCGACATTCGCTTCGTCGAGGAGGCCGACATGGATGGCCCGATTGACGACTTTATGACTAGCACTAATCTGGTTACCGTGCCGGTTGGCACCACTCTGGAGCAGGCCAAGAGCATCCTGCGGCGACACAAAATTGAGAAATTGCCTGTCGTAGATCGTGACGGCGTGCTAAAGGGGCTGATCACGGTCAAGGACATCCAGAAGAAGCAGCAGTACCCGATGGCGACTAAGGACGACAAGGGTCGCCTGCGCTGCGCCGCTGGCGTGGGCGTAGGCGCGGATGCTGAGGAGCGGGCGCTGGCGCTGGTCGCTGCCGGGGTTGACGTGCTGGTGGTGGACACCGCGCACGGCCACTCTGCCGGGGTGATTAAGATGGTCAATCGGCTGAAGGGGCGGGTAAGCGTGCCAATCGTGGCGGGCAACATCGGCACTGCCGATGCGACTATCGCCCTGATCGAAGCGGGGGCCGATGCGATCAAGGTGGGCATCGGGCCAGGCTCGATTTGCACCACGCGGGTAGTGGCGGGCGCGGGCATCCCGCAAATCACCGCCATCTGGGAGTGCAGCAACGCCGCCGCCCGCTACGGCATTCCGGTGATTGCCGATGGCGGCATCCAGTACAGCGGCGACATCGCCAAAGCTCTCGCCGCTGGCGCGGACACGGTGATGCTGGGCAGCTTGCTGGCGGGGGTGGATGAAAGCCCCGGCGACATCGTATTGTACCAGGGCGAACGCTTCAAGGAGTATCGCGGCATGGGCAGCCTGGGCGCGATGAAGCAGCGCAGCTACTCCAAGGATCGCTACTTCCAGGAGGAAGTGCAGAACCTGAGCAAGTTCGTGCCAGAGGGCATCGAGGGGCGGGTGCAATACAAGGGGCCACTCGGCAACCTCATCTACCAGCTAGTCGGCGGCCTGCGCCAGGGCATGGGTTACGTCGGCGCACACACCATCGAACAATTGAAACGCAACACCCGCTTCATCCGTATTACGGCTGCGGGCCTGCGCGAGAGCCACCCGCACGACATCACCATCACCAAGGAAGCGCCCCACGAGGGCCGCAAGTGACCCCCAAGCCTACCCTCTCCCCAACCCTCCCCCGGCGGGGGAGGGAGTCAGCCACCCTCAACCCAACCCTCCCCCGGCGGGGGAGGGGGTTAACCACCCTCTCACCGGCCCTCCCCCAGCGGGGGAGGGGGTTAACAGCCCTATTGATCAGCCCTTCTTCAACCCGGCGGGGCCGACTGGGATGCTGCTGCTGCACGGCTTCAGTAGCGGCCCGGCGCAGATGCGCGAGTTCGGCCACTTCCTGGCGGCGGTCAACGTCACCAGCGTGGGCGTGATGCTGGCGGGGCATGGCACCAGCCCGGAGGATATGCGCTGCACCACCTGGCCCGATTGGTACGCCTCGGCAGAGCGTGGCTATCAACAACTGCGCGATTACGGCTGCCAGCGCATCTTCGTTGCGGGCCTCAGCCTGGGCGGCACGTTGGCGCTGCACCTCGCCGCGCAGCAGCCGCTCGATGGCATGGTCATCATCAACGCGCCCATCTACCTGCCCCAGTTCATCAAGGGCGCGATCAACCTGTTTGGCGGCGCGATTCCCTATCTAAACAAGGTGTTCAGCGATGTTCGCGAGCCGGTGGCAAGGGTGGCGCAGCGCGGCTATACCCGCACGCCGGTGGAGTGCTACAGTAGCCTGGTGGACTTCCTCGCTATTGTGCGCGGCGAACTGCCCCGCATTACCACCCCCGCGCTGGTGCTGTACTCGCGCAACGATCATGTGGTTATGACCCCCAACAGCCACCACATCTACGCCAACCTGAGCAGCCACGACAAGCATCTAATCGTGCTGCATCGCGGCTACCATGTGGCAACCGTGGATTACGACAAGGGCGACATCTTCGCCCGCAGCCACGATTTTATCGTCAAGCATGGTGGGCTAGCGGTAAAGTCGCTGACCGATTAAGGCGAGGTGATACCCATGTACACGATCTGGGCCATCTCGTCGCGGCGGATGGGGTTGTTGGGGTGGAAGCTGCCGTCGGGGTAGCCGGTGACCACGCCTTTGTTGTATGCTGTCTCGATGCTGGTGTAGAAGATGTTGGAGGGTGGCACATCGCTGAAGTCATGCTCCCCGCCGAGGGGGGTGTAGGAGGGATAGTGCGCGGCACCAACTACCAACTTGGTAAGCTGGCCGCGAGTAATCGGCGTGTTGGGCAGGAAGCAGGGGAAGGCTGCGCCATTCATCGCGCAGGTATTCGCGTCAAAGCCGCTGAGGATACGGGCGTTGTAGCCGCTCTCGATGTAGGCATACGCGAAGTAGGTGGGCGGCACATCGGTGAAATCCTGGCCGCTGCTGGGCGTGTATATTGGCAAGCCAAAAGCGAGGGCGATCAGCTTGGCGAACTGCCCGCGAGTCGAAGTGTCAGTGGGCGAATAGTGGGTTGCGTCGGTGCCGTTAATATCGCCACGACAGTAGAGCGTGTTGATAGCGGGGAAGAATATGCTGGTGTTGATGTCCACAAACGGATTGGGGCAGATAGTTGGTTGGGGGGTAAGAGTCGGCACTGGCGTGTTGGTGGGGCCGCCGGGAGTCGGCGTGTTGCACCCTGAAGCGCTGTAGTGTTCCACCAGGGTGGTACCAGTGGCGTAGTAATAGTCGCCAACGGCCCAAACATCAGTTTGGGATATTGCTGCCACTGCGTGTAGATCATTGATGTATGAACCAAAGCTGGGGCTGGGGACTATGTTCCAGCTTGTACCATCCCAATGTTCTACCAGTGTGTTAGAGCTGTTGCTGCTGCCATAGTAGCCAACCATCCATACATCGCTTGACGATATGGCGGTAACAGCGGATAGCCTATTGTCCTGCGAACCCGTGTCGGGACTGGGAACAACGCTCCAGTTCGCGCCATCCCAATGTTCTACTAGTGGGTTCACGCTATAACGGTAATAATACTCACCAACCGCCCAAATATCGCCATGCGATGTAGCAGTCACGGCGTTTAGTATGTTTTCGTATGGTCCAGGATTAGGGCTTGGAACGACGTTCCAGTAAGTGCCACTCCAGTGTTCCACTAGCGTACTATAGTCATGGACACCAACCGCCCATATGTCGTTAGGCGCGATGGCGCTTATACCATTTAGCGTGCTGACGTTGAGACTGGGGCTGGGACTGGACACGATGCTCCAGCTAGCGCCGTCCCAGTGTTCTACCAGTGTGTAAGAGGCGCTGCTATTGCCCGTGCTGCCCACCGCCCAGACATTGCTCGGCGATATCGCGGTTACCGCTTGTAGGCCGTTGGAGAATTGGCTGGGGTTGGGGCTGGGAATGATGCTCCAACTGTTACCGTCCCAATGTTCAACCAGCGTACCATAGTCATCGGCACCCACCGCCCACACATCGTTCGACGACACCGCGGCTACTCCCGACAGGCTGGCGTACGATGGGCTGCGGCTGGGGCTGGCAACGATGCTCCAGCTTACCCCATCCCAGTGTTCAATCAAGGCGCTAGAGCTATTCCTGTCGTTGCGAGAATTACCAACCGCCCAGATATCGCTTGATGATATTGCCGCTACTCCGTTCAGGGAGTTCATATATGTACCTGGGCCAGAGCTGGAAACAACGCTCCAACAAGCAGCAGGCGTGATTAGGGGCCGTCCACTGGCAATGGCCTGGGCATAAGTTGCCCTGATTACGCCGCTACCAAGCAGCAGGCCGATAGCCGCGATGAGCAATATGGTTGCTGGTTTACGCATCCCGTGTCTTCCTATGTCTAGCGCTGCTGATATACGGCTGGCAGCTAATAGCTGGGGTCCATTGCCCCCCTCTATTATAGCCTACTCGCCGCCAAATCCTTCATTTTGGCGACATATTGGCCGCAAGATAGGCAAATCGCTAGTTAGCCAGATAGGGAGTTATGCCACTGAGGACAATGCAAAAACAAAGCGGGCGACCCGCTGGCACAGCCACAGGTCGCCCGCTCCGCTTATCCTCACCCTATGGCGTGGTTATGCCAGTGTAGACGATCTGGGCCATCTCGTCGCGGCGGATGTTGCCGTTGGGGTTGAAGGTGTGGTTGGGGTAGCCGTTGATCACACCCTTGCCATGCGCGGTCTCGATGCTAACGTAGAAGACGTTGCTAGGTGGCACATCGGTGAAGCTCTGGCCGCTCGTCGGGGTGATTAGCGGATAATGGGCGGCGTTGACCACCAGCTTGGTCAGTTGCCCGCGCGTAATCGGGACGTTCGGTAGATAGCAAGGTGAGACGACGTGATATGCGGCGCAAGTGTTGGCATCGAATCCACTCAGCACGCCTGCATGATAGCCACTCTCGACATACAGGTAGCCGAAGTAGCTGGGTGGCACATCGGTGAAGTCCTGAGTGGTAGGGGTATAGAAGGGCGTGCCGAAACCGAGTACCACCACCTTAGCGAACTGGCCGCGCGTCGAGGTGCCTGCGGGCGAGTAGTGGGTTGCGTCGGTGCCATTGACCACACCTGCACAGTACAGGTAGTTGATGGCGTAGAAAAAGGGATTGCTAGCAACATCGCTGAACGGGTTGTTGCAGATAGAGTGCGGGTCGCTGTTAAAGACAACCAGGTCATTGATGGTCTGCGGGCCGGTTTTATTCCACTGCAGCCCAGCCATGTTGTCCACCTGGTTCGGGTCAGTGGTATCATGGTAGCCGCTGCCTTCGCCGGAGGTAGTGCCGATTTCATCCCACAGAGTGTGCCACTGACCCTCCTCGTAATGCGTGGCCGGAACAAGCGGGCGGAAATACTGATAGAAGTTGCTACCGGAGATAACGCTACGCCCGCCAATGTCGCCGGTATAGGAGTTGTAGTAAGGATAGCCCTGATCGTTACCCTCTGTGTAGAGGTCAGCGGTGTGGAAAAGCGTCCAACTTGCGCCGCTCGGCGTGGATACCTGGAATGTGTAGCTAGCGTAGGAGTTGCCGTTGATGTACTCGACCCGCTGCGTAAGTTGTATATCTGTCTGGCTAACTACGGTAGTGATGAACCAGGGGTTTGAGGTTGTGCCGCTGCCAGTCAGCACATTGCTAATGGGGTTCCATGCGTTCACGGTATCGCCAGCGGGAACGTTGCCCGGTCCGTAGACCATCCCGTTGTACCACATATACGCGCCCTCAGCATTGCCGCCGTAATACTGCGCCGTGCCATTGTAGTCTATTGCCGTGCTGGTGTCATCATTGATGTTCAGGCTCAACGGTGAGCCGTTGATGGTCTGCACGTCAGGCGAAGCCACGTATTTAGGATTGGCGGGCTTACCCGCTGCCGAGCCATTGCTGCCAGCAGGCTGCTGATTCTGGCTAGCATAGGCAGATTTTACCAGGTTGACCGACGAGCTGCCCAACAGACCGAGGGCTACTAGCAGAAGGACGACGAGTGTCGCCCAACGGTTTTTATTCAGTTTCATCACTTGCACCTTTCTTTCTTAGGGTTAACCAGCAAGCCACAACCCTGGCTGGCTTCAACTATTCCCCTCAGTTTATCACAAAACTTACCGATTATGCAAGGGGTGCAACGAATTTGCGCCCTGGGCTAATCTTGCAAAATCCCTTAATAAATACACATCGCTATGGCGAAATGACCACCTCTGTAGACTGCTGGTGCGGCAAGACAAGGCAAAAAGGGGCGGGCAACCCATTTTCATAGCAACAGGTCGCCGCCTCGTTAATCGCATCCTATGGCGTGGTTATGCCAGCGTAGACAATCTGGGCCATCTCGTCGCGGCGGATGGGGTTGTTGGGACGGAAGGTGTTGTCGGGGTAGCCGTTAATTACGCCCTTGTTGTGGGCGGTCTCGATGCTGACGTAGAAGACGTTGGACGGTGGAACATCCGTGAAGCTCTGCCCACTAGCCGGGGTGATAAGCGGATAGTGCGCCGCGCCCACCACCAGCTTGGTGAGTTGGCCTCTGGTGATGGGGATGTTGGGTAGGTAGCATGGGAACTGCGCGGCGTAAGCGGCACAGGTGTTCGCGTCGAAGCCAATGAGGATACCATTGTGCAAACCAGTCTCAATATAGGCGTATGCAAAGTAGCTGGGCGGCACATCGGTGAAGTCCTGCCCGCTGCTGGGGGTGTATAGCTGCTCACCGAAGCCGAGGACGACTACCTTGGCGAACTGCGCTCGCGTAGTAGTCGAAGCGGGTGAATAGTGGGTGGCATCGGTGCCGTTGATATCGCCTCGGCAGTATAGCGTGTTGATGGCGACGAAGAAGATGTTGCTGCTAATGTCTACGAACGGATTGGGGCAAACCGTCGGTTGGGGGGTGGACGTGGGCGCGGGGGTCGGTGTAGCACACCCTGAAGTGCTGTAGTGTTCCACCAGCGTATTTGTTTGAAATCTGGTGTCACCAACCGCCCACACATCGTTTGCCGATAGCGACGCCACTGCGTACAGATGGTTACTGTCACGGTTAGGGTCAGGATTGGGGCTGGGAACAACGCTCCAGCTGGTGCCATCCCAGTGTTCGGTGAGTGTGTCATTGGAGTCAGAACCAACTGCCCAAACATCGGTTGCCGATATTGCCGTTACGCCACTCAAGATGCTGCCGCTGGTGCTGGGGTTAGGGCTGGGGATAATGCTCCAACTGCTGCCATTCCAGTGTTCCACCAGCGTGCTAACGGGGTTGCCAGAACTGTCGGAGTTGCCAACTGCCCATACATCGTTTGGCCCACTGGCGCTTGCTTTGTTTAGATAGCCGCTACTGGTGCTGGGGTTGGGGCTGGGGACAATACTCCAACTGCTGCCATTCCAGTGTTCAATCAGCGTGTAGCCGCCGTAGTTGCCCACGGCCCATATATCATTCGACGCTACGGCGCTAACGCCAGTCAGGAAGTTGCGCCCTGGAACTGGGTTGGGGCTGGGGATTACACTCCAGGTTATGCCGTTCCAGTGTTCCGTCAATGTGCCGCTGTAGCTGTCGCCAACCGCCCAAACATCGGTTG
>JBBRMT010000137.1:0-12454 GCA_038230695.1 Chloroflexia bacterium
GCGATTTGGGCGATGGTCTTCTGTTCGCGCAGTATCTCGCGCACGACCTCGGCTTTGAAAGTAGGGGTATGGTGTCTTTTCATGGGTTTATTCTACCTTATTTCAGCCTTCTTGGTGGTCTAGTTTATTGGGACCATCGCATTGGTCGCTAAAACAGGCACCATCGAGCGGGTTTCCTCGCGCTTTGCCGGGGATTCAGATCCTACTTGAGTTTGGAAGCGGAGTTGCTATTTCACACAGGCGTTGAAGACTCTCTCACACAAAGTGCAGCGCATTTGCCTATACTAAAGCTAACAGTGCCTCAAGCGCTTCTCTTATATGATCTGGTAGCTCGCTTGAGCGAGCATCAGGTACAAATATCTCACGTTCGCTGCTGGGATAAGAGATACCGTCGTATACTAGAACATCACCAGTGGACGCTATACTGTAGCCTGCGCCTAGCGGAGTTTCTTCTTCCCTATAGATACGAATCATTGCCCTTTGGTCAGATCCTGGGCTAATCAAGATCTGATCAACCAGAAGCTGTGGTACATCCACAAAGCGCCCGAGCTTATCTGTGTTCATGTTGTTCTCCTTGATGCTCACATGACTATATTGGCCTAAGCACTGAATCAGCACTATATGGCGTAGCTTATACCAATTCGTCAAAATAATGGTGTGGATTGAGCCGGGGCGAATTGTTGCGCACCCCTACGTACACGTACCATCTGCTTGGCTAAGGCAAGCCGCTGCTCACCCTAGCCCAATTTACACCATTACAAGACACGCTGGTTATATAATCGTAAGACTTGTAACTTGGAGTTCTTGCGGCTTCATTTGCAGGAATTGCCAGGTTGATCGGGGGGGGCACCACAACCCCCTCCCCCCGGGTTACCCTCGCCATTGCTCGCAGTGCTGCCTTGGTCTCCTGTGCTATTCCCATCGGAGCCGTTGCTGTCGCTATTACCACTCGTTTCATCGCTACCAGTGTTGCTACTGCCACCTTGATCCAACGGGGATGGAGGTCCTGGCGTAACGCCTTCTCCTGGGTTGGATGGTATTTCGCCAGGAGTTGAGGCTCTTGCCGGTCCCTTATAACTATTATCAGGGTTTAGGTCTTGGGTATGAGGTGTTTCTACGTATGAACGCTTGCCGCTGGGCTGTTCCACATTTTTGTGTGGAAGGCCCACCACATCAACTCTTTTAACCGGATATCCTTGTGCATCATACTCCTGATAACTCATTACTTGACCTTTCGAATTAGTCCGGTAATAATATTGAGGTTTACCATCTGCTGAAGGCGCTATTTTAGGGGGGTATGGGGTTTTCACTCCGGGTTCGGCTCCCGTATCTGGATCGTTCAACCAAGTTCCACGTGCCAAACTACTATCTAGTCCTCTATTTGGCGCATAGTTAACGTCACTTCCGGCTGGAACATCGGCGTAGTGACCGGAAGGGTCTGTAAAGAGTAGCGGGTTGTTATCAACGTAGCTATAACGATTAAGCTCCTGGGTGGCTCCCGCCCCTATCTCAATATTATCCGCCGAGATAAACCGCGCTAGCACAGGGTCGTAGTAACGGGCATTATAATACAATAGCCCGGTGCTGTCAAGTTTCTGGCCGGTGTAGTTGATGGTGGTCTGGCTCACTCCGCCGGAGCGCACTTCGCCCCACGGCTTGAACTCCTGGCTGCTCGCCAGGTTGCCGTTAGCGTCGGTGGTCAGCGCCACGCTGCCCAGGTGAGGTTCGCCACATTGCTGTCCCACGCAGGTTCTCTGCCCAGGTCGTCGAGGATTAGCAGGTCGCAGTCGAGGTAGCTCTTGAAGCGCTCTTCCCTACCTCGCCAGGTGGTGAGCGCGGCCATCAGGTCGTAGGCAGTCACGAACCGCATCGTGAAGCTCGGCACTCCTTCGCTCACGGTCTTCTCGACCAGCCGGTAAGCCAACCCCAGCACCAGGCCAGTCTTGCCGCTTCTCGCCTTGCCAGTCAGTACCAGCGAAGGGCCTTGCTTACCCTGCCACCGTTCAACCCACTTGAGCAGGTAGTCGCGCACTGCAGTTGCGCCCGGCCAGGTCTCGATGCGCCTTCCGGTCAGTTCGGCGGGGATGGCCGCCTGCTGCCAGGTGAACTGGATGCGCCAGGCGCGGTCCTCGGCGGCCAGCTGTGTCCCCACCTGGCAGTAGCACCGGCCAACGCCCGCCCAGCCCTCACCTTGGCACGCGGGACACAGCTCAAGGCTTGCGAGTAGGGGCGGACACCCGACCGCTGGCGATGTCGTGATAGCTGAGGCTGCCGTCCGGCTGACTGCGAACGTCCGAGGCAGCTTCTCCTCAACTCTATATCTGCCGCTATGCCAGGGCAACAAGAAGCCCCGCCGCATTTAGCAGCAGGGCTTGCTATGGCACAATCTTCATTAAGCGCTATGGAGTGGTCACACCTTTGTAGACAATCTGGCACATCTGGTCGCGCTGGATGTTCTGGTTGGGCAGGAAGATACCCCCAGGATACCCGTTGATGACCCCCTTCTGGTGCGCCGTCTCGATGCTGACGAAGAAGACATTGGAGGCTGGCACATCGCTGAACGTCGACGTGCCACCCGTCGGGGTGAATAGCGGGTAATGTGCGGCGTTGACTACCAGCTTGGTTAGCTGCCCGCGAGTAATCGGCCGATTGGGCAGGTAGCAAGGGTAGACTGCCCTCGCCGAGGCACAGGTGCCTGCATCGAAGCCGCTCAGTACCATGTTGTGGAAGCCGGTCTCGATGAAGACATACGCGAAGTAGCTCGGTGGCACATCGGTGAAGTCCTGTGTTCCCGCCGGGGTATACAGGTGCAGGCCGAAGCCGAGTACCACCACCTTGGCGAACTGCCCACGGGTAGATGTGCCGTGCGGGTTGAAGTGGGTCGCGTCGGTGCCATTGACCACGCTGCGGCAGTGCAGGTAGTGAATGGCCGGGTAGAAGATGTCGCCAGCCGTGTCTACGAACGGGTTGGGGCAGTCGGTCGGGGTCGGGCCGCCGGGGGTGTTGGTTGGCGCGGGCGTGTTGGTCGGCTGGAGTGTAGCAGTGGGGCCACCAGGGGTCTGGGTTGGCAGCGGGGTGCTAGTTGGTGGCGCGGGCGTGTTGCTCGGCGCGAGGGTGTTGGTCGGCCCGCCGGGGGTGTTGCTTGGCGCGGTTGTGCTGGTTGGTTGAGGAGTTGGAGTGTTGCTCGGCGTGATTGTGCTGGTTGGTTGAGTGGTCGGCGTGTTGCTGGCTGTAGGAGTGACGGTGGGAGTGGCTAGTGATGTGCTAGTGTTGAGCAGCACCGATACGTTACCACTACCGTAGTTCGCAGTTGCCAGGTCGGGTTTGCCATCACTGTTGAAGTCGCCCACGACCACTGAGATAGGCAAAGCGCCTACTGCGAAGCTGTTTGCCACGCCGAAGGAGCCGGTGCCATCACCGAGCAGCACCGATACGGTATTGTCACCGTAGTTCGCGGTCGCCAGGTCGAGCTTGCCGTCGCCATCGAAGTCACCCACCGCTACTGACTGGGGATGGCTGCCCACCGTGAAAGTGTTCGCCGCGCCGAAGCCGCCACTTCCGTTGCCAAGTAGCACCGATACTGTACCGTCGTTGTAATTCGCAGCCACGATATCGGTATGACCATCACCATTGAAGTCGCCCGTTGCAACCGCATCGGGAGAGTTCCCCACAACGAATTCATTATTGGGGCCCAAGCCGCCGCTGCCGTCACCGAGCAGCACTGATACCGAAGTGGCACCTGAGTTTGCAACCACGAGGTCGGCATTGCTATCATTATTGAAGTAACCTACAGCCAATGCCGATGGGTTGCCACCTGCAGAATAGCTGACTGGCGCAGCAAAGCTACCACCTCCATCACTGAGTAGCACGGTGATGCTATTGCTATAGAAGTTCGCAGTCACAATGTCATCGTTGCCATTGAAGTCGCCTACTGCTACAGCGAATGGGTTGGCACCGATCGGATAGCGGCCTTCCGCGCCAAAGCCGCCGCTGCCATCACCGAACCGTACCGATACGTTGCTATCGTTGCGGTTCGCGGTTGCCAGGTCGGCGTTGCCATCCTGGTCGAAATCGCCCAGCGCCACTGAGTTGGGGTTCGCGCCAACTGAGTAAGTACTCTCTGTGCCAAATAGACCGCCACCAACTCCATGCCGCACCGATACGTTGTTGCTACCGCTGTTCGCGGTAACAAAGTCGGGATTACCATCGTGGTCGAGGTCAGCTACGACTATTGATTGCGGGGATGTGCCAACTGCGTAGTTAACGGCATTGGCGAAGTTCACCGCGCTGGGGGCAGGAACACTGCCTGGCTTACGCGCTGATGCGGGCTGCGCCGTATGTTGCTGCGCTGACCTGCTGGAAGTCGCGGGCGCTGCTTGTCTGGTGGGAGCGGCCTGTGCCGCACCCAGGGTCGAGATGACGCTGAGAACTAGCATGGCGGTGATTGCACCTGCTAGCCAGCGGGATACGAGGTGCGTGTTCACTTGGGTTTGCCTTTCTAACTGCTTTGGGGAATAATGCTGTATGTTGTCAGCTTTAGCGCATATTCAGCAGGGCGGGCGGTGGCCCGCCCTTACTGATGGTCTCCCCTTCCGCCGGGAGGGGCTGGGGGTGGGACGTGACAACCATCTGTTCGTTCTGGCCTCACGGATCCTGGTAACCGGAGACAAACAGGTCGTATTTAGTGGCTTTGACCCCGGAGGCGCTGCTGGTAGCAGCGAAGGCATCAGTCACGTCTATGTGGAACTTCGAGGCGCTATGCGCGGCGAGCTTGAGCGCCCCGCCCCCCGCTCCCGCGTTAAAGTTGCTGGCATTGTTCACGTCCACAATCTTGCCGCTGCTGTCGTAGAAGATGACGTTTACCATCCAGTAGGTGGCAGCGTGGTCGCTATCGTTCTTTACCTCGCCGGTCACCGCCTGCGCCCCACTGTCCGAGGTGGCAAGCTGGCTGCTGGCGATGCTGAGTTTGGCGGGCTGGGCAGTATCTGCGGGGATCGCAAAGCCGCTGGCCTTGAACTGGGGATGCTTTAGGTCCGCGCCCTGATAAATCATATTGAAACCGGCGCTCTGGCCGGGCGGCAGGATCGCATTCTCCAGACCGTTTGTGTTTGGCACATCCTGGGTATGGCCGCTATCGTCCACCACTTGCAACATCGGTTGAACGGTGGCAACGTTGCCATCGTTCTTGATGATGCCGAGGTATTCGGTGCTGGTGCCGGGATTGATGTTGGTGGCGACATAGCTAACTACGGTGAGCTTGACATCGCCGCTGCTGCTGGCGCTGCTTGCGGTGGGGCTGGCGCTGCTAATGCCGCTGGGTGGCGGGTTGCCGACGTGGGCAGTAGTCGGTTGGCTGGCCGTGCCGCTGCTGGCGCTACCAGCGTTGCCGCCGCTATCGCAGCCGAACAGGACGACGCTGATGAGCATGGCGAACAGTAGGGTGGGTAGCTTCTTTCGGGTATTCACGATTCTGGTTCCTTTTCTTTCACATATCTGATATTACTTATCGTCAATGCCACTGGCGAACAGGTCGAAGCGGGTCGCCTTGGCGGCGAGGGCGCTCAAGGTAACGCGGAACGGCTGCGTATCCTGAGCGTCGAACTTAGCATCTGATTCAGTTGCGCCGCCTACCCCGGTATCCACCACGTTGCCACTGGCATCGTAAGCGATGTAGTTAATGCCCCAGGCATGGCAGGGCTGGACACCATCGTTCCTGACTGTGCCATCAATGGTACGCTGGCCGGATGGCGATGTGCTTGCCTGCTGGCTCACGATGGTGATTTTGGCGATAAAACGGGTGGCATCGCCAGCGGGTTGGCCGCTGAGTTTGAACTGAGGGTTCTTATTCAGCGTTCCCATAGACATCATATTGAAGCCCGCGCTCTGTCCAGGTTGCAGCCCGTAGATCTGGACCAATGCGCTCTCGTTGGTAACATCGCTCGACACCGCGCCGCTGGCATCAACTAGCTGCATCTGAATGCCGGTCACGATAAAGCTGCTATCGTTCCTGACAATGCCGATGTAATCGGTGTAACTGGCAGCTGGGTTGTTTACTTGCACCGGGACGGACTTGACCAACGTGAGCTTGACATCGCCTGAGTTGCCCGCACTGGGACTAGTGGGCTTGGCGGCGTTGTTATTGCCGCTGGATGGTGGATTACTGGCGGTTACAGTGGTCGGTTGGCTGACCGCGCCGCTAGCACCGCTGCCTGTGCTGCCCCCGCTGTCGCAGCCCAGCATGGTGACGCTGAGGAGAACGGCGAACAGCAGGGTAGGTATCGTCTTTCGGGTTTTCATGGTTTCAGTTCCTTTCTTTTTAGGGCATGACTCACAACTACCATTATCCGAGGGATAGGGCAGGAAGGAAAGAGATATTGTGCGGAGTATTGTGCGGAGTATTGTGCGGAATGTTGTGCGGCTAGTGCGGTTTGGACACTAGCATTTTCGCCCCCAAACCGAAGCTGGCGAGGTAGTGGGCATTAGTCTTGTCCATCCTCAATCACTGCCATAATCTTTTCACCTTCAGCAGTTAGTGAGTATGAATAAATGAAGGGGATATTTTGCTGCAGAAGTCCGGCAGCAATCAACTTCTTTATACAGTATTCGATACTCTCCCAGGGCGCGACGACTTCCCACGATAGTCTTTCTGCCGTCACAATGCCACTACCAACGTAGCGGATTATCTCTTTTTCCATCTTGGATAGCCCGTCCATTGCCGTCCTCCTAATCCTGGCATCGTATTGGTATCTCTATCACCAGCATGGCTTATCTCCGCTTGACCAGGGATTGACTGGCACCAGCTTGTGTTTCTGCATTTGGAAGGTCTGTAACCCTGTCGCTGAGAGCGTACTCGATGGCGGCGGCAAGCTCCAGCGCCTGGCCTGCGGCCCAGGCGTGGTTAAATGTGGCCGCGCCGAGACGTTCGCGCAGCAGCATGACCCCGCGCTCGTGTTCGCCACGGTCAGCGGGGTGGAGGGGAGCATTGATCGCCTCGCGCAGGGTTGCAGCCGCGCCAAACAGCCGCGCACCACGATCGGGCTGCTCCTGGGCGGTGGCGACGCTTGCCAGTCCCTCGAGGGCAAACGCGGCTCCCCGCTTGTAATCCAACTCCTGGGCGATAAGCAGACCCTCCTTGTGCAGCGCCGCAGCGTGCATCAAATTGGCCTGCTTATAGGTTACATTAGCCATGCCGGTGAGCGCCTGGACGATGCCGGTCTGGTCGCCCAACTGACGCATAAGCGGTAGGCACTCGCTAAACAGCGCATTGGCGTGGGGGTAGTTTCCCTGATTGTAGGCCGTGTTCGCCAGGTTGAGCAATGCTAGGGCGATACCGTCATCATCGCCTTGCTCACGTGAAAGGCTGAGGCACTCTTCAAAGTAAACCTGGGAGGCAGAATAGTCGCCCTGATACAGCGCCACCGCACCAAGGTTGTTAAGCGAGGCGGCGACCCCATATTTGTCGTCCAACTGTCGCTGGATGGCAAGGCCCTGCTCGTGCATCATCCGGGCCGCAGCATAATCGCCCTGCTCCGCCGCAATAATCCCCAGGTTGTTGAGCGACAGACTCGCCCCCCACCAATCGTTCCGCACCTGGCGCAGCTCCAGACTCTGCTCGAGCAACCGCTCGGCAGTGGCGTAATCGGCCAGATTCCAAGCGAGTACGCCGAGATTGTTTAGGGCTTTGGCCTCGGTTTCCTCATCGCCTACCTCCTTCGCCATCTCCAAACTCTGGTCGAGCAACGGTTGCGCGGCGGGATAGTCGCCCTGCACCTCGGCCAGCCATCCCGCCGCGTTAAGCAATTTCGCCCGTACTGAACTGAGGGCAAGGCTGCTCTTTCCCAGGGTGGCTGCAAGCCACCCTCGCCCCTCGCTGAGGTATCCGCGCATATACCAGAACCGCCAGATTGCGTTCGCCAAGCGGGCCGCGCTCTCGACATTATGCGCCAGGGTCCAGGTCAGTACCGCACGCAGATTGTCGTGTTCTACCTCCAGGCGGCCCAACCATTCCGCCTGCTTTGCGCCGCTCAACTCTCGCTCGGCAGCCTCGGCCAGAGTGAGATAAAGCGCGGCGTGTAGCCTGCCCACTTCTTCATCCTCGCCGCTGGCCCGCAGCTTCTCGGCGGCGAACTGGCGGATGGTCTCCAGCAGCGAGTAGCGCATCGGCTCATCCGCAGAGGCAACCACCAGCGATTTGTTGACCAATTGGATAAGACCGGGCAGCACGTCCGTAGATGGTAGAGGGTAGAAGGTAGAAGGTAGTATGAGGGCAGGCTGGTTAGCGGTAGAGTCGGCGCAGATCGCTTCGGCGGATTCTAGGCTCCAACCGCCCGCGAACACCGAAAGCCGCCGCAAGAGCGCCTGCTGTGCCGCAGTAAGTAGCTCGTAGCTCCACTCAATCGAGGCCCGCAGCGTCTGCTGGTGGGGTGTGGTCAACTTCTGCCCACTCATCAGGATGGTCAGCCGGTCGTCCAGCCGCTGGGCGAGCTTCTCCACGGAAATCCCCTCGGTCTGGGCGGCGGCCAGTTCGATCGCCAGAGGGATGCCGTCCAGCCTAGCGCAGATCTGCGCCACCGCTTGTGCGTTCTGGTTGGTCAGCCTGAAGCCGGAGCGCACCGCTCTAGCGCGGGCGATGAAGAGTAGCACCGCCTCGTACTCAGGTAGCTGCGCGATTGATAGCGGCTGCTGTGGGTCGGGGGTGGTTAGGGGCGGCAGCCGCAATCTACTTTCGCCAGGCAAAGCGAGGGCTTCACGACTGGTGGCAATGATGCTGAGGTTGGGGCAGTCAGTGAGCAGCCCTTCGGCGAGTTCGGCCACCACATCGAGCCGGTGTTCGCAGTTGTCGAGGATGAGGAGCAGATTACGGGAGCGCAGGTAATCGCCCAGGGTGTGGGTGATGGTGCGGCCCGCTTCCTCACGCACGCCAAGCGCCGCTGCAACCGCCCCACTGAGCAGGTCGGGGTTAGTCAAGGGGGCCAGTTTGACCAGCCAGACTCCATTGGTGTACTGATCGAGCAGGCTCCTCGCCAGCTCGATGGCAAAGCGCGTCTTGCCCACCCCACCTACCCCGGTAATTGTCATTAGGCGGCTAGTTAGCGCCATTCGGCGGCACTCGGCCAGCTCAAGCTGGCGGCCAATGAAACTGGAGAGCGGCGCAGGCAGATTGTGGGAGTGTTGCCCAAGAGGCACCTGGGCAAGAGGGCCAAGCGGGGAGAGTCGGTCGAGGGGCGGTGACTGCCATTCGCTAGCGGTGAATGGCGGGCAGGCAAGCAGGTCAAGCAACTCCAGCGCCTCGGCCTGGCTCTGCAGTGCGCCCCATGCGGCCAACTGACGAACAATGGCGCGGGCGTTATCGCCGGTCAAGGCCACATCGCCGCGCCCACTCAGCCGCCTGCTCAATTCAGTACGGCTCAGGCCGATCACATGGGCAAGGTCATCCTGAGTGGGGCGGTGACCGTCCGCGAATGGGTCGGCGGCATGATAAAGCGTCTGCACCCGCTGACGAAAAGTCTTCAGGTCAAACATACGTATCTTGCGCCTTTCCAGTGGTTTACCCTATTGTACCATAGATGAGGGCTTGCTCAAAGCCTGGCGTTCTCGGCAGCGGCCATCCCCTCGGCCCTGGCAACATCCGCTGCTGCCGCATCCCGCCCCGCCCACACACTGGAGTAAAGGCAGCGCGGGCAGTGGGTCACCAGTACTCGCGGCCCAATCAGGGTGAATCTGGGCGCAGTCGCCACCTGCTCTGGTGTAGCAGTGTACAGCCGCCCCTGCCCGGTGTGAATCAGTTCCAACCTGCACCGGCGGCAATACCCCGGTTGGCCTTATTCGCTGCTCACTCACGTCTGTCTCCTCACACTCCTAACCAAATTGGTAGGGACATATACTCTCTCGCCATTCGCCGCCTGCTATCCACGGCTCCGTCTCAGGAGCGGAAGGTTGTTGTTGTTGTGGTTGGAACTCTTAACCAGATCGCGTCGTATTCGCTCGGTCAACAACAACAACCTTACCCCTGCCCTGCAGCCGGAGCCCCACCTTTTGGCAGCAGCGCCGCATCATTCGCCGAAGCCCTCGACCATGAAGCCGACCGCCATCTCCCGCAGCCTGCCCGTCACCGCATCGCCGTCTCTGCCCAGCCTGGCCTCGATTTCGCCGATGCTGAGGTTGGAGGTCGCCATCAGTGGCAACTGATGATTGTAGCGGTGCATTACCACTCTGGTAAGATTTGCTACGTTGCTGTCCCAGGCGGGTTCTCTACCCAGGTCGTCGAGGATTAGCAGGTCACAGTCCAGGTAACTCTTGAACCGCTCCTCACGCCCCCTTGTGGTGAGCGCCGCCATCAGGTCATATGCGGTGACGAACCTCATCGTGAAGCGCGGCACCGCTTCGCTCACCATCTTCTCGATTAGCCGGTACGCCAACCCCAGCACCAGCCCAGTCTTGCCGCTTCTCGCCTTGCCAGTCAGCGCCAGCGACGGGCCATGCTTACCCTGCCACCACCCTACCCAGTTCAGCAGGTAGTCTCGCACTGTAGCAGCCCCCGGCCAGCTCTCGATGCGGTGGCTTGTCAGTTCGGCGGGGATAGCCGCCTGCTGCCAGGTGAACTGGATGCGCCAGGCCCGATCCTCGGCGGCCAGCTGTGTCCCCACCGGGCAGTAGCACCAGCCCTCCCCTGCCCAGCCCTCACCCTGACACGCGGGACATAGCGGCAGCTCAAGATTTGCGGCCAGGGGCGGGCATTCGACCAGCGGCCAGCACCTTACCACAACCTTACCGCAACCTTACCGCAACCTTACCAAAATCACGTTTTTGTCTCTAGATCAGCCTCATCTTTGGCTTGTACAGCATTGGCAGCATGGTAGCAGCATGGTATGCTGCACCACGCAGCAGAGGAATGTTCCCTCTTTGTTCCTTCCCCAACAGAAAACTTAATTTATCGTCCACGTATTACTGGCAGGTGGCGCGGGGAGAAAAGGAAGATGTCGTGATCTCTCGTATACTCCCTCGCTGGTTGGCGTTTGGCCTGATCGGCATGATTACACTTGCCTCGATTAGCTTTGCGTTCAAGGTCGCGCAGGCTACGCCTCAGCCTGCATCCGCTCAAAATGCAGCACAAGCGGCCCAGCCGGACATTCCGACGCTACTGGCTCACCCCAGCGTCATGAGTGATGCGGAAGCCGCCGACAAGCCCCACCTCAAGCAAGCCCACCTTAACAGCTATGACTATGATATGGCTGCACATGGAGTTAGCGCCCTGCCGCTCGACAAGCCCTTCAACCCAGGGCCGCCTCATGATGGCAACGCACTCGGCACATCCAATGCCTTCATGAGTGTAGACCCCCAGGTGGTCAGCACCACCACCAGCTACGGGGTTGCCTCGCTCAGTTCTGGCTTCACCATGAGCGAGACGGTCGCCTTTTCGGTCAATGGGGCCGCCGCGACCAACTATACCGCCGACTCAAGCGGCTTCCTGGGCGTGCTTATCAACTCCAGCTCCACCGAAGGCTACGTCTATGTCACCGCCATTGGCCTGACCAGCGGCAAGGAGTCGGGTGGCAACTTCCTGATCCGGAACAACGCCCGCCAGACCGTGGGCGTGGCAGTTGCTCCCCATTCCGTCGGCCCTGGCTAAACCATCGAGATGATGGGTACGCGCTATATGACCCAGACAGTGGTCTCAATCAGTCGCGGCGCCACGGATATTGACAGCGTGGGCAGCGATGCCAATGGCACCTACTTGGCCAGTATCACTGCGCCCACTACCACCGCCACCGCGAACGTCTACAGCAGCTATATCCCTGGCGTAACCGCCAGCCGCGGTGGGCAGAGCGTCGAGCAGCGTGCTGATGCAGGTTCTGGTGACTACAACATCGCCCGCGCCTTCGATGATCGGGCGGTTTCGGCCAGTGGCAGTGGAGTTTACATCACAGTTAACGGTGAAGGCTTCAAGTCACATGAAACGGTTGCCCTCTCTGATTGTGCTACCAGCAGCACTACTGCTGATAGCAACGGCGCATTCTCAATCTACCTCAACCTCGCTAGCACAGGAGCATACCACTGTACTCTCACTGGCGTAACTAGCGGGCGGGTTGCCTATGCCTCTCTTCTCGGCGACAGCCAGGCGGTTGATCTACCTACCCAGCAACAACATTCGCCGCGACCAGATGGCCCAGATCGTCTACGAGGGCATCATCAACCGTCCCTGATTGCTTGAGATCGGTTGACCTTCTCTGAACAAAAGTGGGAGTTAAAGTAGGACGTGCAACTCAGCGTCCTACTTTTGCTTACTAACACTGCTCGATGCCACACTACGATGTACCCCTCTACTTGAACAGTACTGTCGTGTTCAAAGATAAGGCGTTAACTGAAATCTCCAAACATGATGTGAATTAGCGTTGTTATAGCACATAGTACAAATTGCTGCATCCGCGCTACAAACTTATCCTGCTTCCGCTCC
>JBBRMT010000138.1:0-12424 GCA_038230695.1 Chloroflexia bacterium
CCCCCCTGGCAGGCTGCCAATTAGGGTGGTGGGTGAAACATCCTGCCACTGCCCATCTTTGTAGTGCGCTAGCAGAAAGTGCGGCCTATGTGCTATCAGGTCGGACCCAAAATCGCCCGCCAACCAAGCCTCATCCGCGCCGACGGTGTAGACACTGTGGGGCATGGCATGACATAGGATACCGGCGGGGCAATCAGTGTTCGCCAGTGGCTGCCATTGACCCTGATGGTAGTGCAATAGCGCGGGTGGGTTTTCCTCACCGGTTACGTCGTCGGTGGTTTGCTCAATCACCGCCCAACCCTCGTCGTCCTTGACGCTGACGCTGGTGATCGCACCGTGACCATCTACCTTCACCTGCTGCCATGTTCCATTCTGGTAATGGAGCAGGAACGGGATAGTCGGACAACAGATGTTTCCGCCGGTTCGCAGGATGGTTCCGCCACCCGCCCAACCCTCCTGTCCAGTGGCAGATAGCTGCGCCGTGCTTAGGTATGATGATGGCACAGGCAGTGGCATTTCATGCCAGCCAGTCGCATCCTTGTGCGCTAGTTCACTGCCTACTGCCCAGATGTTATCCTCACCAGTAGCGGCAATCGCTTGCATACCCTCGCTGAAGTTCTGGGTGTCGCCGATCTACCAATGCCCATTGACCAATTGCAAGTGTTTAGCCCAACTTCCCGTTGCATTGAGCGAAGGTTGTGAACCCACCACCCAGGCGCTATCCACGCTGGTCATGGCAATGCCCATCGCTCCGTTCAGGCGATCACGGTCGAGTGGCAGCACCGACCAAATGGCGTTGGGGTTGGGGGTTGCGGTGGCCGAAGGCAGCAATACGTTTTGTTGCACGTCGCAGCCTGCCAGCGCCAGCATTAGCAGCGCCATAAGCATGATTTGCCGTCGAGTCGCCATTGCCACCTCCTTTTTGCCCATATAACGAATAGAGTGGGACAAGGGTTGCAGATGGGTAAAGTTCACTGGTTGCAACCCCAGCCAGAGCGCGATAAATCTGCGCCCCTACAGCGCCACAAATAGATGAGGCATGAGCGGTTATCCAACCACTCATGCCTTATGACTCGTGCCTCATGCCCCCGCTACAGATTTATCACCGTATTGGCGAAGAAGTAGAGGATGATTACTGCGGTCAACCCCCATAGCAGCACGCAGCCGATCAGCCACTTGTCGCGGGTCAGCAATTCCTCTGGTGCGCCACCCTCGTCCTTCTGGAAGATAAGGTAAAGATAGCGGAAGATGGCGAAGATAGCGAACGGAATCGTCGCCATCATCAGGTTGTTCTTGCGCGAAACCGTCTCGCCTTGCCAGGTGTACAGCGAATAAGCGATGATCAACCCGGCGGTAAGCGCCGAGGTTAGCTGGTCGAGCAACTCCGGCGAATATTCGTCGAGGATAGGACGATGCTTGCTGGCGCTGTTTTCCAGCAGCAGCAGTTCATGTCGCCGCTTGTTTACCGCGATGAACAACGCCCCCAGCAGGGTGACAAGATATAGCCAGGGCGAGATGCTCACCCCAATCACCACCGCACCCGCCATTACTCGCAGCACAAAGCCCGCCGATAGCGAGAACAGATCCACCAGCACGATATGCTTGAAGAAGTAGTCGTAGAGCAGCGAGTTGGCAACGTAAGCAATCACCAGCAGGCCGAAGGTATAGGTGACACCGAGGAACAGGGCAATCGGGATTAGCACCGCCAGCAGCACCACCGCTACCACCTGCGCGATCACCACTGGCAGCCTGCCGCTGGCGAGCGGGCGGTTGCGCTTCTTGATATGATGACGGTCGGCCTCGATGTCCACCAGGTCATTAATCAGGTAGATGGCGCTACTCACCAGGCAGAAAACTACAAAGGCGACGGTGACGCGGCCCATCTGCTCGATGTTGGAGAAATGCAGCGCGGCCACTGGCGCAACAAATAGCAACCCGTTCTTCAACCACTGGCGGGGGCGCATTGCCTTGAACAAGGCCGGTAGCAAACCAAACCCGCTGGCGGGCGGCCCAGGCTGCCATTCCTGTACGGTGTGATGCGGTTCATCCGGCTCTAGCGGATGCGGATGGCTGCCGTTGCGTCGCTTACGACGCTCGCTTGGCGGTGTTTCAACTGTGTTCAAACAAGTAGTTCCTTTCGCACGTCTAGCGGCGGTCAGTTCAATCTTGACATCATCTCTTTGCTTATGTTATTATACACACATTGCGGCGACGTAGCCAAGTGGTAAGGCAGGGGTCTGCAAAACCCCGATCAGCGGTTCGAATCCGCTCGTCGCCTCCCAACCGCTTTCGCGGAATGGTAAATGCTAAATGAGTTACAACTTGCCACCCTACATCAGCCCTCATTCACCATTCAACATTTACCATTCATCATTAACAGCATGGCGACGTAGCCAAGTGGTAAGGCAGAAGGCTCGCAAAGCCTTCATCCGGGCGGTTCGATTCCCCCCGTCGCCTCCCTGCGGGAATGTTAAATTATGAATGTTGAATGTTGAATTGGGTGACAGCATTCGGCATCCCGCATTTATCCAGGTTAAGCAGGCATCTTCACTCATCAATGCCAACCCGGTCTATCTCCAAGGCAAACCGTAATTCAACATTCATAATTCACAATTCAACATTTCTCATAGGGAGCGCCGCATCAATGATGGTAAATCAGGATAATCTGGTTAACACCTTCGTTTCGCTAGTCACGATTGATAGCCCCAGCGGGCAGGAGGGTGGGGTTGCCAACTATGCCATTGCCCGCCTCAGCAAGCTAGGCTTCGATGCGGCTACCGACACGGCGGGCAGTGTAGTCGCCCGCATCGCGGGCAAGGGCAGCCTGGCAAGCGGCGACGCGCTGATGTTCAACGCGCATATGGACAGCGTGCCACCCTGCCTCGGCATCAAGCCGCAGGTGGACGGCGACATCATCCGCTCGGATGGCACGACTATCCTGGGCGGCGACGATCGGGCCGGAGTAGCGGCGATTTTGGAGGCAGTGACCCATGCGGTGGCGGGCGACCACCTGCCGCTGGAGGTTGTCTTCACCGTGCAGGAGGAGACCCACCTGGGCGGCGCTCTTGCCCTGGATTATAGCAAGGTGCAGTCCAAGACGGTGCTGACTATGGATTCGCACGGGCCGTTTGGCTCGATGGCGGTGGCCGCACCGTTCTTCAACACCTTCGATGCAACCATACATGGGGTTGCCTCCCATGCCGGGGTTGCTCCTGAGCAGGGCATCAGCGCGGTGATTGCCGCCGCTGACGCGATTATGAATATGCCGCTGGGCCGTATTGACGAGGAGACCACCGCCAATATTATCATCCTCAGCGGGGGAACGGCTACCAACATCATCCCTGATTTGTGCGTGCTTAAGGGCGAAGCCCGCAGCCTGGTAGAAACCAAGCTGGAAGCGCAGAGCGAGAAGATGCGCGAGGCGGTACGGGCCGCCTGCGACAAGCGTGGCATCCACGCCGACATTACCATTACCCGCGAGTTCGGCGGTTATAAGCTGGACGAGAGCGACCCCACAGTGGCGCGAGTGGCAAAGGTGATGCGGAGCATGGGTACTGAACCAATCTACGAGCGCAGCGGCGGGGCCAGCGATGTCAACATCTTCCGCACCCACGGCCTGCTGGCGGTGGATGTCAGCCCCGGCGATTACGATATTCACACTACCCACGAGTACGTCAAGATTAGCGACATGATCCGCGCCAGCGAGTTGTGCCTGCGGCTGATGCAGGGTGAAGGCGTGTAGTGTTGAGTTTTGAGTTTTGAGTTTTGAGTTCCAGGTTTTGTTTGTAGCGGCGCACAATAAGTGCGCCGTATCCATAAGGGGGTATAGCTATGCCACAGCCAGAGGATTATCAGTCGCCAGAAGAGGTGCTGGATACCGAGCAGAAGTTTGCAGGGCGGCGGCTCAAGCTGGAGGTTCGCAAGGTGCGCGAACGCAGCGGGCGGGAGACCACCCGCGAGATCGTGCTGCACCCCGGCTCGGTGGGCATGGTGGTGACGGACGGCGCGGGCAACGTGCTGCTGCTGCGCCAGTGGCGGAGTGCGACGGGCCGCTGGCTATACGAGATACCGGCTGGCACCCGCGAGGCGGATGAGAGCGCCGAAGTCTGCGCCGCCCGCGAGGTGGAAGAGGAGACTGGTTATCGCCCCGCCCGCATTGATCGGTTGGGCGGCTTCTATCTTGCCCCCGGCTACTCCGATGAGTATATGGACCTCTATCTTGCTTCCAGCCTGAGTAAAGGCACGCTCACCGCCGAGGATGACGAGAACATCGAACTGGTGCCGATGACCCTCGATGAAGCGATCGAGCTAATCCTAAACGGCGAGATTGAGGATGTAAAGACTATCGCCGGGCTGCTGCTGTACAAGCAGATGCGCTAGCGCATCTCTGAGTGCTGAGTAAGTATGAGGCTTCCAACACATTTGAGATTTTCCTGTAAATCAGGTTGCACCATGCGCCTTTACCTTCACGGTAAGGGCGCATTTTGTTGCCAGTGAGCATGGCAACAACTGTTCACCAAACTCTTAACCTGATTTCACATGAAGTTAATCATTTGCCGTTACAATAGCTTTGTAATGATAAGCAAACAACGCGCCGCTAAAGCTAAGGCGCATCGGACCTGGCAGATTGTCAGGCAAAGAGGAGAGTGAACCAAATGGCAAGGCGAATTAACCGCATCACCCGCAAGCGCGTGGTACTGCCACGCAGCGCCCAGGCAGGCGGCACAATCTAACCACACTGAAGTGTAAGCAAACAGAGCGGCAGGGGCGATTATTCGTCACCTGCCGCTTCGCATCCGAGTTTGCGTGCTTTACCGTCTCAGCTTGGCATTATCTTATCGCTGTTTTGTAGATGGAACACTGAACTGGAAGTTCCACGGACCGCTTATAGAATAAGTCCGATTTACGTGTGAGGCTACGCCAGACTCAACGGTCCATTCATCAACCATAAAGCTATCAATATTTAGCTTCCAGTTCGTACCTGTGCTATAAAGATCTGTAAAGTAGATACGCGACAATGTACCGCCTATACCACTCCCACCACTTTCTGGAACGAAGACATCGTTGGGATCGTTCGTACCGAATGGACCCTTGTTCCCTGCGTTAAGAACAACGAGATTAGGGCTGAAACCTACATTAGGATTGAACGGTGTGCCAACAACACTTAGATATACAATCACTGTAGTGGGAGTCACGAGTGTTCGCTCCAGCGTTACGGTGATTCCATTGCTTGAAGCAGTCTGTGCAATTATTGCACTACGCAATGGCTCAAGTATTAGCTTCTCTAGCTCTAGATCAAACGTACCTACCAGCTTTGTGGCTGCCACTTTATTGGCAGGCATAAGCGGGGTTCCTATGACCCGCGCCAGTATTTGATTACCAGATGCATCTATTTTACGCGCCGCCTCAATTTCATATACGTCTACGGCGATGGCTAGGTAAGGTGCTGTTGTGGTGTATGGAAGGTTAGAGCCATCAAAAGAAAGCTCTATAATATCCAACCCAGCAACTCGATTATTGCCAGCACCGCTCAGATAAGGGTATGAGGTTTGCTGCTCATCACCCACAGTTGCACCGTAGGCTAGAGCTGGTTTATTCCCTTTGTATCCGCTGAAGGTAAGATAAACTTTGATTTGATTATCTTCGAAGTAGGATCCTTCTGCTCTAAGGGTATAGCCATCAATAGTTTGCTTGTAGTCTGGCGGTGGATAGGGTTGAAATGAATTTTGCATAACCATTTTGTTGCCTTGCGCTTGTTGAGGGAAAAGCGAAGCGTCGCAGCCCATCAGGGTAAACATGATGATTATAGCAAAGAACACCGGTTTTGTACTCTTAACTCCAGTCCTCATCCTCGCGTTACCCTTCCAATGCCTTCAACTTCGCCGCCCGCTGCTCATCGCTATAACCCAACTCAATTGCTGAGGACTGAGGACTGAGAACTTGGTCAGGGTCGGATTGTTCTTCGGTTGCAGGCAACTCCTCGTTAGATGCGATGGAAGGCTCTATACCAGCCGCTGCGCCAATTGCCTCACCTATCGCCGGGGCAGGGTCGGTGGTGTCGGTTTCATGTTCCGTAGTCAATTCATTCATCTCTGGTTCGTCACTCGCGCTGGGCGGGATAAATCCCGCCCCTACACTTTCTTCTTCAGGGGCAACCTCTTGTGCCGCCGCATCTTCGCTGGCCGGGGCGGTGGCTTCCATGTCCAGCGGGATCTCGCGCATGGCAATGTCGGTTCGCAGCTGCTTGCCTGGGAAGTTGATCAGGGCGGCGTTGCGGTAGGCAATTGCCCGCGCCTCGGCCAGTGTGGGGGCGGTGGCGGCGACGGTCAGCACCCGCCCGCCTGCAGTACGCATCTCCACCTGCCCGGAATCGTTCAACGCCTTCACGGCGGCGTTGTCGTTGGGGGTAACGAACTCTGGAACATCAATGCGGCCCAGGAAGGTGCGCCAGTCTATCTTTTTCTTCTTGCTGGGCCGCTCACCACCGCCCATCTCGGCAATCACATCGCTGAACGCCTTGCCGCCGCGAGTGCCAGCGTGGAACACCCGCACTCCTGGCTCGATGTCGTCCAAACCCTGAATCAATGCGCCAGTGGATGGCGCATCAGGGTAGCCGGGGGCGGCGAGGATGACGGCGACGCAGGCATCACTTGACCAGCGCACCTCTTGCTCGGCCAGCCGCTCCTCGATAATCGCCTGGCATATGTCCACCAGGTCGGTTTCCAGCAACATCATCAGCACCTGGGTTTCGGGGTCGCCGAAGCGCGAGTTGAACTCCAGCGCCTTCGGCCCATCTGCCGTCATAATCAGCCCGGCATAGAGGATACCTTTGTAGGGGTGGCCCTCATCGGCCATACCGTTTATCGCCGCCGCGATGATGTGTTCCTCGATCCAGGCAAGCTGGTCAGCAGAGACGTAGCTGGTGGGGCTGTACGCGCCCATCCCGCCGGTCATTGGGCCGCTATCGCCATCGCCAATGCGCTTGTAGTCGCACACTGGTGGCATCATCTTCACCGTCTTACCGTCGCTGAAGGCAAGCACGCTCACCTCCGGGCCTTCCAGATATTCTTCGATCAGCACCTTGCGCCCGTCGCGGCGGAACAGTTCGTTGCGCTCGTGCTTGATCTTAAGGTAGGTTGGGTCGTTGGCAAACTCATCTTCCTTAGCTACATCGCCCGCTTCATTAGTATTGGTCTCAGCAGACGCACCTTCACCATCAGTGGCAGGTGCGTGGGCGGCAGGTGACGCAGAACGTGGGCCAAGCATTTGTTCGCGGCTTACATCATCACCGCGCATAATCGCTTCAACTTGCTCCGCGCTCATGCCCTTGACGATGGCGGCAGCCAATATATCTTCGTCCTGTTCACTCTTCTGCATCCCAAAGGCAGCAGCAGTCGCCGCCGCAGATGGCATGGGCGTGGCTGCGGCAACAGCGCCGGGCAGGTTCGGCACGAAATCAGCGGCCACCACCCGATCAATGGTCGTGCCTGCTATACGCGCCAGCCAGACGATTGCTTCGGCATGGCTGTGGACAATCGTCACCCCTTTGCCCGCCATCAACCGATCCTCTTTGAGTACCAGGGGATAGGAGGTGTCCTCGGCTAGCAGATACTGGCGCAGTGGCTCGAACTCGTCGAAGGTGGTAGCATTTGCGGTAGGGATACTATGACGCAGCATAAACTGCTTGGCCCAATCCTTGCTGCTCTCGATGCGGGCCGCCGCTTGCGTCGGGCCGACGATGGGCTGCTGCATCGCGGTGAACACATCAACCACACCCTCGGCCAATGGCACTTCGGGGCCAACCAGGGTGAAGGCAATCTCGTGTTGGAACACCCAGTTGACGAGTAGGTTGACTTTGGCCGCGCTGTTTGCGTCGAATTGCAGCGGCACGGCTAGCAGCGCAGTGCCACCATTGCCGGGCGCAACGTAGACCCGCTCCACTTTGGGACTGAGCAGCAGCTTCCAGACCAGCGCGTGTTCCCGCGCCCCGCCGCCAATCACCAGTACGTCAATTATACCCTCATCGCGGTACCAACTCATCTATATGTTCCTCACTCCCACTCGATAGTCGCGGGCGGCTTACTGGTGATGTCGTAGACCACGCGGTTGACCCCGTCCACTTCGTTGACGATGCGGTTGCTGATGCGGGCCAGCAGGTCGTGGGGCAGCCGCGCCCAGTCAGCGGTCATGCCATCCTGTGAGGAGACTGCCCGCACCGCGACCATGTTGGCATAGGTGCGCCCGTCGCCCATCACTCCCACGCTCTGCAGGGGGGTCAGAACGGCGAAATATTGCCAGACCGCCGCTTCGATGCTGCTAGCCCGTACCTCCTCGCGCACGATCGCGTCGGCCAGGCGCAGGGTGTCCAAAGAAGGGCGGTTGACCTCGCCTAGCACCCGCACTGCCAGGCCGGGGCCGGGGAAGGGCTGGCGATGCACCAGGTCGGCGGGCAAGCCCAATGCCTCACCAACCGCCCGCACTTCGTCCTTGAACAGATAACGCAGCGGCTCGACCAGCTTGAACTTCATGTCGGCGGGCAGGCCGCCCACGTTGTGGTGGGTCTTGATGCGGGCGGCGGATTTGCGTTCGGGGTGGGCGCTCTCGATTACATCGGGGTAGAGTGTGCCTTGCGCCAGGAACTCGAAATCGCCCGCGCCCGCCAGCGTCTCCTCAAACACGCGTATGAACTCCGCGCCGATGCGCTTGCGCTTCTCCTCCGGGTCAATCACGCCCGCGAGACGGGCAAGGAAGCGGTCGGTGGCGTGGGCGGTAATCAGGTTCAGGCCCAACGCCCTCTGGAAGGTCTCCTCCACCTGCTCCGCTTCGCCGAGGCGCAACAGGCCGTTATCCACGAACACGCAGGTAAGCTGGTCGCCTACCGCCTGATGAACCAGCGCGGCAACCACCGCGCTATCCACCCCGCCGCTAAGGGCGCAGAGAACGCGGCTACTGCCCACCGTGTCCCGTATCTGGCTGATTGCCTGCTCGATGAAGGTGGCGGGGGTCCAGGTGGCGTGCAGCCCGGCGATGTTGTACAGGAAGTTGCGAATGATATCACTGCCCAGCGGCGTGTGTGCCACTTCGGGGTGAAACTGAATGGCGACGTACTTGCCGTCGGGGCTGGCAATGCCGGTCGGCTTGCCTGCGCTGCGGGCGATCACCTGCCAGCCAGGGGGCGGCGCGGTGATGCTATCGCCGTGGCTCATCCACACGTTGGTCGAGGGGGGCATTCCGACGAACAGCGGGCAATTCGCGGCCTGCTCAATTTCAATCGTGGCTGGGCCATACTGTCGCGCCTGCGGTTCGACCGTGCCGCCGAGGGCGAGGGTCAGCAGTTGCAGCCCGTAGCAGATACCCAGCACCGGCAAACCGCTAGCTAGCACGTAGTCGGGTAGCTGCGGTGCGCCCGCCTCATAAACGCTGTTGGGGCCGCCGGAGAGGATAAAGGCGCTGGGGTGCAGGGCCATCACCTGCGCGGCGGGCGTATCATTCTCCACCAGTTCGCAATACACCCGTTGCTCACGCACGCGGCGGGCGATCAGCTGGGTGTACTGGCTGCCATAGTCGAGGATGACAACGGTCTCACGCTGTAGGGTTGAGTGCTGAGTGCTGAGTGCTGAGTGCTGAGTGGCGGGCGACTCATTGGTAGGAGCGAACCGTGGTTCGCCCTGGCTGGGTATTGCTTGATCGTCTAGGGTTGTCTGCAAGAGGGTGGCTCCTGTTCGGTTAGTTGGTCGCTTAGGATAGGCATGATCGCTGGGCGGGATTCACCATCACCCAACCTTCACCCGTCAAGGGAGAAGGCTTTCGGCATCAGCCAGGAAGTCTAGCACAATGCGATTCCACTCAGCGGCGCGGTGGTACATCGCGGTATGGCTGGCTCCGGCGATAACTTCGAGGCGAGCGTTGGGCATGGCCTGGGCCATAGCCTGACCGTAGCGCAACGGCACGAAGCCGTCGTTGCCACCCCAGATTAGCAGGGTGGGCGCGGTGATGCGCTCAAGCAGGCGGTCAATCGGGTCGCGTAGCACCATCACTGCGCTATCACGTTCACGGCGGAAGCTGCGCGATTGGCTGGTGACACGCTGCACCAGCCTGCGATACTCCGCGTCGCGCATATCGTGGTCGCGGAAGATGCCAAAGACGATGCGGGCCAGGGACTCGCGCCGCTTAAGCCCGGCCGCATCGGCCAGCACCAGGCGCTCGACCATGGCGGGAAAGTCGGTGGCGAAGCGGGCCACAATCTGCCCGCCCATCGAATGACCGACCAGCGCGACCCGCGGCAGCCCCAGTTCGAGCAGGAAGCGGCGCAGGAAGGCAACGTAGTTACTGAGGTTATGACGCAGGCGCGGGTTGCTGCCGCTGAAGCCGTAACCCCAAAAGGAGAGCGCATAGACGGGATGCTGGGCGGCCAGCGCGGGGATGTTGCGTTCCCAGTATTCGCACGACATCGCCATGCCATGCACCAGCACGACCGGCGGCCCCGGCTGCTCCAGCCCAGCGCATAGATAGTGGGTGGCGATGCCAGCAACGTCAACAAAGCGCGACTCCACACCCTGAGCCAGCAACCGCTCCAGGCTGGGGCTATGCGGTTCAGCGCGGAAGATCGGTAGTGCAATCGCAGTCATAATCCTAATTATACCAGATTAGCGCATCGGTTTGGATAGTTAATACGTCCTGTTTCATAACCTGACATTACTCCAACTGCCGTATTGCCGCTGAGATGGGTTATCGGTTATAATGCGCCCAACAATGAACTCCCCTCCCACCGGGAGGGGCTGGGGGTGGGTGCGTGCCACGCATCAACATCTCACTTTTTGTAACCACATGAAATCTGCAATCTTAAATCAGCAATCCAGGAGGGGTTATGGCAGGAGCGATCGAGAAGTTGCAGCGTTATCTGATCAGCAATCGGCTGCTGACCATCGAGGAGAAGCTCGCTGAGTTGAATGCGCCTGCCGACGAGGGCAACGCAATTATCGCCGACAACCGTGCCGATAACGCCGAGCGCGAGGATGATGACATGGCACGGCTGTACGGGCCGTTCGCCGTCGGGCTGAAGCGGGCCGCTCCCTTGCGCGGTACACAGCGGGAACTGGCGCTCAGTGATGCCGACCCATTGGAGAGCGCGACCAGTGACGCGCTGGTGCGCTATCTGGTGCGTACCGACATTGCCGCAGTACGCAGTGAGGAGCAACCGGGCAGCGCAAAGACTGCCGAGGTTGCCAGCGATGGCACGCCCTTGACCGAGCCAGCCCCCAACTATACCTACTACTTCACCATCAACTGGACCGTCCTCGATCTGGCGGCGCAAGAGGCTGGCACCACCCTCGACGAGGTGTTGCACGACGCTGACCGCTAGCGCGGAGTGATGAGTGATGAGTGATGAATGATGAATTGGAGCTGCTTGATGGCGAGTGAACAGCAATTTACGGCTTCAGCCAGCAATCCCCAACTCAGCACTCAGCACTCATCACTCACCACTTTGGAGGAAGCGATTGGCTACCAATTCCGCAACCCAGCTTTGCTTGAGCAGGCGCTGGTGCATCGCAGCTACTTGCACGAGTACCCAGAGCATCCGCTGGGCAGCAACGAGCGATTGGAGTTCCTCGGCGATGCAGTGCTGGGCTACCTTAGCGCTCTCAACCTGTTTGCCAACTATCCCCGTGCTGGCGAAGGGGAGCTATCGGAGTTGCGCTCGGCGCTGATTCGCCGTGAGAACCTGGCTGCCTGGGCGGAGCAGATCAACCTGGGCGAGTTCTTGTTCATGAGCAAGGGTGAGGAGGCCGCAGGCGGGCGTGGCAAGGCAAGAGTGCTAGCCAACGCCTTCGAGGCGCTCATCGGCGCGATGCTTATGGATGGCGGGATACCGCCGGTGGGACGCTTTCTGGCTAGCCGCCTCAGCGCAGTAGACGAAGCGGTGGGGCGGCAAACCAATTATAAGGGGCAACTGCAACAAATCGTCCAGGCCAGCCACAAACTGACCCCTGCTTACCACATCGTCGCTACCAGTGGACCGGATAGCGACAAGCAATTTACCGCCGAGGTGCGTTTGCCCGGTCAGGAAGCAGCCCTGGGCAGCGGGATTGGCCGCAACAAGCAACTTGCCGAGCAAGCCGCTGCCGAAGATGCGCTGATGAAGCTGCAAGCCGAAGCGGCCAGTGCTGAAGAGTGAGGGCTGAACCCACCTCTATATCAACATCAACCACTTTCAACTTTCAACTTTCAACCGGAAACTCAAACAATGTACACCTTTAGCAACGACAAAGTGCGCCTGCGGGCAATTACCATGAGCGATGTAGACGACCACTTGCGCTGGCGCAACGATGTGGACGTTACTCGCACCCTGCTCAATGTTAGGCCACGCAGCCGTGAGGAAGTCGCCAGCATGGTCGAACGCTGGATGGAAAGTGGCGATAGCTTC
>JBBRMT010000139.1:0-12395 GCA_038230695.1 Chloroflexia bacterium
CACCAAACAAGCACTAGACAATCTGTACCAAACAAGGCTCGACCAAATGCGAACTGCTGCTATCTTGTCACACGTTCCAACTCATAGCTCAGGACCACCTGCAACTGACACGCCCGGTCCCAGTCCTACATGGGAAATGGGGATATTCCGGTCTTGTATCGGCGGTCACCCCGGCTTCGGATTCATAGATTGCTGGCGAGGTACAGCAAACGGGGAGATCGTTAGTGTCGTCGCAGGAGGCTTGCCCGTCTACACTGAAGGCGGCAAGGGATCAGCACCCACCGGACACACCAAAGCTGCTCTTATGGTAGGTCAAGGGCCGTATATGCCTGATGCCCAAATCATTGTCGGTTCACCAGACAACGCTGTGTTTTATTATGTGCCGCTAGATGCAGAACTAGTAGGTATTCTATCAGCGAGTGGCACACAGCTCACGCTCGCCGTAGATGATGCACAGCATACTCCCACTGCGGCAACTATCATCTTCGACATCTCCACCCGCCAGTTCATCAGCACATCCGGCACGCCGATACCCACGACACCGGTGCCAACCTCTGCGCCTTAACACTGCCATAAGCATACTTGCGCTTGTTGAGCTTGGCGTTGCAACCGTCAGGTGTTTTGCTGTGTCCGAGGCAGAATGAGAAAATGATTAGTAGACGTAGCCCATTATGGCTATTTCTGGCACGCCAGTGGCAGAGATGTTATAATTAGGCCATAATCTGTAATTCTTGGGTCGGGGCGGAACCTTAGCCAAACCCCCAGCGTATAATTGGTGTATATAAGATACGAAGCATAACCGAGAGGACAGATCCTAAATTATGGAAGATGTGAAAACGGTCGGCGAACGGTTGATGCGTAACGTGGAGAAGGTTATCGTCGGCAAGCATTACGAGGTGCAAAGCGTGCTGGTTGCGCTACTCTGTCGCGGTCACGTGCTGATTGAGGATGTGCCAGGGGTGGGTAAGACGATGCTGGCGAAGAGTATCGCCCGTAGCCTGGGCTGCACCTTCCACCGCATCCAGTTCACCCCCGACCTGCTGCCCAGCGATGTCACGGGCGTGAGCGTATTCAACCAGAAGACCACCGAGTTCGAGTATCGCCCCGGCCCGGTTATGGCCCAGATAGTGCTGGCCGACGAGATCAACCGCGCCACCCCAAAGGCCCAATCGGCGCTGCTTGAAGCGATGGAGGAGCAGCAGATCAGCGTGGATGGCGTAACCTACCCGCTGCCCCAGCCCTTCATCGTGCTGGCAACCCAGAACCCCATCGAATACGAAGGCACCTTCCCCCTGCCCGAGGCGCAACTCGACCGCTTCCTGATGCGTATCTCGCTGGGATACCCCTCCCGCGCCGACGAGGTGGAGATCCTCGACCGCCAGCAGCAGCATCACCCGCTCAACGATTTGGAGCAAGTGGTAAACAGCGACGAGCTAATCCAGATGCAAACTGCGATCAAGGAAGTATACATTGATCGGCTGGTCAAGGAATACATCGTCAGCATTGTGGAGGCCACTCGCAAGCATCCCGATGTTTACCTGGGGGCCAGCCCGCGTGGGTCGCTGGCGCTCTATCGCACCTGTCAGGCTTACGCCTCTGTGGTCGGGCGCAACTATGTCATCCCCGACGATGTAAAGGCATTGGCCGCGCCCACCCTTGCCCATCGTATCATCGTCAACCCGGCCGCCCGCATCCGCAATGTGGACACCGCTGGTATCGTGGCCGAGGTGCTTCGCAGCGTACCCGCGCCAGGGGTCAGGCCGGTTACTGCCGCGCAGGTGCGAGCTTCGTTATGAACGGGATGCGCCTACTTGCGCTGGCCGCGTTCCTCTACTTCCTGGCGCTTGCCACCGGCCAGCAGACCTTGTATTACCTGGGTTATGTGCTGGCAGCAGTGACCATCGGTTCGCTGATCTGGGCGCGGCTGAACCTCAGCGCGGTGGAGATCGAACGCGGGGCGCGGGTGGACAGCCTGCAAGTCGGCCAGATCTTCGAGGAGACGCTGACCCTCAACAACAAGAGCGTCTTCCCCAAGCTGTGGGTGGAGGTGCGCGACCGCAGCAACCTGCCCGGCCATCGCACCAGTTGCGTGATGAGCCTGACTAGCAAGCAACGCAAAAGCTGGCGGGTACGCACCGTTTGCCGCCAGCGCGGGGTCTACAAGCTCGGTCCGGTGGTGATGGTGACGGGCGACCCGTTCGGCCTGTTCCGCTTCTGGCGGCGCAAGCCCCAGGTGCGCGAGGTGCTAGTCTATCCGCCGCTGCTCGACCTTGCCGCATTCGGCCTGCCCTCTACCGAACTGAGCGGCGGGTCGCAGGTGCGTTCGCGCAGCTTCAACCTGACCCCTAACGCAGTCGGCATCCGCGAGTATATTGCGGGCGACCCCTACAACCGCATCCACTGGCCCGCCTCGGCGCGACAGCAGCGGCTGATGGTCAAGGAGTTTGAACTCGATCCCACCAGCGATTTGTGGATTGTGCTGGATATGGAGATGGCGGTGCAGTTCGGCAACCCCGCCGCCGTGCCGCACATCCCTAGAGCGAACGACGAAGAAGATAAGCCCAACCCCCGCGCCAGCGAAGATTACATTGGCGACACGTTGGGCCAGCCGGTCTACCTGCCGCCTAGCACCGAGGAATACAGCGTGGCGGTGGCAGCCAGCCTGGCCGGGAGGCTGCTGGCCGATAAGCGGGCAGTGGGTTTGATCGCCTGGGGGCAGCACCACGAGATAATCAACGTGGATCGCGGTTCGCGGCAATTGCTCCGCATCCTCCGCAGCATGGCCGCGCTCAAGGCCCAGGGGCGTGCGCCGATCGAGGAAGTGCTGGCCGCCGAGAGCGTGCGCTTCGCCAGAGGCAGCACGGTTATCGTGGTTACGCCAAATGTAGATGAGAAGTGGGCGCGGGCGCTGGGTGCGCTTACCCAACGCGGTATCAAAGCGGCGGCGGTTATCGTCGAGCCGGCTACCTTTGTCAAGCCGAACGAGCATCAGCCGCCCAATTCGATGCTGGTAGTCGGCACCCTGGCCGCCACTGGCGTGCCAAGCTATCTGGTCAAGCACGGCGCACCTATCAATGTCGCCCTCGCCCAGGGGCTAGGTGGGGTCAAGGTGATGCGGTGATCGCGAAATGGTAATGGTGACTAGTAAATGTAGGGGCAGCGCTGCGTTCACCTACGTCCCTCTCCCTAACCCTCTCCCTTGGGGGCGAGGGGATCTTGTTGGGGCAGGTTGCACTTGCCCACGCGGACTGAGGCTAATCAATGGTCAAGAGAGCAATTAACTCTATAGCGAATTGGCGATTGCAGGAAGGGTCGTTCAGCCTGCTGCTGCTGGCATTGATGCTGTTCAGCGTCACCTGGTCGGTGCAGGCGGCGCAATGGGTGCAGGATGGCCTGTGGATCCTCTCACCCGTCACCCTGGTCGGGATGATGACCGGCCTGGTGCTGGCAAAGCTGCACGATGTTCCTCGTTATCTGCTGCACATATTGGGGTCGCTGATTGGCATCCTATTCATCTTCTACCAGATGAGTACGATTATGGACAATAGCATTGGCGACTGGCAGGACAAGGCCCGCGAATTGCTGGTTCGGTCGCAGCTATGGTACACCGCCGCCAGCACCGGCCAGTCGAGCAACGATACTCTCCTGTTCGTGTTCGTGCTGGCGGGGATGTGCTGGCTGCTGGCCTACACCAGCGCCTGGTTCGTCTTCCGGTCGCATTGGGCCTGGTGGGCAGTTGCGCCAAATGCGGTGGCGATCCTGGTGAACATCTCCTACGCGCCCAACACCAGCAACCTGACTATCTACTTCCTGTTGTTCGTCTTTAGCGCCCTGATGCTGCTGGCTCGTTTCAACCTTTTCCAGCACGAGCAGAAATGGGATCGCGAACGGGTCAACTACTCGCCAACGATTATCTGGCGTTTCCTACGCAGCAGCGCGGCCTTCTGCCTGGTCATCACCCTGGCCTTCTGGTTTATCCCCAACAGTGGGGTCAATCAAGGAGTAGCGGGCTGGGTATCAGGCTGGAATCAACCCTGGGAGCAATTCAACGCCAACATCAGCCGCTGGTTTGCGGGGGTGAGCAGCAATCGCGGCGGCAGCTTTAGTTACACCAGCTTCGGCAACGCCTTCACTATGGGCGGCAAACTGAACCTCAGCCAGAATGAGGCTTTGATCGTCCACGAGGCGCAACCGACCTACCTATGGGCGCGGGCTTACGATCAGTATACCGGGCAGGGCTGGAACAGCGATAGTGCGGCGACCACCTTCAAGGCTGATGGGGCGCACGCCAACCGCTCCTCATACCTGTCGCTGGCAAAGGGTGAACAGATGCGTAACGATGACGCGCTACGCACTGAGATAACCCAGACTATCACCGTAGTCGCGCCCGTAGGTAGAGTCGTATTCGCCAACTACATCCCGGTCAGCGCCACGCTGCCAACTTTGCTCGATGTCTCCTGGGTGCAAGCCAACGAGGATGTGACCATTAGCACTGCCGACTCTAGCCAACACCCGGTTGCAGTACGCAACCTGATTGACCTGCTCAAAGCTGGCGAGAGTCAGATGCTAACCACTGGCACGATGCCCGCCGATCTGAGCGACACCAGCGCGATCCTGAGCCTGCTCGACAATACGCGGATGCAGGGCGCGGGCAGCAGCATTGGTCAGGCGGTACGGGTCGAAATGGCCGCGCTCCAGTCCGACGGCGTGGACATTGCGCTGAAAGTGCAAAATCGGGCGCTCTTCCTGCATTACGCTGGCGAACTGGCGATCCAGGACGACCTACTGGGGGTGCAAACCACCCAGGATCTCAACACTGGCGACAGCTACTCGGTGGTGGTTCACGCCGCAACCGACGACGAGACCAGCCTACGCAACGCCAGCGTCAATTACCCGCAGTGGGTAAAGGATCGTTACCTCGCCCTGCCCAACAGCGTTACCGAGGAAACCCGACGCTTGGCGGCTTCGATTGTCGCCAACGTGCCGAAGAACCCCTACGACGAGGCGAAAGCAATTGAGGCATACCTGAAAAACCCGGCCAACTATACCTACAATACCGATATTTCCCTGCCGCCCAGCAATACCGACCGGGTGGACTACTTCCTGTTCACCAGCAAGCAGGGCTACTGCGAAGACTACTCTACTGCGATGGTGGTGATGCTTCGCACGCTGCAGATACCCACCCGCGAAGTGACCGGCTTCGCGCCAGCCAACTACGACAGCACGCAGGGCGCTTACGTTTACCGCGAGGCCAACGCTCACGCCTGGCCGGAAATCTACTTCCCCGGCTACGGTTGGCGGCAGTTTGAGCCGACCCCTGGCTTCAGCGGGCAGGACCGGCCCGCCACACCGCAGACCCCTACGCCAGTGGCGAAGATTTCGCCTACCCCCAGCGTATCAACCACGCCCACGCCCAACCCCCACGACCCCAACGTGCCAACGCCAGTGCCACCCACCGCCAACAGCAGCACGCCGACTGGCCCGCCGGATAGCCCGGCTACCATCGTAGCAAAGTGGGGGCTGCTGGTGGTGATGCTCATCGCCCTGCTGCTAGCCTGGCTATGGAGCCGCGAGAGCAAGCGGCTGTATGAAGGGTCGAAGTATTACGAGAAGTTGGTACGCTGGGCTGGCTGGGCCGGAGTTGGCCCTGCGCCGCACCAGACCCCTTACGAATACGCCGAGCAACTCGACCAGAAGCTACCCGCTGCCCGTGGCCTGTTCCGTCCGCTAGCAAGCGCCTACGTGCGCGAACGCTTCGGCAAGCAGCCTGCCGACCAATACGAGCGCGAGAGCCTGACCCGCTACTGGCTGGCCGCCCGCTCCGCCCTCGCCCGCCGCATCCCCTTCCGCTGGCTGGGCCGAAAATAAGATTACAGAGTAAAAACAATGTGGTAGGGGCGGGCGGTGGCCCGCCCTGCTGCTTGATCGCCATCTTGCCTAGTGCCTGACATCTGGGACTATAGTCATATTGACACCTTTGGCTGGATGGGTTAGACTAGCAGCATGGAAGCCGCTATTTTTCTTGTCCTGGCCGCTGTATGGAGCAGAAAGGGTGGGGTCAGTCAAGTATGGATTATCCGAGCAATACGAACAAACCGCAGAGTGGGCTGCTGAATCGGTTGGCCCAGGTAGAAGCCGCTAATCAGCAGGGCGCACCAATCGGCACGCCGGGAATGAATGTGCCATTCGCGCCGCAGTCTGCCGCCACATATGCTGCCGCGCCTTCGATACAGTACGCGCCAAATGCGCCGCTGCCGCCCTCGCCTGCGCCGATCGCTTACGCGCCTCCCCAGCCGGTTGCGGTAACGCCGCCCAGCCTGCTCGATGTGCTGATTGCCGAGGATCGCAAGGTAGCAGCAGGACAACTGAGCGGCTACCAGCCGGTGCCAACCGGCTTCGACCCATTCGACAATTCTATTGGCGGCGGGCTGAAGCAGGGCGAATTGATGCTGGTAGGTGGGGCGCAGGGGCTAGGCAAAACCATCTGGTGTATGCAGATTGCCCGCAACATCGCGGCGCAGGGCTACTGCGCCCTCTACGCATCGTTCGAGCTTAACGAGGAGCAGTTGCTAGATCGGGTCATCTGCATGGAGAGCATTGACCCCGCCAACCCTGCCCTGCAGCGCGGAGTGCGGATGAAGGATCTGCGCGAGATTGTCGTCTCGATGAGCAAGCAGCACCCTAATGCCGGACTGTACGACATCCTCAACTCCATCCCCGCCGCAGCTGCATCCTTGCAGAAAATGCAGGCGTACTGCCGCAACCTCTACCTGATGAAAGCCAGCCCCACCAAGACTACGCTGGCAATCCTGGAGGCCACGGTGCAGGAACTCAAGGCTCGTCACCAGCGGGTAATCCTGTTCGTTGACTACTTGCAGAAAGTGCCGGTGCCAACCTCGATGTCGGCCAGCACTGGCACGATGCTGGAGGAGGGCGAGCGGGTTACGATTATCGTGGAGGGGTTGAAGAACCTGGCAATGTCACAGGACGTGGCGGTGGTGGCGATTGTCGCCAGCGACCGCGAGGGGCTGAAGTCGAAGCGGCTACGCCTGCATCATCTGCGCGGCAGTTCCGCGCTGGACTACGAGTGCGATATTGCCGTTATTATGAACGGCAAGTTCAACATCCTCAGCAAGCAGCACATCGAATACAATCAGTTCAAGGCCGACAGCTACAAAAGCTGGGTGATCTTTACCATCGAGAAGAACCGTGCCGGAGCTAGCGAGATAGACATCGAGTTCCAGATGCGGACCGAGTATTTCTCCTTCAACCCACACGGGCAGATGGTGGAGCAGAAGCTGATTGACGGCAAGGTAACGCTGGAATAGCTGAAAGCGGTCTATGCAAGAACACGAATACGCCACGATGTATCAGTCGGAGGACCGGCACTGGTGGTATGTGGGGCTACGCACGGTGATGTTCAAGCGTCTGGGCCTGCCGCGCCAACCCCGGACGCAGGCGTTGCAACAGATGCGTATCCTGGATGCGGGCTGCGGTACGGGCGGCACGCTCAATCGGCTGCGGGCGTATCCCTGCGCGGTGGGTTTCGACTATTCGCTCACTGCCCTGTCGTTCTGCCACTTGCGCGGGCTGAACAATGTACGACAGGGTTCGATTGGCGACATACCTTTCCCCAGCTCCGAGTTTGACCTGGTGGTGTCGCTCGATGTAATGTGCGATGCTGGCACGCCGCCGGAAAGTGTTATCCTCGCCGAACTATATCGCGTCCTCAAGCCGGGCGGCAGGCTCTATCTCAACTTGCCCGCCTACTCATGGCTGCGCGGCGAACACGATATTGCCGCAGGGGTAGTGCGCCGCTACACTGCGGCGCACCTGACCAAGCTGCTGACTGCCGCTGGCTTTGAGGTGCAGCGGCTGACCTACTGGAATACGCTGCTCTTCCCCCTGGTGCTGGCGGTGCGCCTCAGCAGCCGCCTGGGGATGCCGACCGACCCCAACACTGCCCGCTCCGATGTAAAAGTGCCGTTCGCCCCGCTCAATCGGATGCTTACCAACCTGATTCGCCTGGAAGCGGCCTGGCTGGGCAATCACAACTTGCCGTTCGGCTCGTCGCTGGCCTGCGTTGCGGTCAAGCCCAATGTCTCCTCGCCTGGCACGTAGTAGCCCACGCCCCGCTCGGTCAGCACGAAGCGGGGTCGGTTGGGGTTATCCTCGACCTTTTCACGCAAGCGGCGGATGCTCACATCCACGATGTTGCTGGTATCAACGAACTTGGAGCGCCACACCCCATGTGACAGGTCGTGACGGGTGAAGATGCAACCAGGGCGCGATGCCATGAACACCAGCAGACTGAACTCGATGGGCGACAGTTTCACCTCACGTTCGCCCACCTTCACCCGCCGCTCGGTAAGGTCAATCCATAGCTCTCTGATGGTAATCTCGCCGCTCCACTCATCAGGATCGCCGCGCCGCAGCAGGGCGCTAACCCGCACCCCCAGTTCCCGCGCATCAATCGGCTTGACCATGTAATCGTCGGCTCCCATCTTGAAGCCATATATCAGCAAATCGTGGTCGCGGTTGGCATTGACCAGCAATATCGGCACACGACTGAGCAGCCGCAATTGAGCGCACACCACGAAGCCGTTAGACTGTGGGCCAGTCACATCGAGAATCACGAGATCATATCGCCCGTGTTCGATGTTGATGATCGTATCGAGGATGCTATCAGTTATGGTGATTATATAGTTGCCTGGTTCGAGGCTTACATAGAGGAACGCAGCGGTAGGCCGGTCGCTGGAGGCTACCAGGATACGCTTACGCGGGGCGGGCATTCGGCGGCGGGGTACGGAAGCAAGCATGGCAGTTACGCGCTCTGGTCTAGCTGGTATTCAAGCTCGGACTGGGTCAGCAGGCGCGGCGATTGCCGCCCTTCTATAACCGCCGCATCCACCACGCAGCGGCAGATGCCCTCCAACGAGGGGATGTCGTACATCACGTTGAGCAACACTTCTTCAATCGTGCTACGCAGTCCGCGTGCGCCGGTGTGGTGTTTGATCGCCTTGTCGGCGGTGGCCTCCAGCGCATCCTGGGTGAACACCAGTTCCACCTTGTCGAGGGCAAAGAACTTCTGGTACTGGCGCACGATGGCGTTCTTCGGCTCGGTTAGAATACGCATCAGGGTGGCGCGATCCAGCGGCTCCAGCGCCACGGTAATGGGCAGGCGACCGATGAACTCAGGGATTAGGCCGTATTTGAGCAGGTCTTCGGGGACGATCTGGTTGAACAGGCGGGCGCTCTCCTCCTCGCGCTCCTGCTGCGATTGCACGCGAGCGAAGCCGATGTTGCGCTTGAAGCCGACCCGCCGGGCGATAATCTCTTCCAACCCCTCGAACGCGCCGCCGCAGACGAACAGAACGTTGCTGGTATCAAGTTGGATGAACTCCTGGTGGGGGTGCTTGCGCCCGGTCTGGGGCGGCACGTTGGCGGTGGTGCCTTCGATAATCTTGAGCAACGCCTGCTGCACGCCCTCGCCGGATACATCGCGGGTAATCGAAGGGTTATCCCCCTTGCGGGCAATCTTGTCAATCTCGTCAATGTAGATTATGCCATGCTGGGCGCGTTGCACGTTGCCGTCGGCGGCCTGCAGCAAGCGCAGCAGGATGGTCTCCACGTCCTCGCCCACGTATCCCGCCTCGGTCAGCGCGGTGGCATCGGCAATGGCAAACGGCACATCGAGGATGCGGGCGAGGGTCTGGGCCAGCATCGTCTTGCCGCTGCCGGTGGGGCCGAGCAGCAGGATGTTGCTCTTCTGCAACTCGACATCATTCTCCACGTTGGCGGCGATGCGCTTGTAGTGGTTGTAAACCGCGACGCTGAGTACCTTCTTGGCCCGCTCCTGGCCGATCACATATTGACCGAGCAGCTCGTTTAGGCGATGGGGCGGCGGCACGCGGCGCAGGTTGAGGTTAGGCGGGCGGATATTGCCAGTCTGCTCGTCCTCTTCGATTATCTCGCGGCAGAGTTCGACGCATACATCACAAATATAGACATCGCCGTTCTGGCCCTGGATCAAGCGGCGCACGCTGGGGTCGTCCTGGGCGGTATTACAGAACGAGCAACGGTAGATGATAGCAGGGGGGCGGTTGCCGCCACGTCCAGACAAGGGCATCGCTGCGTGCCTTTCGCAAAGTGATGAAAGATGATAACGAAGGGATCTACACCCTGCAAATATAACGAAGCAGGGGCGCTAAACTAACGCGCCCCTACATTATACTACAAAACCCTAGCGTGCGCCGGGAGTCATTTCGCTTTCGCGTTCGCGGCGGCCCTCGATGTAGTTGCGCTCTTCGCCGCTACCCAGCAGCGGGTTGACCGCCGGGTTGAGGCTGTCGGGCAGTTCGGAGGTGCTACGGATGACCTCATCAACGATGCCATACTCCAGCGCCTGCTGCGCGTCCATGTACATATCTCGGTCGAAGTCGCGGCCAATCCGCTCCATAGACTGGCCGGTGTGGTGGGCCATAATCTGGCGGATCTTCTCCTGCATCCGCAGCAACTCGCGGGCCTGAATCTGCACGTCGGGGGCGGAGCCGCCCATCTGCTGGATGAGGGCGGGATGCTGGTGGATGGTGCTATTGGGCAGCGAGTAGCGCTTGCCCTTCGCCCCGGCGCAGAGCAGCACGGTCGCCATGCTGGCGGTAATGCCCAGGCAGAGGGTGGAGATGTCGGGTTGGATGTACTGCATCGTGTCGTAGATAGCGAGGCCAGCGGTGATGCTGCCGCCGGGGCTGTTGATATAAATCATGATGTCGCGCTCAGGGTCCTCATGGGTAAGGAATAGCAACTGGGCGACGACAAGGTTGGCAACATGGTCGTCAATCGGTGTGCCGATGAAGATGAGCCGATCCTTGAGCAGCCGCGAGTAGATGTCGTAGCCGCGCTCGCCGCGATTGGTGGTCTCAATCACGGTAGGGATGAGCAGGTTCTGATAATTCGGTATCTGGTAATTCCTGGGATCCATGGGTTTAACCTTTCTAATAGATTGCGTCTTGCCGATTATCACGAACTGGCGGCAACAATCTGCAATCTGCAATTACTACAGCGGGTTCTCTTCACTGGCACGATCGGTTTGGGCGGAGGTGGGTGCGTTGGTAGGGTCAAGCGGAGGGCTGTCCGACTCGGCGGGCGCTTGCTGTGCGCCATCCGCCTCGCTTGCGCCCGCAGTTTGCTGCTGCTCGGCAAGCTCGGAGGGGGTCAGGGCGGTGTCCTCGGCGTTGGTGTCGCTGCTGGCCGCACTCTGGTCTGCGACGCTGGTTGGTTCAGGCAGTTCCTCACCATTGGCGATGGCAATCAGGCGGTCTTCAATCTTGCGATTGAGCAGGCGGGTGCGAATACCATCGAGGAACTCGTCGTCTTCAAGCATCGGGGCCAGGCGGGTGCGGATGGCATTGGCCCGCTCATCTTGAGTGGCGGATTCAGTATCGCTGGTTGTCTCATCCGTAGTTCCCGCATCGGCGCTCATCTCACTGAGAATCGCGGTGGCAGCATCGTTAGCATCGCCTACCGCTTCGACATCCTCACGCGCCAGGGTAGCCTTGATGGCCGTCTCGATGGTATGGTCAGCCTCGGCGCGGGCCTCTTCGTCGCTGACGGTAATGCCTTCACGCTGGGCAAAGCTCTGCACCACCAGGCTGGTCTTGGCATCGCGCTCCACTTCGGGGCGATATTCGTCCTCAAGTTCGCTGCGGGTCTTGCCCAGGTAGCCCAGGTACTGAGATAGCTTGATCTTCTGCTGGGTGAGGCGCTCTTCAAGTTCCTTCACCCGCCGCTCAATGCCATCCTGCGCCAACGCTTCGGGGATGGTTACTTCGACCCGCTCGTTGAGCTGCCGAAGTATCTCATCCAGTTGCTGGCTGCGGGCGCGTTCTTCGCGCTGCTTGATAATCTCGGTTCGGATGCGTTCACGCAGGGCGGCTCCGTCGGCATCGCCCTCTTGCTGCGCCACTTCGTCCAGGCTGGGGCGGTGTTCCGGCTCCTGAATCTCCACCAGCTTGACGTGGAAGGTAACGTCCGCGCCGCGCAACTCTTCGTTGCCGTAATCTTCGGGGAAGGTGGTGGCAATATCCTTGTCCTCGCCCGGCTTCATTCCCAGCACGCCTTCGAGCAATGCGGGTAGCAGGTTGCCGCCCTCCTCAGCAGAGGTAAGGTCGAGTACGTCGTGCTGCACCTTTTCGGTGAGCGGCCCTGAGCCGATGAAGCCCTGGATGTCAACATGGGCGCGGTCGCCCAGTTGAGCCGCCCGCTCAGTTTCGGGGAAGCGCCACTTGGTTTGCTGGCCCTGGAGCATGGCAAGGTTGCGGGTAAGCTCATCCTCGCTGACGCTGACCGGCTCGGCAGCCACGCGGATGCTGCGGTAATCGGTGGGCAACTCGACA
>JBBRMT010000140.1:0-12347 GCA_038230695.1 Chloroflexia bacterium
AAAGCAGTAAATCGTAGGGGCGGGTGGTGGCCCGCCCTGGTGCAGCGCCATCAATGCTGATGTTACCGCACCACCTACCAGATTTGGTATTACACTGCTTTTGAAAATTACAACCACGGCTACAATAGCAGAATGGCAGAGGCTTGGTCTATAAGCCTCTGCCATTCTGCTGTATAACACCCTGGTTAGGCGGCTACCGGATAGCCAGCCTCATCGAGCGCGGCGCGGATTTGTTGCTCATCCAGTTTGGATTGGTCGTAGCGCACGTCAACCTTCTTATCCTCCAGGTGAACCTGCACATCTTCTACCCCCGGCAATGCCTTCATCGCGTTGGTGACGGTCATTACGCAGTGGTCACAACTTACGTCTGGTACGTTCAGCTTTACATCGGTCATTTTACACAGCTCCTTTTGTTTTGTGATTAAGTGGTGGGTACGGGATTACTCAGCTTGCCCTCGACGGAGCGTAGCAGCACCGCGTTGGTGGCGACGATGATGCTACTCACCGACATGAGCAGGGCAGCGATTTCGGGGCGGATCTGCCAGCCCAGGCTGGAGTAGAATAGCCCGGCGGCAACTGGGATTGCCAGCAGGTTGTAGATGCTGGCCCAGAACAGGTTTTGCTTCATCTTGGTCACGGTAGCCTGCGACAGGATGAGGGCGCGGATGATGTCGAGCGGGTCGCTCTTCATCAGCACAATGTTGGCGGTTTCGATTGCCACATCGGTGCCTGCGCCGATGGCGATGCCGATGTTGGCGGTTGCCAGCGCGGGCGCGTCGTTCACCCCATCGCCCACCATTGCTACCTTCTTACCCTCGGCCTGAAGCTCCTTTACGTACCTGGCCTTATCGGCAGGCAACACCTCGGCGTAGAACCGTTCGATGCCCAGTTCGCGGGCAACCGCAGCAGCCACGCGAGGGTTGTCGCCCGTGATCATTACCGGCTCGATGCCCCGTGCTTTGAGCGCCGCGATAGTCTGCTTCGCACTAGGCTTGATGGTGTCAGCCACTGCCACCAGGCCCGCCAGCTTGCCGTCAATGGCAACGAACATGGGGGTGCGCCCCTGCTCCGAGAGTTGATTTGACTGTTGTTCGAGTGGGCCAGGGATGGCGATGTTCTGTTCGGCGAACAACCGCTGGTTGCCCGCCATTATCCGCTTGCCCTCGACGGTGGCAGTCAGACCGCGCCCCGACAGCGCGGCAAACTCGCTGCTGCTGCTGACGGCCAACCCTTGCGCCTTCGCGCCCTGGACGATTGCTTGACCAAGTGGGTGTTCGCTGCCCGCCTCGGCGCTGGCAATCAGGCGCAGCAGGGTCTGCTTGTCTATGCCTGCGCCCTCGGCCACAATGGTGTCGGTAAGTTCAGGCTTACCCTCGGTCAGCGTGCCGGTCTTGTCCAGCACAATCGCCTTAATGCTGGATACCCCTTCCAGAGTGGCGGCATCCTTGATCAGCACGTTGTGCTTTGCCCCCAGCCCCACCCCAACTGCCACTGCGGTCGGGGTAGCCAGACCTAGCGCATCGGGGCAGGCGATCACTACTGCAGATATGGCGAAGGTGAGGGCGAAAATTGTGGGGAAGCCGAAGACGAACTTCCAGGTGATGAAGGTAATCAACCCGCTGCCCACTGCAACGATGACCAACACGGTGGCGGCACGGTCGGCCAGACGTTGACCGGGAGCCTTGGAGTTCTGCGCGGTACGCACCATATTCGCAATCTGGCCCAGGGTGGTATCCGCCCCCACTTTGGTTGCTCGCATCACTACGCTGCCAGTCTGGTTGAGCGAACCGCCAATCATGTTGTCACCTACCTGCTTACTAACCGGCAGGCTCTCGCCAGTGACCAGCGCCTCGTTGACCGAGGTTTCGCCTTCGGTCACTACCCCATCCACCGCCACCTTGTCGCCAGGGCGGAGGCGAATCAGGTCGCCCACAATCACATCGGCGGTTGGCACTTCCACCTCCTGCCCGTTCCTGATTACCGTTGCCTGCGGTGGCACCAGATCGAACAGGGCGCGGAGGCTGTCGGTAGTACCCTTGCGCGAACGCATCTCCATCCAGTGGCCGAACAGTACGAACGTGACCAGCATCGCCGCTGCATCATAGAAGGTATCGCTGCCGCCGCTAAAGGTAAGATAGGCGCTGAACAGATAGGCGGTCAGCACGCCGGTGGCAATCAGCACACTCATATCCAGGTTGCGATTGCGCAGCGCGGTAAATGCGCCGCCCACGAAAATCCAGCCCGCCCAGAACACCACCGGCGTAGCCAGGATGAAGAGCAGCCAGTTGACCGGGATGGGGCTGGGCAGGCTGATATGCAGCAAGCTCTGGCCCAGCGACGAGTATAGGATGATGGGGATGGTGAAGATGAGGGCGAAGAAGAAACGGTTGCGGATATCCTCCTCCATCGCCTTCGCCATAGAGGGGTCGGACATATCATGGCTCATGCCGCCTTGCTTCTTTTTGGCATGATCCATACCTGCCATTCCCGTTTGGCCCATCGCGGCGTGATCCATTGTCGCCACTTCGCGGTTAGTCGTGGTGGCTTCCACCTGTGAGTAACTCTGCATCGCGTCGTGGGCGGCAGGGCTGGTGACATGAGTGTCCTGCTGCAAGGCTTCGCGGCCAATCTCAGCCCGCGCATCGGGGTCAACAGTTATTGAGTGACTAGGCTGATGTCCGTTTTGCGATGGGTCGGCCACTGTGGGGCGCGGCGGATCGGTTACCAGGTTCGGTGTGTTGCTGTTATTGCCATTTTGCATAACTGCTACCCCAATTCTGTACTATCGTACCTGCACTACCAGGGCGGGCTACCTGCCCACCCTGTATTGGGCCTGGTTCAGGCCACTGCCGCAGCCAGAGGTTCAGGTTGTGGGTCGTTGGCAATTTTGGCCGAGCGCAGCCGCAACGAGTTGCCGACCACGAACACGGAACTGAAGGCCATCGCGCCTGCGGCAATCATGGGGTTGAGCAGCCCGGCCACCGCGAGAGGGATGCCGATGACATTGTATATGAAAGCCCAGAACAGGTTGCCCTTGATGATGCGTACTGTGGCGCGGCTGAGAGCAATCGCAATCGCCACCTTGGACAGGTCGCCACCCACCAGGGTGATGTCGGAAGCGGCAATCGCCACATCGGTGCCGGTGCCGATAGCTACACCCAGGTCGGCGGTTGCCAGGGCGGGCGCATCGTTGATGCCGTCGCCTACCATCGCTACCTTCTCGCCTGCATCCTGTAGGCGCTTGATCTCGACGGCCTTCTGGTCAGGGCGCACTTCGGCGATGGCGGTATCAATGCCCGCCTGACTGGCGATGGTGTTGGCAGTAGCCTGATTGTCGCCGGTGAGCATTACTACCTTGAGGCCGATGCGCTTCAGCCCGACCACTGCCTGCGCCGCGTTTGACTTGAGCGTGTCGGCAACCGCGATTGCGGCAGCTAGCTTGCCATCAACCGCCAGCAGAATAACCGTCTTACCCTGTTGTTCCCAGGCAAGGATGTTGGCGGCGCTGCTATCCACCCCCTGCTCCACCATCAGGCGCGGAGCGCCCAGTAGCACGGCGTGACCATCCACCTGCGCCTGCACCCCCATACCGGGCAGGGCGCTGAAGTCGCCTGCCTTGAGGCCACTATCCGCAGCGTAAGCAGTTGCGCCTTCCATCACCGCACGAGCGATGGGATGTTCGGAGTTGCGCTCGATTGCCGCAGCATAGGCCAGCGCGTCTGCCTCGCTGAACCCGTTGTAGGTGGCAAGGTCGGTCAGCTTGGGCTTGCCCTCGGTTAGCGTGCCGGTCTTGTCCAGCACGATGGTGGTCAGGTTGCGAGCCTGCTCCAGACTGCGCCCACCTTTGACCAGAATGCCCGCGCTTGCGCCGCGCCCTACTCCTACCATGATGGCGGTTGGGGTTGCCAGCCCCATCGCGCATGGGCAGGCGATAACCAGCACCGCAACCATGTTGATTAGCGCGTGAGATACGTCGCCGCTAAATACTAGCCAGCCGATGAAGGTGAGCGCGGCGATACCCAGCACGATGGGAACGAACACGCTAGCCACGCGATCCGCCAGGTCTTGCAGCGGAGCTTTCGACCCCTGCGCCTCTTCGACCAGCCGCACGATCTGGGCCAGCAGAGTGCGCCTACCGACCGCGGTGGCCCGTATATACAGCACGCCCTCCTGATTGATGGTTGCGCCGTATACCTTGTCGCCCGGCTGCTTGTCCACCGGCAGGCTCTCGCCGGTAATCATCGCCTCGTTTACCGCAGATTTGCCCTCAGCAACTACGCCATCGGTTGGCACCTTCTCGCCAGGGCGGACAATCATGGTGTCGCCGGGCAATACCTCGCCCAGCGGGATCTCCTGCTCCACGCTGCGGCGCAGCACTCGCGCCGTTTTCGCCTGCATCCCCGCCAGCTTCTTCACTGCATCAGCGGTGTGGTGCCGTGCGCTCGATTCCAGGTAGCGGCCCAGCAGAATGAGGGTGACAATCACCGCTGTGCTGTCGTAATATACAGGTGCGCTGCTCATGCCGCTGTGAGGGATGAAGAAGGTATTGTAGACGCTGTAGAGGAAGGCGGCGGTGGTGCCGAGACTGACCAGCACATCCATATTGGCGTTGCCGTGCATGAGGTTCTTGACCGCGCCTCGATGGAAGCGCCAGCCGGAGTAGGCCCATACTGGTATGGTGAGGGCGAGCAGGATGTAATCAACATTCTGACTGAAGAAGGGGATATTGACCCCCATCAGGAACATACTGATGAAAGCCACTGGCACGGTGAGGATGGCGGCGATGATCAGGTCATTCCTCAGTTTGTGCTGTTCGCGTTCCAGCGCCACCTCCTGGACATTGGTCTGGTCGCCGCGCTCGCCCTCAGCAGAGAGCGGGGTAGCGGTGTAGCCTGCGCCCTCCACGGCACGGGCAAGGTCATCGGGGCTGGCGGTTAGGGGATTGTATGTAACGGTGGCCCGCTCGGTAGCAAGGTTGACGCTAGCAGTCTCCACCCCGGCGCTCTTCAAGAGCGCCCGCTCGACGTGGCGCACGCAACTGGCGCAGGTCATCCCCCCGATAGCCATCTCGATCTGCTGCGGGGCAGTCTCGGCCTCGTCTTCCTGTGGCTGTTCCTCGTGCAGCACGGTTGCGCCATAGCCAATGCCGGTGACGGCGCTGACCATCTGCGTGGCGTTTACCTGCGCCGGGTCGTAACTGACCTCAGCCTGCTCGGTGGCGAGGTTGACCCCCACCTGGCTAACCCCCGGCAGCTTGCCCAGGCCACGCTCGATGTGGCGCACGCAACTGGCGCAGGTCATGCCGGTTACGCCCAGGGTCAGCTTGTAGCTGCCCGGTGCGGCGATGGTTGGGGTTGTCGCTACTGCGCTGCCATCCAACGGTGGCCTGACCCCTAGTTGAATTGGCGCAAAGCTCTTTTCCTTCGTCTCGGTTGCCATAGCTGGCTCTCCTTGTATCACAATTCTTTCATATTGGCGTTACGCAATTGGGCAGGGCGAACAACGGTTCGCCCCTTCAGAAATGAACTCTCTTGTGTGGCAGATGCTTATGCCATACATAAATCTATGTTTGAATTGCTGTGCGCCAGTTCACTTGTTGGACATGGCGTACAACTCGACCATTTCTTTAATCACCTGCTCGGCACGGTTCTCGGCGATAGCGGTTGGCACGCAACTCTCTAGGTGACCCTCCAGCAGCATCGCCTCCAGCTTCTCGATCGCCTTACGCACCGCATAGGTCTGCTTGAGGATGTCTACGCAATATTGCTCCTGCTCTACCATGCGGCGGACACCGTCCAGATGGCCCTCGATATAGTTTAGCCGCTTCAGCGCGTCGGCCTTGTTCTCTGCTAGCAACTTACCCTCCTTCTTCATACCCATACCCCCCCGGTAGGGGTCTGATGCAATTATACCCTATGACATTCTCCGATGTCAAGTTAGTATGTAGGGAAGCTGAGGAGAAGCCGATTGCTGTGCCTATAGCTAATCAGTATCTCAAGGTTGCCTGCCCAACACGGACAGGCAACCAGTGTGAATGCTATTGCCCACCGAGTGGGCGATAGCCACGGCTACTGGCCCATGCCGCCCATCATCTGCTCCATAGGAGCGGCCAGGTTGCGGGTGCTACTTTCGTTGTACCAGCTCTTGAGGTAACCCTCCATCTCGGTGATCTCCGCCGACTGCCCGCTGATGATGCTCTGAGCCAGGGTCTTGAGTTCCGGGTGCTGGGCGTTCGTGAGCGCATCCTGCGACATATCAATGGCTATCTGGTGGTGTGGGATCATCATCCGCAGGAACATTCGGTCAGACTGCGTGCCGCTTGTCTGCCCGCCACCCATCATGCTGCCTCCCATGTTGTTCCCATTAGGAGCAGCCGCGCCAGTATTGCCCATCATGCCGCCACCCATCATGCTGCTGTAGGGAGCAGTCGAGTTGGTATCGGTCAGCGCCCCGCTGCCCATCAACCAGCCACCTAGTGTGCCACCGCTCATCATATCCATACCCATGCCCATGCTGGCGGTGTTCAAAGCGGGCGCGTCGGGATACCACAGCTTGCGCCAGGCCAGCATCTGGTCAATCTGCTGCTGCTGGACTTTGACAATACGATTACCCAGGTCGCGTAGCTCAGGATGGGTCGAATTGGTAATCATCGTCTGCACTGATATGATCGCCCCCTCGTGGTGGGCCACCATCTGGTCAATGAAGCGCAGGTCGTAGGGCGTGTTGCTGTTGGTCTGGCCCATGAAGGCGCTGGCATTAGATTGGGTGGCGGCCGGTTGCGCCGATTTCGCGCTGCTCCCATTCGCGATCGCCCAGCCCGTGAAGAAAGCGGCGACAATCAGCAACGCGGCTACAGCGATGGTGATGTAAAGGTTGCGCCTGGAGGTTAGGTTAAAGCTGGGTCTGCCGTCTAGCGGCTGACCTTCGGCTCTTGCTACAAGTTGTTCGCTCATGTAATTACGGTGTGTATACCCACCTTCTGGCGGGGAGGAAACACCGTCTCCTTATGTTCGACTGGTACCCCTTTCCTCGCTGGTGGCCCGGTCATTAAAGTTGAGGCTGATCTGGCAAGCAGTTCCTGACATCTACGATAAGTGTACCCGACAAAGGTTGCAGCGGGCGTGTAAGTTGGTGAACGTCAGGTAGACCTACGATGCAAGGATGGGCGGCTCACGCGCCGCCCATCCTAACTTATGCTAACTTACTTTGGTTAGGCGTTACCCAGCGTGGGTTGCGCTTCTGGTGGGGCTGGCGTGATGCGGCGTGATGGGGCTGAACTCGACCCCAGGAAGCTCCACCGCTGGCACAGAAGTAGAATGTCTTACCATTCCACTGCGCCTCGATTGCTTTCCCCCTCTCCACAGGCATGGCGCAGACAGGATCCACCGGCATCTCCACCATATCCTTAAACTGCCCGTCCTCCAGCCACAGCACGCGATCAGCAATGTCCTTGATGCGCTGGTCATGCGAGACGATTACCACGCTACGCCCCTGCTCTTTGGCAATGTGCTGGAGCAGCCGCATGGTCTCATGGCCGGTCTTCGAGTCAAGGTTGGCGGTCGGTTCGTCGGCGAAGATGAGCATCGGATCGTTGACCAGGGCGCGGGCCAGCGCCACCCGCTGCTTCTCGCCGCCCGACAGCTTCTCCGGCAGGAAGTCTAGCCGCTTCCCCAGCCCCAACTCACCCAGCAGCATACTGGCCTTCTGGCGGGCCGCGCCGTTCTTCATCCCCGCCAACGTGGCGACAATCGCCACATTCTCCTGGGCAGTAAGGGCCGCCAGCAGATTGAAGTCTTGAAAGACGAAGCCGAAGTGACGCAGGCGAATGTTGGGCAGGCGATTTTCCTTCAGGGCGCTGATTACCTCACCGTTCAGCGTGATCGTGCCTGTGGTGGGCTTGAGTAGCGCCCCCAGCATCAATAGCAATGTGGTCTTGCCTGACCCCGATGGCCCCATAATCAGCACTACCTCACCCGGCGCTACCGTAAGCGACACGTCGTTCACGGCGATGACTTCGGTCTCCCCTACACCATAGCGCTTGCTCACATTGCTGACTTGCAAGGTAGCGGGTGCGGCGACGGCTTCGGATCTACCATCAATGCGGGTGTCTACTTCGGTTCTACCTTCAACTCGGGTATCTACTATGGCGCTCATTGCACCCTCCTTCGGATAACTGTGGCCGGATCAAGCCCGGCAATCTGGATCACAGGCAGAATGGCCGCCAGTGTGGCAATTACCAGCGCGGTTAGCGTGGTGGTCAGCAACGATTGGCCGCTCACTACCAGGGCCATGTTGGAACTGAATAGCGGCAGCAAGAAGGCCAGCAACAGAGTAAAGCCGAGACCCACCACCAGCCCCATCGCCACGCTGATCAGCGCCTGGGTTAGCACTACACCGTAGAGGTAGCCGTTACCCGCGCCCAATGCTTTGAGCGCCCCATACTCCGCCCGCCGCGCAAAGGTGGCAATATATACGGTGAGCGCCAGAACCGCCAGGCCGACAGCAAACCCGATAGTGTTCATGATAGCAAGCACATCACCAGCCATGTCACTTACCAGTTTGCTCTCCCCGGCCGCAAAGGCTGTTTTAGACTGGGCAGTTACCCCGCTTACCTGGGCCTCGATGCGGGTCGCTACGCTATCAGGCGATTGCCCCGCCGCAACCTGCACCAGCACGAAGCTGATCAGATTAGCCGACCCGCTACCGCCCATTCCCGTCATACCCCCGCCGCTAGTGGTAGAAGCCAGGGCAGACCGCACCTGCGCGAAGTCGGACATGGCGATAAAGGCAATCGAGTTGGTGATGCTGGCTGTGCCTTCGGAGAGGCCGACAATCTTCAACTCCAGGCCGAGTACCTTCACCGTATCACCCAGGTGCAGGCCGTACTTCTTCGCCAACCCCTGGTCAATCACAATCCCGCCTTTGGGTGGCAGGGCAACCCCTTCTGCGATACGCCAGGGCTTGCCCAGTGTGGCATTGGAGGGCAAGCCGCTGATGTAGGCAGCATTGCGCTCCCCGCGCACCTCGATCATCTCGGTCAGGTACATGATCGGGCTAACCGCCTGCACCCCGGCCACCGCCTGCACCTGGGTTATTACTGAAGCAGGTAGCCAGGAAGTGGACATATGCAGGTTATACACCCCGCTCTGCGCCACGAAGACATCGGCTCCGGCGTTGTCAATGTAGGCGGTAAGTTGCTGCTCGGAGCCGCTGAAGATGGCATCGAGGGCCAGCATCAGCATCAAGGCCAGGCCCACACCACCAACCGAAATAAGCAGGCGGCCCTTGCTCTGGAATAGATTACGTTGGGCAAGCTGTAGCATACTGATAACCTCCTGAAAACATCGGCGGGTGCAAGCCGGGCGATGGTGCGGGCGGGGAAGAGCGCACCCAGAAGCGCCATCACCAACCCTGTAAGTAGCGCCCAGCCCACGGTAGCAGGCTCGATGCTCACCAGTAGCTGGGGACGGAGCGCGACAATCAGTTGCGCCGCGCCATAAGCAATGGCAACCCCGATTATCGCGCCGACGACGGCGGTAAGCAGCGCCTGAGAAGCTACCACCCGATACAGTAGCCCGTTGCCCGCACCCAGCGCCTTGAGCGTGCCATATTCGCGCTGACGCTCCACAGTCGAGGTGTAAACAATCAGGCCAACCACCAAAGTTCCCACTAGAAAGGCGATACCCAGCATCAACCATAGCGGCCCGCTATATATGCTGGTGAGGAACTGAGTGTCATTGGCGGCCACGTCGCTTTTGCGTACCACGTCCACGCCGCGTAGGTTCGCCAGCCGATCACGCAGCATCTGAGGGCTGACTCCAGGGCTAGGCGTGACTAGCAGCAGGCTGGTTGCGGCAGGGGTGTTTAGCAGCGATGCCAGCGTATCCTTGCTGACGAACAGGTAGCCAGCCGCCCACATTGAAGCGCCCCCTGCCAAACCTACTACTTTAAACTGATGGTTCAGCAGGATAAACGTGTCGCCAACGGCGATGCTGTGGGTGCGGGCCAGGGCCAGGTCTACCACAATTTCATCGGCGGCTTGCACACCCCGTCCCGTGCTGATCTGCCACGGACCGCCGCCCAGGGCTGGATCGTAGCCGACAACCTCCGCGCCGGTTTTGCTGCCGTGCAACTCGAACAGGATAGTCTGGGCGGTAATCGGCACTACCCTGGCGACCCCCTCGGTTTGGCGTACTGCCTGCTCGGTACCCGCTGGTAGCAGCGAGGTACTGGCGAAGAAGCCGCTCACCCCGCTTTGCGTCACCACAACCGTGCCAGGGGTATTATCCAGATAAGCGGTAGCCTGCTGGTAAACTCCGCTGAGGAAGCCGCCCAGAATCAGGATGAGCATCACCGCCAGGGCGATGCCTGCCACACTCAGGGCTAGGCGGCCCTTGTCGCCAAACAGGTTGCGTTGCGCAATAAACATTTCACTAAACCTCATTTTCCCACTAATTGCGTTTCTCTATGCCAATGATAATCCTGCTAACTGATTAAATGCTGAAAGGTGGCTAAGGATGCGCTGATGTTTTGCCGCTATTCGTTTCTTATACAACAGCACCCAACGCTCTTTCCAGCTGATAACACGGTTAGCATGACCTGGCCCTGCGTGTGTCCTGCTTCAATCGCCTGATGTGCCGCTGCCACTTCGGTCAGGGTATAGCTTTGACCCAGCACAACCTGCAATACACTATCCGCAATCTGCTCTAGTACAGCCAGGCTGGCCCGCATCTGGTTGGTAAGCGGCTGAATCACGGTGTTATAACCACTAATGGTCAGGCACTTGGCAATCAGCATCGGCGCGACCACGGTGTGTAGCAGTTACCAGATCACAGCACCGATACTCGCTACCGTCAGCGCCACCCCGACTATTACAAGCAGGCTGAATGGCTCACCGAAGGCGACCACCGTGATGCCCAGACCAACCACTGGCACGAGAAAGAGGAACATGGTAAGGCGGCCCACGGCTTCGTGTTCCAGCACCAGTACCAGAAAGCGGTCACGAATGAGGTGCCGACCTGCGCGAGGAATCGCAGTAGGACGACGAGCATTGCGCTCCATACCACCATCATACCGCGTTCAAATAGCGCGGAAGCGAAGCGGTGGCACGCGGTTCGGACCCGTCCTAGTCGCGGAAAGCACAGGGTGTAGATAATGGTAAAGACAAGTAGGCTGGTAATTAGGTGCAGCGGAGGGTGTGATTGCGCGGTGTGCAGAGCGCTTTGGGTTGCCGAGGTGGTTGATGGGTTGTATCGCAATGTTCCATTCTCAATCAAATGAGGTGGGTGGCGCTCACCAAGTGGCCCAGTACGAAAACCCGCTTGTTCTACCATTTATGGTAGCAAGTTTTGTACCAACAACTAAAATCTTACTCAAGCCGTTAACAGACGCTCGCCAGGGCGCAAGCTCAACAACCGAGCTGGCGAACCAGCACGCTGAGAATTAGCCCTTACAGTGAGTATCATAAAAGAGGTCACGCCGGTGAGCGCGATAATCCAGCCGGGGGCGACCAACTGCTGCTGCACCGCTATACCATGCTGCCCGGCTAGGTCAACCCAGGCCCGCACGGTGCGTTCTTGTAGCTTGAAGGTAGCGGCAATCGTAGGCACAGGGCAGCCATAAGCGACCAGGGTGAGGATGGTAGTGATGAGTTCATGCCTCAATGGGTTGGCTATGTTTACAGCTTGTAGTTGCCTGACACAGTGTTCCTGGTGGGTCTGTTATGGTGTAGGTGTTGCAGTCATGATTGCAGTTGGTGTCGAGGTTGGGCAGCTGCTGACGGTGTTAATCTCCACAGTGCTAAGATCGCCGTTTGAGCCATTTTTGCCACCAACCACGATCAGCTGGTTGCCGATCGCTGTACCCCCAGTGTAGGCGCGTTGCTGAATGAGGTTGGGTCCGCTGCTCCAGGTGTTCGTAGCCGGATCGAAGACATAAGTGGTGTTGAAAGACGCGGCTGGAGCAGAACCGCCCCCGCCAATGCTTGCGTTATAAGGATTGCCACCACCAAAGATATATGCCTTGCCGTTGATTACCCCTGCCCCTGGCCCTTGAACTGCCTGGGGCAGCGAAGTCTCGGTTATCCAACTGTTAGCATTAATATCGTACTGTAGGTTGGCATTGAGTGGTCCACTAGCGAAGCCGCCCATCAAGTAGAGGTAGTGATCTATCAACACCGTGCCGGAACTAGCTTGTGGCTGGGGGTCGGAGGCGAAACCGCTGGCGACCCAGGTGTTTGCGATGGGGTTGTACTGCCAAACCTGGTTTTGGACGGTACCGCTGCTATCTATACCACCGACAACGTATATCTCACCATTATAATAAGCAACGCTGGCGAAGGCGCGTGC
>JBBRMT010000141.1:0-12219 GCA_038230695.1 Chloroflexia bacterium
CGCTCGCGATCTACTCGTAGCTTGCCATCACCTCCGCGATCGTCAGCGGTTCGCCGACGCGGGTATGCTGCTGCATCGCCTGCTCGGCCACATCGCCAATATCGCCCAGCTTCACCGCCAGGTCGCCCAGCGTCTTGGCCTCCACGCCACTCAGTTCGACCAACACGCCGAAGATAGCGCTGTAGCCCAGTTGTAGGGTGCGCTCATCTTTGAGCGGGAAGGGGTCGCCGCTGAGGAAGCGGCAGGCGATCGGCAGGTCGTCATCATTCAGCCTCGCCAGATAGTCAGCGAGGATGGCGCTCTTCTGCAACCGCTTGGTGGTCGCGCCCACCGCATCGGCGGTGGCGGCAAAGGCGGCAAAGCTGGCGCTGGGGTGGGGTTCGCTCATGGGGATATTGTATCATACTCAGTTGATTCGCGGGTGACGATAAATCGTTGACAAATCCGAACATCCGTGTTAACATAATTGTCGGAACCGCATCTATTTGATAAACACACATATGCTAGCTTAGGGAGCAGCAGCAAAGGGAGGGTAAAGCCGATGGCGGAAGATAGCCGCACGTTGGACACGATTTACGAAAACTGGAAGCTGTATCAGGATCACCTCAAGAATGCGATCGCCCCACTTACTGACGAGCAGTTGGCTCTACGCGCCGCACCTAATCTGCGCTCGATAGGTGAGAACGCTGCGCACATCATGGGGGCGCGGATTGGCTGGTTCACCCGTCTGCTCGGCGAGGGCGACGACGAACTGAAGTCCATGCCCCGTTGGGATGCGCCCGGCCAGCCCACCCGCACCGCTATCGAGCTGGTGGCTGGCCTGGATCTAAGCTGGAAGCTGATGGCTGGCTGTCTGGCACGGTGGAACGCGGAGGATATGCAACAGACCTTCATGCGGGAGCGGGATGGTAAGACCTATGAACTATCACGAAGCTGGGTTATCTGGCACCTGCTGGAGCATGACCTGCATCACGGCGGCGAAATATCCCTGACCCTCGGTATGCACGGGCTAGAAGCGCCGGACATCTAATCCCAACGCCATCTTGCGGGCGGCATCGGCACGATGGCTGAGGTCGAGCAAGGCGGCTTCGCTGTAACGCTCGGCTTTGGCGGGCGCATCTAGTTCGCTGAGGACGGTGAGCAGCAGGTTGCGGTCGAGCGGGCGGGGGCTGAGGCGGGCGAGTTCGGCGACGAAGGCGGCGGCAGGCAAGTTAGGGTCAATACCAAATGGGCGGGCCAGGTCGGCGCGTAGAGTAGCGCGATAATGGTCAACCACCCAGTTGCGGCGGGCGGCGCGACGGAACAGGCTACCCACCGCCGCCACGAACTCGCCGGACGAGCGGCGGGTATCGGGTGGTACAAGCGGCACGATGCGGCCAAAGCGCCTGCCGCTGAGAACCAGGTAGAGCGCAATCAGCATGGCGGCGTACAGCACACCCCAGCCCCAACGCTGGGTGAGCAGCACGGTGGATAGATCGTCGCCGCCGATGTAGCCGTGATGCACCTCGTCGAGCGTGACCTTGCCGCCTTTGATAACCCCCGCCAACAGGTTGAGGGTGAGCGCCCCATTGTCGGCCTCTTGCAGCCCCAGGTTGCTGAACAGGTGCGAGGCGCTGGTGACGAAGACACGACCTTTGCCCTCGTTGAAGCCAACCAGCAACGCCGCCGCTTTGCTGCCAAGATAGAGGGTGGTGGCATCGGTACGTTTGCTGATGTCCAGCGCGTAGTTGGTGCCGACACTGGCCTCGGCGACAGCAGGGTTCGGCATTGGCTGGGCGGGGTTTAGCTTATCGTAAGGCTTGCTGCTTGCCACCAGGCTGATATTCCAATCGCGCAGCACCTGGCTGGTTTGCAGCCCGCTCTCCGCCCAGATCAGGATGCCCCCGCCGCGCACCCAGGCCAGCAGGTCCTCGCGTTCAATCTGGGTTAGGTTACTGCCGGGTTCGATCACAAACAGGGCGGCAGCATCAGTGGGGATGTCGAAGGGGCCATATTCGATACGCTCGGCCTGATAGCCGATTTTGCCCAGCCAGGTGTAGAGCGCCAGAGCGCCGTCCTGCGCCGCGTTGTGGCTGCTGCCCACGTTCTGGTCGGCGGAGTTGGCGGCAGGCGGGCTGGCGGCGAAGGCAAGCAGGCCAATCAACAGCACTGCTGCGATAACGAGCAGCAGCGTGCGGCGGTTGCCTCGGTTGCCTGTTCCAATTGTGGGCTTATTGTCCATAGCTTACGATGGGCATTGCTGGTGGTTCAAGATTCCCCCCCAACCCCCGCTGGGGGCTTTTTGCAGCGCGGCTTGCGATGGCCGTGACGATAAGGCATGATTCATCATGCCCCTACGGCTAGCGCATCACTTTCAACTTTCAACTTGTCACTTTTAACTTCGTCTACCATGCTGGCGTAATGGTCGTACTCCTCGCGGGTGGGCAGGTTATGGCCGTACCAGGTGCGGTCGAAGGTGTCCACGATGGGAGTGAGCAGCGCGGTAAGGCGGCTGGGGCCGAGGCGTTGCAGATACTCGCGGTTGGTCAGCGAGTGGTCGAAGCGGAGCAGGCCACGCTCGTCGAGCAGGATGAGGGTGGTAAGGTAGAGATAGCGGATGGCATCGCGGTAGTTGCCAGCAGCCGCCTGCTCCACCGCCCGCTGGCTGCTCTGCATCGAGCTAAGGTTGCGCTCCTCGTTGCTGGCAATGCTGGCTGCGCTGGGCGGCGCGAAGGTGCGCCCAGTCAGGATCACCACCATCCCCACCACCGTTACCAGCACTATCCCTAGCAGCAGCAACCCCCACGGCCCCAGACCCAGCACGTTGATGCTAGGGCCATCCTTGCCCCAGATGATGAAGAATATAATCGCCAGCAGGAAGACCGCGCCGCCACTGCCGAATATCCAGATGCGTTGCTGGCGGGCGGTCATATCGCTGCCCCGCATCGCCAGCCAGGCCACGAAAGCGGCGAGTAGCCCCAGCAGCGTAGCGGTGCCGAGCGCACGGGTGGCTGGCTCCAGTTTACTGTACCAGGTGAAGGCGGCGCTGGCAATGTCGCTTATGGTGTCAATGAAGTCGCGGGGGCGGGCCTTGTCCTGATAATGGAAGCGTGGATCGCTCAACACCTGATGCAGCTTGTCGAGGCGCGGGTCGGGGGTGACGATAGGCTGGGGTAGCGCCGATGAGGGCGCAATGAATTGCGCCCCTACGGAATGGATAGCCCTGATAGGGGCGTGATTTATCACGCCCTTGCTCACTGCTGCTTCACCATCGGGGGGTAAGCAGGCTTACCCGCAAACTCGGCGGCCAGCACGCTTAGATTGTAGCTCTCCTTACGCACGCGCAGGTCGAAGTAGAGCAACACCAGGGCGACAAAGCCGAAGGGTAGCAGAACGACGCGCAGCAAGTAGGCCACCAGGTCGAGGCCGAAGTTGAGCCAGACCTGGTCGGAGGTAGTTAGCGCCGATATAAACAGTGGGGCGATGGTGAGCAGCACCGCCGGGCCAACCGCCAGCAGCAGGGTGGCAGTTACCTGCCAGAACCTCCCGCCCACCAGCCGCCAGCTACGCCGCAGCGACTGGTTGCTGGGTGTCTGTTCCAACATTACCACCTGCACCACCATAGACCAGCGCATCAGCAGATAGCCAACCACGGCAATGGGTGGCAGGCTGGAGTAGACAGCAGGGGCGATCTGGCTGCTGAGGCCACCGCTGCCTGCCTTGAAACCCTTATCGGAATCAACTTGCAATATAATCAGCACCAGGAAGACAGCGAGGATAACCGCGAACACCAGGCTGATGATACCCGCTCCGATCACCGCCAGCAGGCCGCCCAGCAAGGCGGTGAAGCGGGGGGCGACGCTGCGATAAGCCTGGCCGATGGAGATTGGCTGCCCGATGTAGCGGGCGGTGATAACCCGCGTCACCGCCGCCAGCACCACGAAGCTGACGATTACCTCGGCCAGCACCAGTAGCAGGCGGACCATGACGTAGATGAAAAGGGCAATCAGGTTGGTGCGGCTGAAGATTTGCTCGGTGCCAACCCCCTGAATTGGACTGAGCGCCGCGCTCACACTGTTGATAATCGCCAGGGGCAGTTCCAGCGGCACCACGATGCCGAGCAGCAGCAAGGGGAAACGGCCATAGATGGCAATGGCCGTGCCGAGGATGCCGAACACGCTGCGTGGCTGTAGCGGCGGCAGGTCGGGGGTGGTTGATAGTGGCGTGCTGCTTACTTTGCTCATCGGTTCACCTTGCGATTGCGGCGGTCGCCAGCGCTTCGATGTCGTATGCCTCGATGCGTACCCGCAGATTGAGATAAAATATGGTAAAGGCAATGATGCTGATGGGGGCCAGCCCGAAATCGAGCAGGCCGCTGAAGGCGAGGTTGAGGGCCAGCACGCTGGTGGCGTTCAAAGTGGGCAGCAGGCCCAGCAGCAGGGTCAACACCGTGCCGATACCCTGAGTGAGCAGCCAGATAAGCAGCACGGTGAGCAGCCACAGCCCGATGCTCATCCCCCAGTAGCCCTTGCCCACCAGGGCGCGGCTGCGCTGCAATGCCTGCGCTGGCCCGACCCGCTCGATGATCAGCGCGGGCAGGCTGACGAAGAAGAATGGCGCGAGCATTGGCACCGCAATCACCCCGATGAAGAACACCAGGCTGATACCAGCAGCGATGAATAGCAGATAGACCAGCGCGACCCAGCCGAGAATTGCGCCGATGCGCCCGCCGATGTAGCGGTATGCCTCGCCTGCGCTCACTTCGCGGCCATGATAACGTTCATAGGCGGCATAGATCAGAGCCGCCGAAGCCAACTGCTGGAACACGTTGATCAGCGCAAGGGCGACGAGGTAGACACCGAGGCTGGCGTAGAAGTGACCGAGGCGGCTGATCAAATCGTTGGTGGCGTACGTGTTGAACAGTGATACGCTCTGGAAGCGGGCCACATCGCCGTTCACCACGCTGAGGAACCAGACGTTGAAGATTACATCCAGCGCCAGATAGGGAACGTAGGCAATGCCGAGGATGGCGAGGAAGGTGGCAAAGTTGCTGCGATACAGGGCAAAGCTGCGGTCGAGCATCTCGCTGATGTTCAGCGGGCGCAAGTCGCCCGCCGCCGCGCCGTAGCTGACCTGCGGCTTGATGCTGGTGGCATAGTTGTAATCGGGCGCGGCGAGGTTGCCGCTTTTCGCCGCTACGCTGCTACCGCTCGCGGCATAAGGGTTGTACGGCACGAAGTCGCCCGCTGATGGGATGCTGGTTGCGCCTACATCGGGCGGCCCGCTATTCGGTTGCTGCCCCGGCTGTTCCATAGTTCGCCCCTTCCGATACGCTTACTATATCACAAGCTAAGGGTGGCTGTAATCGCGGAATGGTTCGTGGCTCACTGGCTAACGCGAAATCTGGATTGGCCCCGGCGGAGGTGGTGGCTCCGGCGGACGCTTGCCCCGTCGCGCTGCCAGCCGCTTGCGTAGGCGATTGACCAGCCAGAAGGCGGGCAGCAGGAAGATGATAAGGAGCAGCAACGCCAGGATCGGCACGAACAGGGCCAGCACCGATGAGAGCGCGGCGACGAAATCCTCGGCCAGACTGACAAGGGGGTTGCCCAGCCCGGCGGTACTCAGAGTGACGATCGGGCGCGATGTCGCCTTCAGCACATGAACGCCGCCTGCTGCCGCCGCGCCCAGCACCAGCGCGACGACGGGATTGACGTAGTTGTACGCACTGTCGTGGCTGAGGTAGAGCAACGCGCCAGCGGCGGGGCGAATCAGGGTGTTGATAATGTCGTTGAGGTGGTCAACGCCGGGAATCTTGTCCACCATCAACTCGACCGTGACCAGCACCAGCAGCACGCCGATTGCCCACCAGTCGGTTAGCGCATTGTAAGGGCTAGCCAGATGGATCGCGCCGAAGCGTCCGCCCAGGGAGAGGATAAGAAGCGGCAGGTAGGCGTTCAGCCCGGCGGGGGCGGATAGCGCCAACCCACCGATTAGCTGGGTAATATCCATCGCTGGCTATCTCGCCTTGTCGCCGCTGTTATCGGGCGGCTGGTCGTAAGGTGGTTGACCGTAAGGTGGCTGACCATAAGGCGGGGGCGGCGTTTCACCGCCGATGGTCGTGGGTGGATGCGGATAGTTGGGGTCGTTGGGGTTGTAGCTAGCCGATGGCTGGCCGTATGGCGGCTGGCCGTACACTGGCGGCTGGCCGTATGGCGACTGTTGGGGATAGAGCGGTTGGCCGGGCAGCGGCGGGGTCTCACCACCGATGACTGCGGGCGGATGGGGATAGTTGGGGTTTACCTTGTCGTAGCCCATCGGCGGCTGTCCATAGTAGGGCTGACCTGCGCCGAGATAGGGCTGGGCTGCAAGTGGCTTTTGCGGCTTGAACGACTGCCCGATCATGCCGCCCAAAGCTCCGAACATTGCCCAGAGAATCGCCCCACCACCGATGCAGCAGAGGCCGATACCGAGCGGGCCAAAGTTGCGTATCGTTTGGACGACTTGCTCCGGGCTAAGACCGGCGCTGGCTAGCTGCGATGCAGTGCCAGACTGGGCAGTTATATCCGCTACCAGTTGCGCGTCACTTACGCTGTTCAGGTTGATTGATGCGATCACGGTGACGACCACCCCGAATAGGAGGCCCGCTATCGCTGCGCCAATCGCGCCGCTACCTGCCCCCCCGCCGATACTGCGCGGGCCGAGCAGGAAGATACCCGCCAGCAGGCCGGTGACCAGCGGCATGATCAGCAGCAGCAGGCCGCTAAAAGGAATAACGTTGCCGATGAATACCAGAGCGACTGCAATCACCGCCCCGACTATCCCACCCTTTACCCCTGCCATCAACATCGCTGCTGCGCTCCTTTCATAGACCGCCTGCGCTATACCGCCAGGTTGCCGTTACTTCTATTATTATAGCCAAGCATAGCAGATAGTCGGCCAAAGGTCAACCTTTGGCAAGTTGCAGGGTTTATGTCACGTTTTTGCATACCCAACCAGGGCGAACAACGGTTCGCCCCTACAGATCACTAGCACGGCTAAATGTGACGAACATCCAAAACTAGCTTCTCTTCACTCGCGGCCACGCGCCGCGCTGGGTGACTGCCCGCGCCCCGGCAATGCTGGCGCGGCGCATCGCCTTGACGATGGTTGGCTGATCGAGCGCGGCGGGAAGTTGACCACTGTTGAGGATGCTACTGAGCAATGCAGCGGTGAAGGCATCCCCCGCGCCGGTGGTATCTACCACCCGCTTGACGGTGCGGGCTGGCACGCTGCCGCGCACCCCGCTGGGGCGATGTAGATAGAGGCTGCCCGCGCCGCCGCAGGTGAGCGCAATCAGGCTGGGGCGCGGTTGTGCGCCGAGGTATGCGGCGATCGCGTCGAGCGCGGCTTCTGGCTGCTGCTGGCCGGTAAGGTAGGCGGCCTCCTCATCGCTCAACTTCATGATGTCGGCGGCGCGAATGCCACGCCAGCACTGCTCGGCGATCTCCTGCGCCCTGGGCCACAGCGCGAGGCGGATGGTCACGTCGAAGTTGATGATCGCCCCGCCGTTGCGGGCCGCCTCGACCGCCTGCCAGGTGGCAGTGCGAGCCGGTTCGCGGCTTAGGCTGACACTGCCGAAGTGCAACGCCCGCGCATGGCTAACGTAAGCCGCAGCCTCGGCGTTTAGTTCCAGCAGCGCATCTGCGCCGCTGACAAACTCGAAGTCACGTTCGCCCTTAGCGGTAAGCGACACGAATGCCAACGTGGTCGCTGCGCCCACGCAAGTCTGCACGCGGCTGGCATCCACCCGCCGCGCCGCCAGAGCCGAACGCAGATAGCGGCCAAAGCCATCGCTGCCCACCGCGCCAACGAAGCCGACCTGCTGCCCCAGCGATGCCAGCCAGACGGCAACGTTGGCCGGTGCGCCGCCAGCATTGCGGCTGAAGCTGCCCACATCCTCGATGCGCCCGGCGCTGAGGGCCACGAAGTCTATCAATATCTCGCCAATGCACACGATCATGGTTTGCCTTAGATCCCATCTCCCTGTGGGCTAATCCTTACCCCCCAACGTTGAAGGGCAGTAGTGGAGGGGGATAAGCCGCCACTCGCCAAGTTACTGAGGCTTGGGGGCGTAGCCCCTGCTTGCAAGTGTACCAATGCTTATCGCCACCCTCAATGTGCCAACGCCAGTAGCAACTCTATGGCACGATGAATGCGGCGCAAGGGTTCACTCTGGTCATCGCGCTACGCATCGCTACAACATTGGCCGCTAATAAGCAGAAGAATGAGCATTGCGTTGCGGCAAGCAAGGGCTGCGCCCCCAACCCCCAGTAACGTGGCAAGCCGCTTGCTCGCTTGCACCTTTTACTACGCGATGTTTTTACTTGTGGGTAAGGTTTAGCCATTCGCGAGAGGTTGAATGAGGGTGCGGTTCGCCCTCATGAAAATGCCTATCATGTAAGGGGTTTACATAATAAATGCGGATCGAACAACAAAAAAGGCTGGCGTTATCTTACCGCCAGCCTGGGGTGGTGTCAAGCTGCTTGCTACTTCAGATAATCGGTGGGGTTTACGTTGGTGCAACTACGGGCGGCGGTGCCGGATGACTGGGGGTCGCCGCTGCACTGCCATACCTGATAGTTAAGTTCGGGGCCGCCCGCCGCGCCGCTGCTACCCATCGTGCCGATGATGTCGCCGCGCTTGACCGGCTGCCCATCGCTAATGCTGATGCTCTGCAAGTGGCCGTAGATGGTGGTGTAGCCGTTGCCAATCACGTAGACGAGGTTGCCGTAGGTGGGATCGTTGTGCAAGGTCTTGACCAGCCCAGCGTGGGTGGCGTTGACGGAAGAGCCGAGGCCGCCGCTGGCGAAAGCAATCTCTACCGCGCCGCGATTGCCGGGGCCGCCGTTCGCGGCGTAATCCTTAACGATTGACCAGTCACTGCGGCTGGGGTCGAGCGGCGAAACGGAGGGCCGATCCGCATTGCCCGCCAGGTTCGCCACCGCTGCGCCTAGATTGGCGTTCGCCACTGGCTGGCTGGACGATTGCGCCATCTGCGGCTGGCTGAACGAGCCGGACGAGATCGCGCTCATCCCCCCGCTGCCGTTGTTAACGAAGGCGGCGGGCTGGGCGGTAGCCTTGCTGGGCGCGTGCGAGATAATCACCAGGGCAATCAGCAGGAAGAGGCCCACAGCGGCGTAGCCCGCGATGGTAAGCCACTTCTTGCGGCGGGCTGCATCACCCCCACTGAAGTTGGGGCGGCGCAGATTGATGGTGGGTAGGTTGAACTTAGGGCGCGACATCCTCATGATACTCCTCCTGACTGAATGTTGAATGTTGGGGCGGGTTGCACTTGCCCTGGCCGATTATTGTGAGCGAGTGGCATTCGCCTCGCGCCCCCAGCCCCTCCCCGCAGGAGGGGAGAACAACTAGATCACATTGACGATGGCGCTGCCGCTGGGTTGGGCAAGTAGCGCCTGGTTCTTTGCCAGATTCGGCACGGCACGGGCGGCGCGGGACGATAGCGCGGCGAGGGCGGCCAACTCACTGCTGCCGTCCTGGCGCAGCAACAGGTGGTTGGGGATAAGACTGAGCAACGCAACGTTGGCGGGATCAGCTAGCAAATCGTCGGCCTGGTTAGCCAGCAGCCAGAGGTTGACCCCTTGACCTCCATCCAGCGTGCGGCTGATGGCGCGACTGAGCGCGGCATCCTCCAGCGCGACGGGCGCGGCGGCGAACAGCATGGTGGTCGGCACGACGGGGTGGCGAAGGTTGGGGAAGCCGGGCATCGCCACGCCGGGGGCGGCATCAAGCAGCGCGGTTAGCAAGCGGCGGGCGGTCATGTTGGCGAGGTAAGCGGCCAACTCTGGCGGCGTGTCATCGTTAGCGCGACCAATAAAGACTAGCGGCGCGACGGGTGCAGGTGTGCTGTCGTCGCTCTTGCCCAGCATCTTCGGCTGCTCGTCGGCGAACAGCGCCCGCCAGCGACCCCGCGCAATGATGTTGAGGGCGCGGGCGAGAGGCGTGTAGCCGCCCGCCCGCACGTCGCCATAGAGCCGCTGCAAGGTAAGCGGCTGGTTGCGTTCCAGGTAGCCGAGGCCAAGCTGGAACAGCGCGGCGCTGAGATTGCTGACCTGCTCCTCGTCCAGCCCTCCCGCCAGCCTACTAAGCAGCGCCGCCGTCTCCGCCACCCAGCGGGCAAAACTGGTCGGGTCGTCAAGCTCGGTGCGCGATGCGGCGATCAGATTGAGGTCGCCCCCCTGCGATACTGCGCCAGGGACGATGTACTGGCCGCCCAGGGCGGCGCAGAACTCGCGCCACTCGCCGTCGGGGTCGTAGCCATAGAGGTCGTAACCGGCGACGTAATCGAGCAGCGCCCACTGGTGGATGGTGTAGCTGCGCTGCGGTTCGCTGCCGCCGCTGATGGTGCGATGGCCGGGTTCACCGCTTGCCTGCGGCGCGAAGCCGATCACGCTACGATCACGCGCCAGGCCGAGCGGCGGCAAGTCGGTGTCCGTAGTCTGATTGTTCGCCAGCCAGAGCAGCGGCGCGGCAGCAGCGGCGGTAAGAGTGAACTGTCGCCCCGCGGAGTTGCGGTTGATCGGCAGGCTGCTACGCAGCCCGCGCTCGACGCTCTGCCGCCCCTTCAGTTGCTGCGGGTTGAAGCCCAATCGCTTTAGCTCGGCGCTGAAGCGGTTGCGGGTCGCCACCTCCTGCCCATGTGTCGCCCGCAGGGTGAACAGCATACTGACCTCGCGCAGCCGCTCCTCGCCGCGCTGCAACTGGGCTAGTCGTTGCTCCACCTCGCGCCGCTCCAACAGCAGGCTCTCGCGCTCGGCATCGTCGTCACGCAACTCTGGGTCGCTGTAAACCACCTGCAAACGGCGCGTGCTACGCCCCTCCCCCAGAGGGGGAGGTTGGGAGGGGGAGTGGGAACCTCTGGCAAGCTCTGGAAGCGGCTGGGTGAGAGGTCTTCGTCCCTCCCCCTCCGGGAGAGGCTGGGTGAGGGTAAGTTCATCCTCAGCCAGCGCGTCAATCTCGGTCAGCCGCGCCTCGATGTGGGTGAGGCGACGCTCCAGCACCATCTGCATCTCCACCTCGTAGCGGGCGGGCTGGATATGCACGCACAGGTCATATTCACTGGCGGCCAGCGCATCGCTACGCAACACCGGCCAGAGCCACTCGCCAGCGGGCGCGGCGGGGGTGGGCGGCTGCGCGGTGTAGAAGCTAAGGTTGACGCTGCGTTCCAGCAAAATGCTATCATTGCCCAGATAGAGGCCGTTGGGACTGAGCAGGCTGATTGGGTTGCTTGCATCAGCTTCCTGAGCGGCGGGGCTGGCCGGGCGCAAGTAGGCGTGCAGCAAGGCGATTATCTGGGCTGCAACCAGCGGCTCGGCCTCGAATGGCAGGCTGGTGTAGAGCAAGGCCAGCCGCTGCGCCAGTTCCGCCTCGCTGGGGGCGCTCACCGCCAGCCCACACCAGACCTCTGCCGCGCCATATTCGCCCCAGCGGGCCACCATCCGCTCCTTGAAGTCGGCCCAGACCATCTCGCCTGCCACTGGCTGTGCCACAAAGCGACGGGCAATGCGCTTGCGCCACTTTGCCAGATATGCCTCACGGTCGAGCCGCCGCCGCTGGAGGATAAACTGCACCGGAAAATCGGGCAAATGTTGCTGGATGCGGGACAACGCTTCACGTTCGGCATCGCCGCTGCCCAGCCAGTAGTTAAGCCCCTGCAAGCGCAACAGGGCGGTCAGCCCGCCGCCGGTCAGTTGCACCGCGCCAAAGCGTTCGCCGCCCGCGTCGTTAAGCACGGCGTAGACATCATTGAAGCCTAGCCGTCGCTCGATGGCGCGGGCATCGTATTTGGTGCTGAGGATGGAGAGAAGCATAATGGTAAATGGTGAATGGTAAATGTTGGATGTTGGATGGTAGGGGCGGGTTGCGTTCACCCTTCGTTGACTCGATGTTTATCTTACTGCTGGCTGCGCCATTGGTCAACCAGCCGCTCTACGGTTTTGGCGTAGCCATTAGGGTCGTTGTTATCGCTGCTGGGTGCGTAGCGCGGGGTGATCTGGTCGGGAGTAATCAGTCCCCCACCGATGTAGAGCGGGCCAGTGATTAGCTGATACCAGTCTTCCGCCGCCTGCACGTAGCTGTTGTAAGCGCGGAAACGGCCAATGCACGCCCCGCTCCAGCCCACGCAGATGATGTTGCCAACCGATTTGGTTGCCACCGCCGCGCCCGCAGTGCCAGCCGCCG
>JBBRMT010000142.1:0-12174 GCA_038230695.1 Chloroflexia bacterium
CCCGACCCCGACCTGATCATCCGCACCGCCAACGGGAACCGCCTCAGTAACTTCCTGCTCTGGCAATCATCCTACGCCGAGTATTACCCCGTTCCCGCCTACTGGCCCGATTTCGGCCCCGAAGATCTGCTCAAGGCGATCACCGCCTACAGCCAGAGGCAGCGTAAGTTCGGCAAGGTGGTCGAGGCCGAGGCCGTATCACCCTCCGAGGCTACCGCAGAAGCTAGTGCTGAGTGCTGAGTGCTGAGTGCTGAGTAAACGAAGTTCTGATCACTCCCACCCAGCGGGCTAATCGTTACTCACAAATAAAACGACCAGTTGTACGCGGTGGCAAGACAGCACGCCGCGTGCCAAGTTACCGGGGGTTGGGGGCGTAGCCCTTGCTTGCAAAGCTACCACTGCCTGGATGCAGCACGCGGGTTCTCCATCATCAAGGATAGGGCAGCCCTACCTCCGCTCCTTTACGCCGCGTATATGGCCTACATTGCAGCACTTGCGCGTGCGACAAGCGTTGTTTGCGCTTCACCGTTCGGAAGCTCGCTCCCAGCCCTCAGTTACTCGGCACGCGGCGGCGTATCCCTTACCGCTACTGCCCTTCAACATTTGGGGGTTAGGCTTGCCCATAGTTAGCTGGGGTGGGGCGTGACCGTCATCTGAGGTAAATGCAATCCAACTCAAAACTCAAAACTCAAAACTCAAAACTGATCACGCGCCATGCTGACGTATCTCGCCCCGCTAGCCATGCTTGCTTTGCTGATTGCCGCCGCTGCTCTGGGCGGGCCGCTGTTCCTGCTTGGCGTGCTGCTGCTAGCCCTTGCCGCGCTTTTCGTGCTGCTGCGCCAGTTCAACCTGCTGGGCTACCAACCCGCAGTCGGCGCGGCAACGGTGATTACCCTATACTTTATCATCAGCGGATCGCAATCGGCTGATGCCGCACTGGGCAGCGCCACGTTTCAGTCTGGCATAGTGCTGGCTGCGCTGGTGATCGTCACCCTGGCGCTACGCCTCAGCGAACATGACACCCTCCGCGCCGTGCTGAACTGGACGCTGACCATCGGTGGGGCGCTCTACGTCGGCCTGCTACTCTCCTACTTGCTGGGCCTATACAACCTGCATCCCGACCTGGCCTATGCTGGCGAGGCAGGGCAACCCACGCTGCTCACCGCCAGCTACGCCCAACTACGCAGCCTCGGCTTGCCATCGCTGACCCAGACGGTAGGCTGGCCGATCACCCCGCCGCCCACCCCCGCGCCCTCACCATCGGCGCAGTGGCTAATGATTGGCCTGCTGGCCGTCACTCTGCTCTATCTCGCCGCGTTCAAGCCGCTGGGCCGCCGCTGGCCGATTGCCCCGCTAGTCGGCAGTCTGCTGCTGTTCGCGCTCGGCTGGCTGGTGGGCTGGGCCATTGCCGTGCTACTCGGATTCGCCCTGCTAGCCCTCAACCTCGCCAGCATCACCCAACCGCTAATCGTCGCCGACGACAAGCTATCCGGCGGCTGGCTGCTGGCCCTCGCCCATCATCTGGCGCTGCTTGCGCCAGTTGTTTATTATGCGGTGGTGTGGTGGCAGTGGGGAGGGTAGAAGGGGTAGAAGGTAGAAGGTAGAATGGGGGTCGCGGCTACTCAGCACTCATCCTGTTCTAATCCGTCAGATATAGCGCAATCGGGCGCAATCTGGTATAATATGGCAATTGATTGTTCGCTTGAGTAATTTACGGAAGGAAACCCACCGTCATGGAATGGCTATGGCTTTTTCCCATCCTCTTCTTTCTGATCCTGACCCACGAATTCGGCCACTTCCTCACTGCCTGCCTGTTCAACGTGACGGTGCATGAGTTTGGCATCGGCTTCCCGCCCAAAGCGTTGGTCATTGCCAAGCGCAACGGGGTGGAGTATACGCTGAACTGGCTGCCGATCGGCGGCTTCGTGCGGATGGAAGGTGAAGAAGGCCCCTCTGCCGACCCCAACAGTTTCGGCAACAAACCGGCCTGGCAGCGCCTTATCATCCTTGCCAGTGGCTCGGTGGTCAACCTGCTCACCGCAGTGCTGATCTTCATCGGCCTCAGCCTGGGCGGCGCGGACGTGCCACAGTACCAGACCGGCGTTTGGTCGCTGGAGCCGGGCGGCCCCGCGCAGCAGGCGGGTATTCTGCCGGGCGACATCATCTTGCGGGCCAACGACAAGGATATTAAGACCGCCGACGATTTCCGCTATGTTGTCACCCTCAACGCCAATACCAACGTGGCAGTCACCATTGACCGCGGTGGCCAGCAGAAAGTTATTACCCTGGTGCCACGCTCCGACCCCGCCCCCGGTCAGGGTGCGACCGGCATCGGCCTCATCTTCGTCTACAACAACCTGAAGCTGGGGCCGCTGGACCCCAATGGCAGCGCGGCCAAAGCAGGTTTGCGGCAGGGTGATGTTGTCACTGCGATTGATGATCAGCCGGTGCAGAACTCTTACCAGATTGCCAAGCTGCTCGACGGCAAGGGTAGCTCCAAAGTAACGGTCAATCGTAACGGCCAGGTCATCATCGCGCCGGTAACCACGGTGGACGCGCTGATCTTCTCCGCTGTCCCCGACGGCAGCGCGGCGAAACTGGCTGGCTTGAAGGTTGACGATATGCTTACTGGGATAAACGGTAAGGCGGTCAACAACCGTTACGACGTAAATCAAGCAATTGCGGGCCAGCAGACGGTGAACATCTCGGTGACACGAGGTAGCAATGTTGTCGCGCTCACCAAGGTTCCAGTCGCGGCGCTGACCAATAGCAATGGTTCAGCCGCCAGCTACACCTGGCTCGATGGTGTGAGCGCTTACCCGATTGTCCATGTGGATTACAATCTGGCCGACGCAATTGGCGCAGGCTTTGCCCGCACCGGCGATAATGTGGCGCTCGTGTTCAACAGCCTGAAGGCGATTGCCCAGGGCAGCCAGCCGATCAAGAACCTGGCTGGGCCGATTGGCATTGGCAGGCTGACCGCGCAGGTTGCCACCAGTGGCGGCGGCTTCGCTGCGTTGCTGGCGTTGATGGGACTGCTGGGCGCTAACCTTTTCTTCGTTAATATGCTGCCCTTCCCCGCGCTGGATGGTGGCCGCTTCCTGTTCGTCCTTATCGAAATCCTCGCCTTTGGTCGGCGCGTTCCCGCCCGCATTGAGATGGCGCTCAACCTCGCAGGCATGGCCCTGCTGCTGCTATTCATCGGCTACATCTCCTACCACGACATCATCAGGACGTGGTTCAGCTAACGCGAGCTGCAAGTTGAAGGTGGTAAGCGAAACCCCGGCTCATCCGAGTCGGGGTTCTGTCTGCGCCGATACATAGTGCTTATCCGAAAAGGGCGAACCGTTGTTCGCCCCTACGAACACCGCATGGTTTTTCGGATAAGCTCATAGTGCTTGTGCTTTTATTTTCAACTTGCAAATCCCCTTCAGAACTCCTCCTCCTCCACGATGCGGCTATAAATCCCTTGAAGCACATCCTCGTTGTCGAAGAAGATGGTTATCTTGCCGCTACCGCTGCGGCTGCGATTGAATTCCACGCGGGTGCCAAGTGCGCAACGGAAGCGGTCAGTGAGGGCGATGTCCTCGGTGTTATGCACCAGCGGGGCGCGGCGTTCGCCGGATGGGGCGGTGCGTTCACGTGGCTTGCCATCCACCCCCTTCAGCCTACCTTCCTCATCCAACGCGCTAATGCCGCGCTCGTTTATCTCGCGGGCCAGATCCTCGGTGAGCCGCACGTTCAGGTTGTTCTCAATTACGTAATTCAACGCAGCGTTGCGGGCGGCCCGATCCTGGATGGCGAGCAGGGCGCGGGCGTGACCCTCGGTAATCTCGCGGCTGCTCAGGCTCTGCAGTATCTCCGGCGAGTTGTTGAGCAGGCGCACCGCGTTGCCAATCGTGCTGCGGGCCTTGCCCACCTTGCGGGCCACCTCCTCCTGGGTTAGATTGAAGGTGTCCATCAGCATCTTGTAGGCGCGGGCTTCCTCAAGGGGGTTAAGCTCGGCCCGCTGGATGTTTTCCACCAGGGCAATCTCCAGCTTCTGCTCATCGCCCGCCTCCTTGACCACCACCGGCACCGTATTCAACCCCGCCTCTTTGGCCGCCCGCAGCCGTCGCTCACCAGCGATTAGCTGGTACATCGCCACCGGCTCGGCCTTGCGCCCAGCGCGTACCTCGACGGGTGGCGGCGCGAGACGGGTTACGATCAGGGGTTGCAGCAGCCCATGTTCCTTTATCGAATCAGCCAGTTCCTTGAGGGCAGGGCTATCCCACACCTGGCGGGGCTGGTAGGGGTTGGCCTGGATGTGGGCAATCGGCACGTCAATCACCGGCAGCACGATGCTACCTGCCTGCGGTTGCGCCTCGACCCGCATGGCAGGCGGGCGCATGGCAGGCACAGGCAACTCCTCCGCTGTGGCGACCTGCTGCCCACTCGGTATCAGCGCCCCTAGCCCACGTCCCAGTCCGCCTTTTGGCATTAAGAACCTCCCTCGATCCGCGCCGCAAACTCCTCAGACAACGCCTTGTATGCCTGTGCGCCACGTGAGTTAGCATCGTACTCGCGGATGGTCTGTCCGTAGCTAGGCGCTTCGCCGATACGCACATTGCGCGGGACGAGCGTGGCGAACGTTTCATCCGGGTAGTGGGCTTTGACCTCCTCTACCACCTGCGCGGCAAGGTTGTTGCGACTGTCGTACATCGTCATCACAATGCCGCTGATCTTCAGGCGGGGGTTGAGGTTGGCGACCACCAGCTTGATGGTGTTGACCAGTTGCATAAGCCCCTCCAGGGCCAGGTATTCGCATTGGATGGGGATAATCACGCCATCGGCGGCGGTCAGCGCGTTGACGGTCAGCAGGCTGAGGCTAGGTGGCAGGTCAATGATGATGTAATTGTAATTACCGGCAATGGGGGCAATTGCCCGCGTTAGCCGCTGTTCGCGATCGCTAACCTCGACTAGCTCGACCTCTGCGCCCGCCAGCGCGGGGGCGGATGGCAGCAAATCGAACTCCGGGCGGCCAGTGGGCAGGATCGCCTCGGTGGCGGGCTGCTCATTGACCAGCACATCGTAGAGCGAGGTCTCGACCTCGTTCTTGTCGAAGCCGAGGCTGCTGGTGGCGTTGGCCTGGGGATCGGCATCAACCAGCAGCACGCGCCGCCCCATCGCCGCAAGGTAGGCGGCGAGGTTGACGGCGGTGGTGGTCTTGCCCACCCCGCCCTTCTGATTAGCCAGGGCAAAGATGCGGGCGCGGCGCGGTGACTTCGGCAATTGCGTCTATCTCCAATGCGGGTAGTGGGTGTTATGTCTAGGCGATATTGTACCAGATTTAGGGGGATTGTACAAACGCTAAGAGCAAAGCCAGGAACTTCAGCCTTGCTCTTAGCGTCTATTAGTATGGCAAACAAAAGATCATAGGATAGGAGTCGAATAATGCTCAAAGCCAAAGTAGTTCTACCTATACTAATGTTCGGCCTTGTACTGCTATTGGCTGGCTGCGATAATAAGGCTAGCCCTCTATTGAGCCAGGCAGAGGCGGTCAAGCTGGCGAAGTCTGTTGCCACCCAACTCGCGTCGTCCCCACGCCTGTTGATGGCAAGGGGAACGATCTGTCCAGTTGGCCTGATAAACCAGGCATCCTTACAGGTCACTGGCAAAATTATTCAGGAGTAGCAATGCCTCCTGAAGACACTTGGTTCCCAGTTACCTACACGACCTCAGTCATAACTGATAGTACAGGATCAGGGGTGGACATCACTTTTCTACTCACATGGCAATCCTTTGAAAAGGTTGAGTTGCAGCATAGCTGGCAGTTTCATGTTGGCGCTGACCATCAGGTTAGACTTATTGCGGAGAAAGGCGAGATGATGCCCTCAATTGGGTGTGGAGACCAGTGTGAGTAACCAAATGTAGCGGGCATAATTTAGGTGTGCCTCAATAAGAAAAGGGCGCACGATGGTGCGCCCTCAATGCGGTCAAGCTATTCGCCAGTTAGCAGTAATTAGGCTTTGGTCGTCGTAGTGGTAGTGGTGCCAGCATTGCGTGCGCCCTCGAAGCCCTGCTGCACTTCGTTGCGGAGCTGCTGCCAGCCGGAGTTGTCGCCACCATACTGCTGAGTGTAGCTCTGCTGTAGGGCTGGCTCGGCCTGCTGCCAGGTCTGACCGGCATACTGCTGGTTGGTACCAGCAGCATAGCCGTACTGGTAGTTCGGCTCATCCTGCTCCCAGGTGCGCCCGTTCTTAGCGTAGTTCTGCTGCCAGTTCTGCTGGAAGTTGGAGCGCAGCTTGTCGTAGTTCTTGTCCACCGTCACTTCGACACGGCGAGTGGTGCCAGTTACCTGCTGCTGCTCACTGTGCTGCTCACGGCGTACCGACACCTCGCCAGTAACAACCGCTTCCTTGCTCACAACCGCCTGCTCACCACGTACCGGAACGTTGATGGTCTCTTCCTGGAACACGCGCTCTAGCTCACCGGGCTGCAAGGCCCGCTCGGCGGTGGCGTGCTGCTCGACGTAGACATCCTCGCGCATCAGGTCAACCGGGATGCTCTGCTGCTCCTCGATTACCCGCTTGTTCAAGCCGACCTCGCCAAGCTGCACCTGCTGCTTGCCGACGTTCAGCCGCTCCTCGACGATTGGCACGCGAATGTCGCCCTCCTGAGCATACTGGCCTTGCGGATAGTTGCCTACCGCATAGTCGCTGCCGCTCAGGTAAACACGGTTCTTGTCAACCTGGGTGATCTCGCTATCGGCGATCTCCTGACCGTTGACCTTAATCTTGTTCTTCTTGACGCTCTCGACATAGCCGATCAGCTGGTTGCCCGCGTATACTTCCATACCGTCCTGAATGTTTTCAAGGTTAGTCATGATAGTTTTCTCCTTTACTAGTTGCTTGTGCGCCTGAGTCGTGTTTGGCGCTTCTGTTTTCGGTTGTCAATCCCCAACCAGGGGATGGTTGCAATGTATGCAAGTGGCGTGCCATCAAGTAGAATTATCGCGCTGCAATGTAGAAACCGCAGCAAACAGGTTAGCAATAATGTAGATACCCGTATTAGCGTTTATTGCGTATTAACCATGTTTGCATTGGCAACGGCTGTGCCACTGACATCATGCACGGTGGCATCCTCAAGCTCGACCCGCTCACGGCGTACTGGTTCGCGCACCTCGTGTTCCTCGGTGACATAGCGCTTGCTAACCCGCACCTCTTCGACCAGCACCAGTTGGCGCTGCACTACCAGCACCTCTTTCATGATTGGAATGATCAGCACGTCGTTTTCGGTGCGCGGTTGCAGCGGCGCATCCAGCGGCTGGTTCATCGGTATGCGCTCAACCACCAGCTCGTCGTGCGTAACCGACACACTCTGCACCTCCTCGATCTGCTCGACCTTCTTATGGATGCGTAGTTCGCCGAGGTCAACAACTCGCTTGGCGATGTTCAGTCGCTCTGAGGCAATGGGGATAAGGATCTCGCCATTGCGCTCCATCATGGTAGATGTATCAGTAGCAAGGCTGCTTGGATTTTGGCCTGTAACGCCGCTGCCCATATCGGTTGGCACGGTGGTTGCAGCCGTGCCGCTGGCGAGGTTGCCCTCCTCCACTGGGAGCAGGTGGGTCTCGCGCCGATTTACCTCCTCCGCGCTGCGTACCGACTTAATCTCGTCCAATGGGATCAAGGTCGGCTGTTCGCTTTGCCCCAGCCAGACGTATACCCCACTCGGCTTCTTGCGGCCCTTCTTCTCATCCACCCGATCAATCAGCCCCAGGCGGCCATCGTTGGTCTCCACTACTGCGCCAGGGACTAGCTCGGCGTTTTGTTGTGCCATTGTGTTTCTCCTTTCACCGCTTAACTATCGTTCACCTTTAGCAGCGATGATCAAGGCAAGAGCTATGCCAGCCTGTCAGCAGGGGCGATAAATGTGCGCCCCTACGCCATAGGCCGCCACTTTTTGAGCGTAACCCAGCAACTAGCACCATTGATTAACTATAATGTGCCTAAGTTATACCAGTTCGCCGCGCAAATGGAGCAAATTTGTAGGGGCGAGCCACGGCTCGCTCTGGCTCAATTTGCGCCAGCGGCTCGACGGATTTGTATTACTCCTCATCCGGGCTGTAATCCACGGGGGTTACATCGCTGCCAGCGGGGATGTAGTTGGGGGGGATGGCGGGAGCGACACGGGTCGAGCCGCTGCCAATGGCGTAGGCGCGAACTTCGCTGCCGCCATGTGCGATCAGAATGGCCTGCGCTTGCTGGGTCTGCTCCTCGCTGAAGGCGTTCACCCTTATCAGTATGTCCCCCCGATTTACCTGCTCCGTGTATGCTTGCTCCTGCACTACGGCTGGTTCCCGATCTTCAACGGTGGGGTGGGTGCCGCGTATCTCTTTGGTAACAATTGCTACCTGGTCGGCGGCGAAACCAACACCCTTCAAGCCGCCAAGCCCTGCAGCAGCGGCTTGCTGGTCGCTGAACACGCCGATCACCGTACTGCGGGTGGCCTTACTCTCCACTGTGGGGTTATCCCTCGCTACCATGGCCTGCTCCCTTCTATTACCCCTGTTCTTCTTTTACCGATGTATTGTATCGCATGGCAGGCGGGAATGCAAGCGCAGGGGTGCAGTGGAATGTGTCGCAAGCTCTGGGGTAACTGGTTGATCTGTAGGGGCGAATCGTTGTTCGCCCTGATTTTCGATATATTTCCCACAAATCTGCGCTTATGCTACCAAAGACCGATAAATCGGACTTGTCATCTTCAGCATAAAATGGTAAAATATGTCAAGAGCGTGGTCAAGGTGGCCCGCATCATTTTATCGGAGGGTTGGAGCTTATACGCTAAGAGGATCACAATCATGGGGCGAGCTACAGTACATCTTGATGAGCCTGTTTTGGTGCTGAACCAGAACTACGAGCCGTTGAACATTTGCAACGTGCGGCGGGCCTTGATGCTGCTTTTCAACGGCAAGGCCGAGGTGCTGGAGCTTAACCACCAGATTATCCATAGCGCGACTACCACCTGGCACGCGCCCAGCGTAATCCGCCTCTCTGCGATGATCAAGCGCCCCGTGCCACGGGCGAAACTCAGCCGCCGCGAGATCTTCATCCGCGACGATTACACCTGCCAGTATTGCGCCCTACGCACCCGCGATCTAACCCTCGATCACGTCATCCCCAAGAGCAAGGGTGGGGCGCATACATGGGAGAATCTGGTCAGCGCCTGCCGCAGTTGCAATCACCGCAAGGGTGGCAAGAGCGTGGCTGAGGCCAATATGCGCCTCGCCCGTGAGCCTCGCGCCCCGCGCACCAATATCTACTACATGGTACACCGCTACCTGCGCGGCGCACCCAATGCCGAGTGGGAGAAGTTTGTACCCGGCTTCACCAGGAGTAACGATGCTTGATATAAAACTACTACGCGACAATCCAGAGCTAGTCCGCGACGCGATGCGCCGCCGCCATCAGGAAGCCCCGATTGACGAAATCCTGGAACTTGATAAGCGGCGGCGCGAACTTCTTACCGAGGCGGACACGCTGAAGGCGGAGGTTAACAGCCTATCCCGCCAGGTGGGTAAGGCCGCCGACAATAGTGAGCGCGAAAGGCTGAAGGCGAAGTCCCGCGAGAGCGGCGAACTGGTCAAGGCGATTGAGCCGCAGGTGGCCGAGGTCGAGGCCCGCCAGCGCGATCTGCTGCTGCGCGTCCCCAATATCCCCATGGCCGACGTGCCAGAGGGTGCCGACGAACACGGCAACGTGCTGGTGCGGAAGTGGGGCGAACCGCCTCAGTTCGACTTTGAACCACAGGCACACTGGGACATCGGCCCGCGCCTGGGCATCATGGACTTCGAGCGGGCGGCGAAGCTATCTGGCAGCCGCTTCACCGTGCTGCGCGGGCAGGGCGCACAGCTAGAGCTGGCTCTGATCAACTTCATGGTTGATATGCACACCCGCGAACATGGCTATGAGCTGGTCTGGCCGCCTTATCTGATCACTGAAGAGTCCATGACTGGCAGCGGTCAGCTACCCAAGTTCGAGGATGGGCTATACAGCGACAAGCGCGACGGCCTCTACCTCATCCCCACCGCCGAATCGGCGCTCGCCTCGCTGTACAGTGGCGAGATCATGGCCGAGGCAGACCTGCCAATGAAGCTGGTCGCCTACACACCATCATTCCGCCGCGAGTCGGGGAGCAGCGGCCAGGATGTGCGCGGCTACCTGCGCCAGCACCAGTTTAGCAAGGTGGAGTTGTTCGCCTTCACCAAGCCGGAAGAGTCGGCAGAGTTGCACGAGGCGCTCACTCGTCAGGCCGAGCGCGTGTTGCAGGAGTTGGGCCTGGCCTATCGCACCATGCTGCTTTGCGCTGGCGATATGGGCTTCGCCGCGGCCAAGACCTACGACCTGGAGGTATGGCTGCCCGGTCAGAACAACTACCGCGAGATTAGCTCCTGCTCCAACGTGGAGGACTTCCAGGCCCGCCGCTCCAACACCCGCTATCGAGATGCCAACGGCAAGGTGCGCTTCCCGCATATGCTGAACGGTTCCGGCCTGGCGGTGGGCCGCACCCTGCTCGCCATCCTCGAAAACTACCAGCAAGCCGATGGCACGGTGATAATACCAGAGAGGCTAAGGCCGTATATGGGCGGTGCGGAGGTTATCAAGTAGTCAAATGATCCCCTCTCCCCGTCGGGGGAGAGGGTTAGGGAGAGGGGTAACAGCGGCGGGAGCAATCCGCGCCGCTTTCAATTGCCCTGTTTGTGTGCGGATATTGACATAACCTATTGTCAATCAGTGTGTTTGGTGTTATAATACAGAACAGGAGTCCTAATTTGGCCGCTTCAGCACAAGGAGAAAGATAATGCTAGCCAGTAGCCCAGTTACATTGGTGCAAAAGCGTCGCGCTTGGCCCATAGTTGTATCCAGTGCTGCAGACGAGCAGGAACGAGCGCGATCGTTGGCTAATCTGGCCCGCATAAGGCTAATCACCTTCCCTGCCACGCTTCTCTACTCCACCGTTGCTGAGGTAAGGCTTGGTCAGTTGCTTATGAATAGGGCTGAAGTTGCGGAAGATAGACCATATTTGCTGATATTCGCTCATGATGATGATGAACTAAACAAGGGTGAGCGGTTCAAGCAGTCACTTTTGTCCAAATATCCCGAACTGGTTGCCACGGTCGAAGTAGCAATGCAGAAAGGCCATAACGACTCGGCTGCTGATGCTATTCGCTACCTGAAGCAACTTGAGCCAGATACAAAGATGTTCGAGATTAAGCGGCACCTGCTGGTGCTATCGAGGCGTGGCGGCAAGGGTACATCTCATTTTATTGCTCCCTTCACTGGCGGTCACGATACAACCTGCGCTACCTGGACACGCAAGGTCGGCACCGACCCCAGCGGCAAGCCGCTGAAAGGCTTTGTCCGCGCTGCCGTCGCGGTCGGCTTCTGCCCGGTCGAATGTCCCTTCTGCTACCTGCTAATGATCTATACCCAGAGCATGGATATCGCGCTGAACTGGGAAGACCTACACGATGAGCTACAGAAGTGGGGCTATCAGGGTGCGAAATACCGCTATCCAATCAACTTTGGCGAGACCAGCGGCATGGTGGAGTACGATAACTGGTTCAGCAAGCCAAACGGTGAAGGCAGCATGGTGCAGTACATTATTGATGCCTGCGAAGAAGCGCGGGTAATGCCTTTCTTCCTTACCAAGCAAGCCTACCCTGATTACTTGAAATATAATGGTATGGTGCAGGTTGGTATTAGCCTGTCACCAGAGCCAGTGCGCGAGTGGCTGTCGCCTAACGGCTCTCCGGCTGAGGTATTGCTGGAATCGTTGCGGAACGCAGTTGCTAAAGGTGCAATCAGCCCAGTGATTAGGCTGGCGATCATCTGGTCGCAGAAAGAGGCGTATCTACCGCTGCTTGATCGGGTAGCCGAGTTGTTCAAGGATTACACCGACGATGGCGGCCTGCGCGTTACCGCCGACATCATCCGCTTCACCCCTTCAACCGCCGCCGAAATCGGTCGCATCTACCCTGAGCAGGCACGCACCCTGTTCGCCGAAGCAAACGTCCCTTACACCGACGATGGTGACAAGCTACGAGTAAACGCCCGCGCCGCCACTGATCGCAAGTTTAGGCCAGAGGTCGAGCAGCAGGCGCATATCTACCGCTGGCTACGTAAGGAGCTA
>JBBRMT010000143.1:0-12126 GCA_038230695.1 Chloroflexia bacterium
CCCTGGACTTACTCCCACGTCGCCGATCACATGGCTCGGGCCGGTATTCGTGATCGTGCTGCCCGCAAGTACACCGAAACTGGCCGCCGTACCCAGCGGGGGCAGGTTTGCGGCCAGCGCAGGCGCGGCGATAAGCAGCAACGCGGGCAGCAATAGGGCCAGAACGACGAGTCGTAGGTATCTTTTCAGCTTCATGTAAGTAGGTCCTTTCACGGCTGGGTATGATAGGCATAAAGAAGGGTCAGCCCGATATCTTGCCACCTACAGTAATATTATACCCCACAATGTTAGCAAATGCAACGCCTAATCATAGCGCTGGGGTGGTCAAGCATATCATTACATAAATGCAATTACATATGTAAATTGGTCGGTTTCTTCTGATTTTCCCTACCTTTCGCCCGTAATCAACAGCTGGAGCCTCCAGGTTACTAAAGGATGGTAAGGTTGGGGCATAGCTATGCCCCCTGCGTAGGCAAGGGGCATAGCTAGTAATGAGGTTCGCACTTAATTTACCAATGTGTCTGTCACTCAAGGCGCTTTCGGTGCAGGCTAGCGATGGATAGGCCAACTGCCAGCAGCAGCGTACCGAGGAGCAGGATAAACGGGCTGACCCAGATGAGGCCGCCGCCGGTATGAGGCAGGTTAGGTGTCTCCGATATTACCGTGAATAGAGTTGTGATGCTGGTAATGCCTACCGCCGGTGTGTTGGTCATGACTGCGGGTATGTTGGTGACAATGCCTGCTGCCGGTGTGTTGGTCATGACTGCCGGTACGATGGTGACGATCGCCCCCGGCGTAGCCGTGAGATTCGCTCTGGGTGTGGTGGTGGCACTCACCACCTGCGTCTCAATTGGCATTGCTGTCTTGGTAGCATCTGCCACTCGCGTATTGTTTGGCACTGAAGTAGCACTTGGCTGGCGGGTGGATTGAGGCGTTGGCGTGATGGTAGCACTCGGCATCGCCGTGTTGGTAGGCTGCGGACGGGTTGCCTGGGGCATTGCAGTATTGCTGGGTTGCGGCACCGCCGTGTTGGTGGGCTGCGGACGGGTTGCCTGCGGCATTGCGGTATTGCTGGGTTGCGGCATCGCCGTGTTGGTGGGCTGCGGACGGGTTGCCTGCGGCATTGCGGTATTGCTGGGTTGGGGCATCGCTGTGTTGGTAGGTCGAGGCGTAGCCGTGTTGGTCGGTCGCGGGCGGGTGGGTTGAGGCGTTGGCGTATTAGTTGCGCCGGGCTGCGGAGTGTTGGTTGCGCTTGGTAGTGGCGTGTTGGTTGCGCTTGGCAGTGGCGTGTTGGTTGCGCTTGGTAGTGGCGTGCTGGTTGCGCTTGGCAGTGGCGTGTTGGTTGCGCTTGGTAGTGGCGTGTTGGTTGCGCTTGGCAGTGGCGTGTTGGTTGCGCTTGGCAGTGGCGTGTTGGTTGCGCTTGGCAGTGGCGTGTTGTTGGGTGCGGGAACACGACCACAGGCTTGAATATTGTTGTTATCGAGTGATATTGCACCATTGCGGGCGTACAGACCACCCTTCGATGAGGCCGACGTATTGAGGGTAATCGAGGTTAGGGCCAGGATGTTGCCCTTGAAGCCGGTGTTCGTTCCCAGGGTCGCCGAACTGCCAATCTGCCAGAAAACGTGGCACGCCTGCGCCCCATTGATCAGCAGCACGCTGGCGCTGCTGGCGGTGGTAAGAGTACTGCCCATCTGGAAGATGAAGACGCTGCCGGAGTTGCCTTGACCATTCAGGGTGAGCTGTCCGGTCAGTTGGGCTGAGGAGTCGAAGCAGTAAACCGCTGAGACAAGCGTCATGCCGCCGAGATCCTGGCCGGTCAGGTTGGTGTTGCACGCCTGCCCAGCGGCATTGTTGTAGGCAGCCATCGCATCATTCTGGGCTTGCTGGGCGACCACGTCGCCAGCGTGGATTACGCCGGTCAACGTTCCAGGTGGGAAGCCCACTATTGCCGTGCCAGGGCTTACCCCCACACTGCCGATCACATTGGTGGGGCCGGTATTCGTGACCGTGCTGCCCGCAAGTACACCGAAACTGGCCGCCGTACCCAACGGGGGCAGGTTCGCAGCTAGCGCAGGTGCGGCTAGCAGCAGCAAGGTGGGCAGTACCAGGGCCAGGGCAATGAGTCGTATGTATCTCTTCAGCTTCATGAAAATATTTCCTTTCAGGACGCGGTGTGATAGAGCCATTAAGACTAGCGCTCTCCAAGCTGGTATAGTCGCTGTCGAGCGTGATGCAGCGATCGGGATATTGGGTTAGATGCCTTCGGGTTATTCGCTGCTCGTTGACAGACTGTGGGAGCAACTGTGGCTGCAAGATGAGACCCAGGGAAAATCAGGACTGCTGCGATATTTGATCGCGGGCTGATATTCTGAAGTTGTTGAGCCAATACAACATCCCACCATCTATAATCAGAGTATAAGATACAACACCGGGTAAAGCAATTCCCCAGCGTAGTACTTTCGTTTTACAATGGTACTATACTGCCCTGTGCTATTACTCTACACGGGGAAGGTAACAGGATTTTATGGCAGGTTTTCGTTAGCTCTGGGCTGCGGTCAACAAATGCGGCTGCAATAATGTTAAATAGGCGATTTGTTTGGGAGGCAAGACAAAGCCCCCTGCCGAAGCAAGGGGCTTTGCAGTAGTGGGGTTGGCTTTACTTGCTCTTGGGCTGCTCGAACATAGCGATGAAGATGAGGTGGGCGGGCGTGTCTATCACCGCCTGCGCTGCGCCCGCTATGCCCGCCTTCGCCAAGTCGTCGCGCACCGCATTGGCGGTCAGGTCAACATAGTAAACCGAAGGGTCGGCGGCCAGCGCAGGCAGGTCTTTGGCATCTATCCAGGCGTGCGTGGCGTACACACCCTTCAGACTCAGTTGCGGCGTGTTGGCTTGCAGCTTGCTGAACGCGCTGTCCACATCTGCCTGTGGCAGCGGGTCGGCGCTATTCGCAGGTGGCACGATTTGCAGCTTGTAATAAGGGGCGTAGAGCGGGTTGGGGTTCTCGTCAATCGCCCGCAGGTATGACACGCCCGCCGTCAGCTTGTGCGCGGTGGCGAAGCTGCGGAACTGATCGGCTGGCACATAATCCTTGAACACAATCCAGGTTTCCACCGGCCCGCTGCGCTGCGACATTGACGCGACCATCTGCTTGTTTGCGGTGATGTATTGCTGGATGGTGGCTACCGAGGAGCTGTCGTTGAGCATCACCTGAGCATAAGGCTGGTTAGGCCCAACCGCGACAGCCTCAGCACTATGTTCGGTGCCAGACGCATCCTTGATTGACGAATAACTCCAAGTGCTGAAGCTAGCCTGATGTACCACGTTCGGTCCCATAAGGACACCAGGCAAGGTATCGCCATAGTGAAATAGCTTGGGAGCAGTTGAGAGATGAAGCGTAGTTTGCAGTGTTATTGTTCCAGCTGGAAGGCTGGGGTCATTCAGTACCTCTCTTAGACCTTTACCATCCGGTGAAGCCATAAAAACTGTTGCTGCCCCGGCCCAAAGATCATACACGTACACGAGATACTTTGCCTTTACGGTCACACCGCCGACTACTAGGCCAGGCAAGTTTCTTTCTATGAAGTTACCCTTTAGGATTACCAGCGCTAGGGGAGGTGTTTCTATTGTTACCGATTCCTCATCAACAATACCAAGTGAGGCTAGCTCTGCCCATGTAGTAGCCTTACTAAGGACCACGCGATCGGTACCCCCGTAAGGTTGATTATAGGTTAGGGCTATCTTTCCTATTTCGCTAGGAGATACGTTTACCAACGAGTGCGTCTTCGGTGTAGCGTTACTGACTTCACGCTCTTTGGACGTTTCATCGGTTAGATACTGCTCAGTGGGGTTGGGGCTAGGCAATCCTTGAATGCTGGTATGCCCAGCAGCCCGCTGAACAGATCCATTAGATGTTGGTGAGCCTGAATAACTGTTTGAAAGTGTATTGATTGAAGCGTAGGATGCTAGAAGAAATAGCAGCAAGCTAGCACCCAATACCGCTATCGTATTTCTCGAAATGCCCATCTTAATTTTCATCTTTTTCTCCTTACCGCTCAAATTGAAGTTACCACTGCATCTGCCAAGAATACGATATACATTGGCCTATGAGTCCGCCAACATTGTTAACGGTTAGGCTTGGGTTATAGCACCAGTTGTAAGTAGATTGTGGGTTCGCAGTAGTATATGCCGCAACTTGGACATCAGAACTACCAAGCGGTATGGCTTGATTACTAGTCTCAGCTCCAGCAGCGGCTAGGGGCAGAGAATCTGCCCCAACATATGATGTTCCCCCAACCTTCACGCAGTTATATGTATTGGGGTAACAGTAATATCCATTCCAGTAGCCGCTGGCCAAGTCCGTGACATAATACTGGCTGAAGACGTTAGGGTCACTGCTGAGAGCAATAGTTGTCATAACAGTATTATTGTACCCCCCGCCAGCCGATTTTGATGCTATGTACGGGTGGAGTCCACCGCCATCTCCATAGATGTCGTAGAGATTTGAGCTTGGCCCTACTTCTACAAACGCAAGCGAGGTGAAGTTGGGATCATTGTTGCTTGTGCCTACAGGACCAGCCGCGAAGTGAGTAACATTGTTACCTGTCGGTGTATTGCGGTTGGCACGCACCCCTGAATAAGGGCTGCGCTCTTGTGTAAAAGTAAGTACTTGACCAAGAGGGGCTGGAACAACGGTCCGCCAGACGAAGACCGCAACATCACCACGTATTGTCGGCGTATCGGGCGAGAAACTGCCTCCATCTTGGACAATAATGCTGTTCTCGTCAAGTGTTTCGATATACTGGTATGCCCAGTGGTTGGTAGGCACATCAGTAAAACTAGAAGAGGATGGCGCAAAATATGGATAGGGAATACCGTTAGTAGTGGCTGCTCTAACCAGGAAGGCCGATGCCTCAGAACGAAGTACGAGGTTTTCCGGGCGGAAAGTGTGATCAGGGTATCCCATAACTACACTTCTGTTGCAAGCAGCAACAATGTAGCCATAGGCGTAGTAGCCAGTCGAAACATCACTGAAACTACAGTTAGAATTTGGGTGTTCGTTAGTAGGCCAGTGATAGGTTCTGCCTATAATAACAACAAATTGTGCACGAGTAACACTGATTCCAGGCCTGAAACAGGGCCAGCTAAGGTTAGCCGCTGCACACTGGGCAGAAGTAAAGCCGGTGATGTATCCTTGTGATGTCATAAACTGAACGGCCGGACAATCATAGTCGCTGGCAGCCACATCGGTAAAGCCGGCGCAAGGATTGGGAACTGGCGTAGCTACATCAGGTATGATTGATGGATTTTGCTGGGGATCAGTGGAGGGATGAGTTGCTTGAGGCTGAGGTAGAGGGCTGGAGAAATAGCTACTGGGTTGTTGCGCCTGCGTGGTTGAGGCCAGCAAGGTTATAGCTACAAGCGTCACTACGATAAAGTAGTACGGGGGGGAGGTAGTTCGCTGAGTCTTCATCCTATGTCTCCTCTCCAGGTAATGGGCGGGTAGCCACCAGTTGTTGTCTACAGGCTGTGATTTACAGGTTGTAAACTACAGAGCCTATTATAGCACCGAGTGCGTAGAAATGCAAGGGTTTTTCCAACGGGTTTTTCGGCAATTTGTCGGACCCAATGAAAGTAGCCATTTCTGATAGCGACCACATGATCACAGCGATGCCAGTGGGTTTAATACATCTTTTGCCGTATTTTAATTATCCTACACCAACCAGATATTGCCCTTCAGCGATATGGGTGTTATAATTTATATGACCGCGAGGCCAGAGGCGATGCCGCCCCTGGTCTTTGGCATATAACTAGATGAGAAGGTTGTGAGTATAATGGCTACCATTTTGACTGTCAACAAACTTAGCAAGTCCTACGTCGTCACCCAGATATTCAAGAACGTATCGTTTCAGATTGGCGACGGCGAGAAGGTCGCGCTGGTGGGGGTGAACGGCGCGGGCAAGAGTACGCTGCTGAAGATTATCGCCGGGCTGGAGGAAGCCGATAGCGGCGAGATCATCAAGGCGCGGGGGCTGAAGATCACCTATCTGCCCCAGGAAGTAACCTACATTGGCGACTCGGGGCAAACCCTGATTGGCGAGATGCACAGTGCGTTTGCCGAGGTACAAGAGATGCAGGCACGGATGCGCCAGCTAGAGGCAGCGATAAGCGCGGGTGGCGCGGGCAGCGCCTATGCCGCCCTGCTTGATGCCTACAGCGACCTCTCCGAACGCTTTGAGCATATGGGCGGCTACGATTACGAAACCCGCATCGAACAGATATTGATGGGCCTGGGCTTTGGCCGCAACCAGTTCCAGCACCCGCTCGGCAAGCTCAGTGGCGGGCAGAAGACACGGGCCGCGCTGGCGAAGGCGCTGCTCTCCAACCCCGACTTGCTGCTGCTCGACGAACCGACCAACCACCTCGACCTCGCCGCGCTTGAATGGCTCGAAGATTTCATTGGTAAGTGGCAAGGCAGCATTATCCTCATCTCCCACGACCGCTACTTCCTCGATAAAACCACCAACCGCACCCTCGATATGGCTTTCGGCACGCTGGAGGATTACCCCGGCGGCTACTCGCGCTACCTCGACCTCAAGGCCGAGCGACTGGAGCGGCGCGAGAATGAGTACGCCGCGCAGCAGGAGTATATCTCCAAGACCGAGGACTTCATCCGCCGCTACAAGGCGGGCCAACGCTATCGCCAGGCGCGGGGGCGGCAGAAGCAACTCGACCGTCTGGATCGCATCGTCCGCCCCGATGAACATGACAAGCTCAAGCTGCAATTCAACGCCGACCTGCGTAGCGGCACGGCGGTGCTGGTCAGCGAGGCGCTGGCAGTGGGTTATCGCAACCGACGGCAGGGCGAACCGCTGGGCGAACGCATCCTCTTTCGCCTACCAGATGTGGAGTTGCGACGTGGCGAACGAGTCGCGCTGGTGGGGCCGAACGGCAGCGGCAAATCCACCCTGCTGAAGACGATTGTGGACGAACTGCCCCCTCTACACGGCACGCTGCAACTCGGCACCAACGTGATTGTCGGCTACTACGCCCAGGCGCATGAAGGTTTGAACCTGGAACACGACATCATCAGTGAGGTGATGAGCGCCCAGCCGATGAGCGAGGAGACTGCCCGCAACCTGCTGGCCCGCTTCATGTTCACTGGCGATGAGGTTTACCGCCGCGTTGGTGACCTCAGCGGTGGTGAACGCAGCCGTGTTGCCCTGGCAAAGCTGACCCTGGCCCGCGCCAATTTCCTCATCCTCGACGAGCCGACCAACCACCTCGACATCAACGCCCGCGAGGCGCTCGAAGAGGTGCTGCGCGAATACCCCGGCACCCTCCTATTCGTCTCCCACGACCGCTACTTTATTGACGCAATCGCCAGCCACACGTGGGTGGTAAACAAGGGGCGGCTCGATACCTTTAGCGGCAATTACAGCGACTATCAGGCCGAGGTTGCCCGCCGCGAACGCGAGGGCATCAACGTGCTGCAACCGACTTCGCCGCAGCCTGCTGCCAATGCCAACGGCAAACGCAAGAGCCAAACCAGCCCTACCGCCAACGGCAATGGCGCAACCCCGCGCCCCGCCGCCAATGGCGCAGCCCGCAACGGCAAGGCTGCACCCGCTGCATCAACACTGAAGAATGGCAAAGCCCAGCCAATTGCGCCGCCCAGGAATGGGCGCAGCAACGGTCAGACTAGCGCCACCGTCTACGGCGGGGTGCGGCAGCATAACCGCGAGGTGGAGCAACTGGAGCAACTGATAGAAGGTCTCGAAACGAAACTGCGGCAGCTTACCGCCGACCTGGGTTCGGCCACCGAGCAGCGCGACCTATCCGCCATCAGTCGGCTGGGCCGCGAGTACGAGGCCGCCGAGGTGGAGCTTGAGCGAAAATACAAGGATTGGGAGCGGCTATCCAGCATGGTGGCCGCTTTATAGATTAAGGATTAAAGATTAAAGATTAAAGATTGTAGATTGGGCGTGCCAGCGGGTGCGCCTCTGTCGTGTCTACTCCTCCCCCACCGGGGAGGTTGGGTGGGGGTGCGTGCAGCGCAACTCGTACCCACCCCAACCCCTCCCGACGGGAGGGGAAAGTCGCGCCTGCCCCCATTTCGGGGGCCAGGGAGAGGGGCAGCAAAATCCCCTCGCCCCCAAGGGAGAGGGGGATCTCGAAGCGCAACTAAACTCATCGCAAGCGCGAACCTTGCCTAGTTACTGGGGGTTGGGGGCGCAGCCCCGATCGGTCAAGCGTAACAATGCTTATCGCCAACCCTCAAGCGGTGAAGGTCTGGTAGCGGTGGGGATAAGCCGCCACGCGCCGAATTACCGAGGGCTGGGAGCGAAGCTCCGATCGGTCAAGCGCGACAATGCTATCGCCAACCCTCAAGCGGTGAAGGGCTGGTAGTGGTGGGGACAAGCCTCCGCTCGCGGAGTTACTGAGGGTTGGGAGCGAAGCTCCGAGCTATCGGGCGCAACAATGCTTATCGAGGGTGTCAATGCGCCAATGCCGGGCAGGAGATATGAGATATATGGTTGGCGATAGAGCTGGATGGTCACGGCGTGAAGAGTCGGCACCGAGATACACCCGACAACACTGCGGCGTTCACACTTTCGATATGCGTTGATTCGCTTCAGCGATTGGGGCTACGCCCCCAACCCCAGTAACTCGTCAATACGTCTGCTAATACCAAATAGCCGGTCAGATGGTGTAAATTGCACCAGGGCGGGCAGCCGCCCGCCCCTACGGATAACCCATCATCTGCTTGATGTATTGGTATAAATTGCAACATTCGGGAGCAACAGTTATACCAGCAAAGAGGAGGGTAATGATGCAACGCATCGTGGTAGTTGGCTCGACTGGCTCAGGCAAGACCACGCTGGCGCGGCAGTTGGCGCAGTGGCTCGACCTGCCGCACGTAGAGTTGGACGCGCTGCACTGGGAAGCGAACTGGATCGAGGCTCCCGACGAGGTGTTTCGCCAGCGTGCCGCCCACGCCATCAGCGGCGAACGCTGGGTGGTGGATGGCAACTATAGCGCGGTGCGCGACATCATTTGGCCGCGAACCGATACCATCGTCTGGCTGGATTACTCGCTGGGGCTAATCCTGCGACAACTGGCGCGGCGTACCATGCGGCGGGTGTTCACCCGCGAGGAGCTATGGAATGGCAACCGCGAGTCGCTGCCTAACGCCCTCAGCCCCAACGATAAGAGCCTGTTCGTATGGGCGGTCAAGAAATACAGGCAGCGCAAGCGTGAGTACCCCATCCTGTTCCGCCAACCGCAGTACGCGCACCTACAAGTGGTGCATCTGTATAAGCCGAGGGAGATGGAACGATGGTTGGCGCAGATAAGGACTGCTAACACAACCGAAGCAATGAATTAGGCACAAACAAAGCCCCTTGCTTGGGCAAGGGGCTTTGTCTTGGGGGTTGGCTTTACTTGATCTTGGGTTGCTCGAACATGGCGATGAAGATGAGGTGGGCGGGTGTATCCACCACTGCCTGCGCTGCGCCTGCCACTCCTGCTTTGTTGAGGTCGTCGCGGACGGCGGTAGCGGTCAGGTCAACGTAGTAAACCGAGGGGTCGGCAGCAATCGCGGTTAGCTCCTTAGCATCTACCCAGGCGTGGGTGGCATAAACACCCTTGAGGCTAAGTTGCGGTACGTACTGGCGAATGCCGTTGTAGATGTTATCCACGTCCGCCTGTGGCAGTGGGGCGGCGCTATCCTGATGGCCGACGATGTGGATGGTGTAGTAAGGCGCATACTGCGGGTTGGGATCTTCATCAATCGCCCGCAGGTAGGATACGCCAGTTTTTAGCCCGTGTGCCTGAGTGAAGGCGCGGAACTGGTCTACCGACACGTAATCCTTGAAGACTATTGAAACCTCTACCTGCCCTGTACGCCCCGCTATCTGGGTCAGCAGTTGCTTGTTTGTGTCAATGTAGGCCCGAACGCCCGTGATTGAAGGGTTATTGAGGAGTACCTGCACATAGACGTAAGAGGCAGGAATGGGCTGATCTTCCGAGGTTCGTACACGGGGGTCTACGTCCTTCGTTGCGTAGTAATGCCATGTACTAAAGTTAGCAGCATGGACACGAGTACCACCTGCTATGCCGCTAACGGTATCCCCATAGTACTGGAGAGCGGCCTGTCCTACATTGGGGCTTGGGCAAATAAGAGGTTGTGGGGTTGGGGTGCCAGAGCTTGTAACAGATGGCAGAGTGGGATCATTGAGTGCCTTTTGTAGACCCCTCCCATCAGGTGAAAACATCGTCAAGGTGGGCTGTCCTGCCCAAAGATCAAAAACAAAGGCGATATATGAGACGTAGAGTACAGGGTTTGGGCCAGCCATACTCATACCAGGTTGATTGCTGACATCGAAATCACCTTTGACAACAACTAGCATCAGCGGGGGTGTTTCAATCACATGGGAATTATAGCAGCCAATGCCTAGTCCCTCTACCTCAGCGGCATCAATGTGGCGTGCCAGTATCACCTGGGGAGTGCCACTGCGAACCATATTCTGCTCAAGCACATCGTTGATAGCAACCTTGCCAACCTCATCCGGTGATGCGCCAACCAGCGAGTGAATTCTAGCCGCCCCAGCCACCTCTGTCGGGACAACGTCGGTCGGTTGAGGCTGTTCAGTCCCATCAGGAGTAGGCAATCCAGCTGTAGCGGTTTCGATCATAACTGACGGAACGACACTGGCCACCGGGGTTTGATCGTTTCTCCCTACTACCGCATGGTTAGTCGTATCAGATGCTGTACAAGCATTCAAAATCAACACAACTAGTACTAGGCCCACAAGTGAGCTAGCATACCCCCTATAGTGCAAAGTGGCAATAATGGCTTTCATAAAGTTCCTCCTTAGCTTTTGACAGAACAACGCTAACTTCGGTGCTAAAGTTAAAGATCAAGGCAGATCAGTGGGCCATTGGATGTTCCAACTATGTGAGTTGTTATCGCAAGACTGCAGAACTTGATCCGGCGGGCTATCAATTGTTTGAGTGTTTATGCTGTATTGAGGATCATAACACCAAGGGGATCTATTTGTGGATCCAGAGTAGCTAAACGCAGCGTATGAGGTTAGCGTGCTACCTAGATGTACCAGTTGATTTGAGGTCTCGGCACCTGAGCCTGCATAATAAAGTTGCAAGCCGCCCGTGTCGGTTGGATCGGACTCCAGTACACAGGTAAGAGGGTTGTATGGGTCAGAACAGTAATAAGCATACCATCTGGAGGTATTTACGTCGTATGTCGAGTAGTATCTATAATCCGTACCTGGCTGAAGCGTATTGGCGGGGTCGCTCCTTGTTCTTACAATATTGTCTGACCCAAGCCATGAAGAGTACGGATGAAAACCAACATACAAATAATTGTAGGCAGGGCCGGATTCGAGGAATCTGTTTGGAGTAACCTCAAAGGGGGGGGGTAGTTCGCCGGGTCTTCATCCTAAGTCTCCTCTCTAGATAATGGGCAGATGGTTACAAGTTGCTGCTTACAGGTCGTGGTTTACAGACCGTAGATTACAGTACCTATTATGGCACCAAGCGCCTGCAAAAGCAAGGGGTTTTTGCTCGGATTTTCGCCAATTGCCCTAGCAAAAAGTAGGTTGCACCTACCGCGCGGTGATGCTATAATTCACGCGGTTTCAAGTCGAGTGTCGCTTTCGCTGGGGCTTGACACTCTGGATGAAGATCGGGGAGTAATGACCTTGCTAATTGGTTTGACCGGCAACATTGCGGTGGGCAAGAGTACCGTGCTGGCGATGCTAGCAGCGCACGGTGCGTACACGATTGACGCGGATGCGGGAACGCATCGGGTACTCGCGCCGGACGGTGGAGCATACGCGCAGGTGGTTGCCAACTGGCCGACGGTGGTACGCGAGGATGGCACGATTGACCGCGCCGCACTGGGCCAGATCGTCTTCCGCGACCCTGGCGAACTAGCGCGGCTAGAAGAGATCACCCACCCCGCGATCAGCAAATTGATCTGGGATGAGGTGGCCGAGGCCGAGCGCAAGGGATATGGGGTAATCGTGATTGATGCGGTCAAGCTGTTGGAGGGGCGCACGAAGTTGGGTGATCGGGTGGACAGCATTTGGGTGGTGGTCTGC
>JBBRMT010000144.1:0-12111 GCA_038230695.1 Chloroflexia bacterium
CCGGCCTTGGATCTACGCCCGCAACCTGGATGATGTTACCAGCGGCAGAGCATCGTTTGGTTACAAGAAGCTGGCGGGTGGGCAGCCGGGTGACTACCGCTACATCATCAGCGCCGCAACCTTCCCTGCACTTGAGCGCAATATCCTCACTGGCGCATCCAAGCGCCTTGGTGTGCCGATTAGCCGTCTATCGCAGCTCGACGACTATTATTGTGTTGGGCCAAATGAGCAGTATTTGATGGCCACTGGCCGCACCTACTTCAAGGGCATGGCTTACAGCGACCTACACCGACTCCAACTCGACCTCTCTGTAACCTCACTCAATCCCGATGAAGGTATCCTCTTCCTCATCGCGGTCAGGGACAACCACGGGCTTGAAACGCTCCTCGAAGCATCGCACCCCAACGACGAAGCCCGGCTCATCCGCGATCTATGCGTGCTAATTCAGGAGCGCGACCCTGATGTTATCGAAGGCCACAACCTGTTTGGTCTCGACTTGCCATACCTGGAAGCGCGGGCAAAGCACTTGAGAGTTCCGCTCAGGCTGGGGCGAATCGAGGTCGAAGGAGCCGAACTGGGCCGCGACGAGATTGGGGCCAGCCACTATCACCGCGCCCATATTCGCTACCGTGTGGCGGGGCGCGAGTTGATCGACACCCTGCACGCAGTCTGGCGTTTCGACGCTTCCGTTAGAGCGATGCCGGGCTACGATCTGGGGTCAGCAGCCCGCCACTTCGGCCTGGCCGCCGACAAGCCCACCCCCATCCACGGTCATAATGTATACGAGCGGATGGGGTCGCACCCGGCCAGGGTACGTCGCCAGGCGCTAACCGCAGTGCGCCATGTGGACGGCCTATCACAGCGTCTGATGGGCGCATCGTTCGCCTTGGCAGGCATGGCACCCCGCTCATATTCTGCGATCGCCACTGCTGGACCAGCCATGGGCATCCTCGAGCCGCTGCTGGTGCGGGCCTATTACCGAGCCGGTGCCGCGCTGCCCCGTTCAGCCGACCTGGACAATCCTGACCTGCGCCGCAGCAAGGGCGGCGCGTCGTATCTGCTAGCCGGAGGGTTGGCGCGGCACGTGGTCAAGTGCGATGTGGCCTCGATGTACCCCTCGATTATGAAGCTCGACAACATTGGCCCAAAGTACGACCATCTCGGCGTGCTTGTCGCGCTGGTGGGGCGAATGCTGGAGCTGCGGCTAGGCCATAAGCGGGCAGGCCGCGTGGCAACTGCGGGGTCAGCGGCGGCGAGCCAGTATCAGGCAATGTCGGCGGGGATGAAGCTGGTAATCGTCTCGGCCTACGGGTACATGGCGGCAGGCAGAATGGCGCTGCTGGCCGACGTGGATGCTGCTGACGCGCTGACCAGGCGTAGCAGCGTCATTCTCGACCAGGTAATCGCCGAACTGAAGAGCCGTGGCGTGGCGCTGCTCGAAGCCGATATTGACGGCGTGTATTTCGCGGTGCCGAATAGCTATACTGAAGCGGACGAGCGGCGGCTGGTAGCTGAGGTAGGCTCTATGCTGCCAAGCGGCATCAAACTGGAGTACGAGGGTAGATACCAGGCAATGCTCAGTCACGAAATTAAGAATTATGCGCTGCTCACCTATGATGGTAAGCTGATAGTACATGGGTCAGGGCTGCGGAACTCGCAAAGCCCACAGTTTGCCGCCCGCTTCCTCACTGAAGCCCTCGCGCACCTGCTGCGCGACGATATCGCCTCGGTGGTGGGGCTATATCATGCGACGGTGCAGGCGCTGCGGCAGCGCAAGTACCCGCTCACCGATGTGGCGACCAGCACCCGCCTGACCAAATCTTCAGGGGATTATCAGCAATCACGGTCCAGGCTGCACGAGGGGCAATACGAGGCGCTACTCGATGCGGGAAGGACGCATTGGGAGGTGGGCGAGTAGGTGAGGTATTACAAGGCGAAGGGCGGGCGTTACGTCTGGCTGCCATACGAGCCAGACGAGATTGACGATGCCCAGGCGGGCGATAGCGGCGTAGCGCCGCCGCTGGGCGCGGCCAGGCGGGTGAGTGAAGGCAGGCGAGATTACGACATCAAGCACTACATCCACCTGCTGGACAGTTCATACCTGTCGCGGCTGCGTAAACCCTTCCGCGAGGAGGACTTCGAGCGGTTGTTCCAGGGCAATGTGCAGGGGCTGCTGCTGGAGAGGTGGCTGACCACCATCCACCCGCGCTGGATTGACCCGCCGGGCATCGAGTAAGCAGCCCAGCAAGCTAAAGGCTCACCAGGCTGCAAGTACCTACGTACGCGGAGCGCAAGCAAGGCGATTATAGCACCGGTGGCAGCGGGGTGCAAGGTTTAGCGCAGCGCCACCTAGGGCTTTTGCAAGATTGTTAGACAAAACAGAAGAACCTGTCTTGTGGTAGGATTATCTCGCCACACTTCCATAAGAAAGGTTCTCGCCATCTATTATACCTCCTTTGCTCGACCCTATCCCGGCAACTCCGCCGCTCGTCTTCGAGGCCGATTCTCTAGTCGCTGCTTTGCAGCAAGTTACCGATTTGCGTAGCCCGCATGGCAAACGCTATCCTCTCGCTCCCATGCTCTTCATTGCCGCCAAAGCCCTGCTGTGTGGCTATGACCATATCTACCACATTCCCCACTTTGCTACCCTATACGGCCCCCAACTGGTCAGCTTGCTGGGCTTGTCCCATCCGACCCTACCCTCACTACAGCACCTCGTATCGCTGGTGGGACCAAGCCATTGATGCTAAAGAGTTCGAGCGGGTGGTCAGCGCCTACTTCTGTCGTCAACTGCACCGCGCCCAAATGCGCGGTAGCACCATCTTGAGTTTGGACGGCAAGATGATGCGACATGCCATTAGCGCCGAGCGCGGTCGCGGCCTGTACTTCATCGCGGCCTATTTGCCCGCACAAGGGCTGGTACTGGCCCAATTGCCGGTCGGCAATAAAGAGAATGAAATCGTGGTCGCCCCACAGTTGCTCAAGCCCCCGGCCCTGCAAGGGATGGTCGTGACTGGCGATGCAATGTACACCCAGCGCGAACTGGTTAAATAGATTGTGCGGCAAGGCGGTGACTTCTGCTTGCCGGTTAAACTCAACCAGCGCGAACTGTACAGCGACAGTGACTTCTTGTTTGCCACCTATGACGGCGACATTCAGCAAGGGCGGCACTGCCCAGAGTTTAGCGTGGCTCGCAGCGTGGACAAGGCCCATGGCCGCGCCCTCGAACGCATCCTCACCGTCAGCAGTGTGCTGAAGACCTATGTGCGCTTTCCTCATGTGGAGCAAGTCTACGCACCTTCGCGCCACACCACCAAGGTAGCCACTGGTGAGGTGCGCCATGAAGTAGCCTACAGGATAACCAGTTTGCCAGCGGAAGTAGCCGATGCCGCGCGGCTGCTAGGGATAGTGCGGAGCCACTGGGGCATCGAGAATGGGCTACACTACCGGCGTAACCAGACCATGATTGAGGACTACTGTGTGACGGGCAGCGATGACGCGGCGCGGGTGATGGCCACTCTGAACAACATGATATTGAACATAGTAGGGCATCTAGCACAAGGCTGGGCGGCGTTGCAGCGCGAATATGCGGCTTATCCAGCGCAGGCGGTCGCTTGGCTACTCGCTACCTGAAACTTGCAAAAGCCCTAGCCAGACGGTGAAAAGAACTTGCCAGTTCCGAACAGATGTACTATACTATCACTATGCTTATTCGCAAGACATTTACATATCGTATCCTCGAACCTAACAAGACGGTCTCGGCCAAACTTGACTAGATGTTGTGGAAGCTGCGTACCTGCACAACAATGCGCTTACTGAGCGGCGGCTGGCTTACTTGATGCGCGGGGTGAGTATAAGTTATTAAGTTGGGTTGCTACGAATCTGTGGATAAACCCCTTGACTCTTTAGCAATCATGTGCTATCATACAGGGCAAAGAGCGAAAGTGGCGAAAGAGGGGAAATGGTGGAAGAAAATACACAAAAAGAGAAATGGCTGACTGTTCAAGAAGTTTTGGACAGGCTCAATGCCTTCTTTGGCCGCGACGATCGCGACCTGCTCACCCCACGTACTGTGCAGAATATGGTCAAGCGCGGGGAGTTCGGCGAGAAGAAACAGTTGGGGCGGCTATGGTTGGTCAGCCAGTCGGGTGTGGACGACTATCTGAGTAAGCTGGGCGAGGTGGCACAACATGAGTAAGACTATCGGTATTGCCATTCAGAAAGGTGGCAGCGGCAAGTCCACCACCATATTCGAGTTGGCTTCAATCCTAGCCGAAGAATACGGCAGGAAGGTGCTTGTCGTAGACATGGATCCCCAATCCACTGTCACCCACTTCGCTGAAGCAGCGCCTTCGACCGCTAGCTTCGATATGCTCCGTCGCAGGCCCTGGCAACCGGTACGCCCCGCTGGGGTAGCCTTCGACCTCGTGCCTTCAGGTATTGATCTGGCCGAGGCGGAACTTACCTTGACCAAATACCCAACCTGGGGAACGCTGCTGCGCGAGGCTCTGGAGAAGGTGAAGGGACAGTACGATTACATACTGCTCGACGCGCCGCCCAGCCTAGGACTACTCACTTCGAATGTGATACTGGCATCCGACGGCCTGATTATTCCAGTGCAGACCGAGGAAGAGGCAGCGCGGGGAATGTCACTGCTTCTGGCGACAATGGAAGAGATCACATCAGAGCAACCTCCCATCATCGCAGTGGTACCCACCCGCTACAACGCACAGAGCAAGTATCATCAGACCATTCTGGCGAAACTGATCCGCGCTTATGGTGACATCGTGACCAGCCCGGTCAAACACTCGGTACGCTATCCCGAAAGCACCAGTATGCATAAGCCCATCACTCGTTATGAGGAAGAGCTAGCCGCGCCATACCGCGAACTAGCCGAGCGGGTAGAAAGGTGGGCCGGTTATGCCAACTAAAGCCAAGTTCGACCCTAACGCGATTGACACCAGCGTGTTCGGCACTATACGCAAGGCAAGCGGCACCACCAGAGCCGAAGATATACCGGTGACGGAACTCGACCCGCATCTTATCCTGACCAACCCATATCAACCGCGCCACACATCCAACGCAGAGGCTGATGCCGAGCTTGAGGCAAGTATCCAACAAAGCCTGGACGAAGGCGGTCCCGGCATCCACGAACCGTTGGTGGTACGCCTTACCTTTGATGGCTATCAGCTCGTCGCTGGCGGGCGCAGGCACGCCGCTGCCCTCAATCTAGGCATGGTCACAGTGCCGGTGGTGGTGCGCGATTATAGCAACGACCAAGTCCGCCAGGTGGCGCTGATTGAGAACCTCCAGCGCGAGAACCTCCCTTTTGTTGACGAGGCGGTAGCGTTGGCCGAGCTTAAGGAGGCTACGCGCTGGCCTGCCACCACCATCGCCAAGAAGATTGGCAAGAGCGGCGATTATGTGGATCTCCGCCTTGCCGCCGCCCAGCATCCCGATCTAATGCTCAGATACACAGCGGGAGAGTTCAACACTATCAGTCTGATGGCGGCAATCCGTGAGCGTAGAGCAGGCAGGCAGGCTGCCGATTCCGTTAGTAACGGAATCGAGTCGGCAGAACCCACGGAGCAGGATTCCGTTACTAACGGAATCCCCGCCACTCGCGTAGCGTATCCGCGCCGCCCTCATAACGCCTACCGACCGCTTATCAGTGCGGTGACAACCTTCGCTCGGTTGACGGAAGCCAGACCTAGAATGGACGAAGATGAGCAACGCCAGGCCAGGGAGTACGCACTGAAGGTGCGTGAGGCCGCAGATAGGTTTCTTCAAGAAGGCGATAGTGATGATAATCTGTCTTGAGGTAAAGGGTGGGGTGTAACACCCCACCCTTTGGAGAGGATGCCATGGGCGACGAACCTGCAGACGAGCAACAAGTAAAGGTGAGCATTACGAAGGTGGTGGATTTTTACGGTGACCAGATCTCTGCTGCCCAAGGCGCTGATGGAGAGATCTACGTGCCGCTCAATCCGCTAACCACCTTCCTTGGATTGGAAAGGCGAGGACAGATGCAGCGTATTGGCCGCGATCCAGTGCTGTCCAAGCGTACCCGCTCCCTCACTATCGACACTGGCGGCGGCCCGCAGAAGCAGGTATGTCTACCGCTTGACTTGCTCCCTGGATGGTTGTTCGGTATCAGCCAGGCCCGCGTAGGTAGTGAGCTTCAGGACAAGCTCAACCGCTACCGCGAGGAGTGCTTCCGCGTTTTGTGGAGCGCCTTCAGGGATGAGATTATGCCTGCTAACCAGCCCCTTGCCACCGGCCTGACTTCGGCGCAGCAGACGCTTGAGATGATTCGGGTGATGGAACATCTTGCCGAGCAACAGGTGGAGATGGAATCCCGCGTTGTCCAGGTCGAGGGTAGGCAAGGAACGCTGGAAAGTTATATGCGGGGCTTCATCCAGGATACCAGGAGCCGCCTTACTGCGCTGGAGTTGCGCCTCGACCCTACCGCTGTGATTACTGAGGAGCAGGCCGCGCAGCTAGTAATCGCGGTGAAGACGCTGGCTTATGAGCTTGAGGAGCGGGGTAAGGTCGGCACCTACCAAAGCGGATATGCACGTGTCTACAGCGAACTGTATCGTCGCTACGATGTGAAGACCTACAAGAACCTACGCCGGGACCGCTACGATGCGGCGATGGTCTGGCTGAGACAGTGGTATGACGAGGTTATCGGCACGGATAAAGGCAGCGAGTGATGTATATCAACCGACTTGAAAACAACACTGCTGGCTGGGTGCCGCTGGGCTGGCGCGATTGGCAGGAGTAATGGACCGACCGCAGCCTGGGCGAAGCGAGGCTACGCACATTGCGGACGCTAATGAGGCAGCCGAAGGGCGCAGAAGAGCGGCGCAGTGGCAGATTTAGGGAGATGTTCAAGGGGGATGTGTCAGATATTCCCGCCCCAAATGGGAAGCCGTGGTCACTAATGGTTGTCGCGGCATCGGGAGCGAAGTTGTTTATTTGCTCTGCATAGGAGCTGCCCTGGATGGGCGAGCCGATAAGAGAAGACAGGTCGAGTGTATCAGTGAAAGGAGCAGCACCGGACCAGAGTTAAACTTTCGCTCACGTCATGTGAGCCAACGCCCTCACCGTCGGGGCTGAATGACGGCAAAAATGAGAAACCCACTGGCGTGCTTGCTGGCTTAGACAGTGGGTTCCGAGGATAACCAGACACTCCTTGCGGAGATGCCCATCTATTTTATGCTCTTTTTGCTGAGAGCATTATAGCACAGCAGGCAGAACGCTGTCAAGGGGTTTGGTTGAAGATTGCCCAAATTGGGCATGGAAAGGGCCAAATCCATGAACCCCGCCAACTCTGCACGCCCGGGTGAGACCGGACGGGCAATCAAAGTATTCCTGCCAGCAGCAGGCATACGCGGTACAACCCAAAATAACCAGGATGCGAACGCCAATTACGGCGCGATGCGGGCCAACCACTCCGCATTCCGCACTCCGCACTCCACACTCACGCTCACTCCCCGCAACATCCATTCGACCTCCGGCTGGCTGTGGCAGGAGAAGAGCGCGCTGCGTACCCTCGGCCAGTATTTCAGCGGACCGCGACTCCTCGCCGCTCGCTCGATATACCTCGCGCTCACTGAGATCGCATCCAACCAGTTCACTCCCGCCCGCGCCCACACCTCGTGCGCTTACCTGGGCAGCGTCGCGGGTTGCAGCGAAAGCTCGGTCAGGCGCTACCTGCGCGAGTTCGTCAGCCTGAGCCTGGTTGCCGTAGAGATGGGCATCCACCAGGCGAACACGTATATCCTGCTCGGCGAAGCGAAGTCGCCCGACGCGCTAGCGGCCGGGGAGATGCCGCTGGCCGATGGCGGTGGCCGCAGCCGCACTGCTTCATCTGACCAGGACCGCCGAGCCACGCAACCGACTCAGGTTCGGCCCACTCCAGCCCGCTCGAGTATCAGCCCCGTCGCCCGAGGTGATGGCCGCAGCGGAGCTGGTGCAGGAGGAGCGGCAGCAAGGGCCACCGGCGCAATTGCCCCCCAAAAGGGTGAGAGTAGGGCTGTCACTGGTGGCACCCCTGATCGCGCCACCATGTCCGGTAGAGCAGGTGGGCGAAGGCGCACGAGACCTGCAGCCGGTGATAGCCCAGCGCACGGCGAGGATGCCATCAGCAGCCGGGGGAAGAGCGTTAGGGCGGTCACTGTTGACCACCCTACTTTGCCGGTCGCTACGCATGAAGACATACCGAGGGCTGTCACTGGTGGAAGCCAAATAGAAAGAATCAAAGAATCAAAGAATCAAGAACAACAAACAGACGGTGTTGTTGTTGTTGGTTCGAGGGATGATGCTTTCGCAGTTGGCGAACCCACCGCTGCCGGTGGTGCGGGCATACTAATCCCAGCGGGGCAGGATAAGCTACTCACCGACGAGCAGCAGGCAGCGGCCCAGGCTCTCACCGGCATTGGGATACGCAAGTCAGTCGCGGCGAAGATGGCGGCTACCCACCCCCCCGCCGATGTGCGCGCCTGGGTGCGCTACGCTATACGCCAGAGTAATCTCAAGAGCCGCGCGGGCTTCGTGCTGACGATGCTGGCGGCCGGAGAAGCGCCACCCGCGCCGATTAGCAGCGGATACGTTCAGCATCCACAGCAGAACACCGATCCAGCTCTGGAACCACAACCTGAGCCACCCCACGGGCTGACAGAGGTATTGGCAGAGCAGGGAACGGTGGCGACTACGCCTTCACCGTCATCGGCAAGAGATGCGGCCATCTGGCAAGCGGCGCAGGAGCGATTGAGGGATAGAGTATCGGGTGCGGCATGGGGGATGTGGCTACAGCACGTGCGGCTGGTGGCAGTGAGGGGCGACCTGGTGCAACTCGCCAGCCCGGCGGTCGGTGCGGCTGAGACCTTCGAGCGGCGCTACGCCGGTGATGTCCGCGAGGTGTTGGGCGACCTGCTGGGTAGGGCGGTCGAGGTCGAGTTCATGCACAGGGAGAGGCTGGCCGCCTAGCTGGACGGCTTTCCAGCGTCTATGGTGAGGCATTGTCTTGGACTCTTGCAACGAAGTTCGCTCACTCCCTTGTTCCCCACGCCCTACGCTTACCGGGGCTGACCAAGCGGATTTCGCTGGATACACCTGCTCGATGACGGAGTACGCGCCGAGGCCACTCTTCTTCGCCAGGTAGCACCGAAGGAGAACGAAATTGCAAAATAGTGCGATCAAAGATTCAAGGCTAAACTACGCCGTCCGCGAAATGACCGAGGCCGACATCCCCGTGCTGGTGGACTTCTACAACGCGCTGGAGGCCGCCGAGCCGACTGAAGAGAGCTACAGTGTAGCCGAATATGAGCGAAGATACCATGAGCCGGACCGCCAGCACTGCACCCGACTGATGGCACATCTGACCAACGATGACGGCAGTGAGGGCAGACTTATCGGCTACGGGGAAGTGTACAAACCGGACAATGTTGACGCGGCCTGGTCGCGCCTGCACGTGCTGCCGGAGTATCGAGGGCGTGGTATCGGTAACACCCTCTATCGTCAGCTCGGGCAAATCGTGTTGGTTAGGAAAGCGACCGAGTGGCGCGTCTCGCCGCACCAGAGTTACAAGCTGGGCATTGCGTTCTGGCAGCGGCGCGGCTTTGTAACCAATCGCTATGACTTGCTGCTGCGCCTGCAAGCAGCTACAAGCGTGCCCCAGCCGCAGATACCCACCGGTTTCGCTATCCGCAACTTCGTGCCGGGACAGGATGAGGCGGCGCTGTGGCGAGTGAGCAACGAGTCGTTCGCCGAACACTACTGGGCGGAGGAGCAGACACTGGAGGAGCTGGTCTACTGGACCAGGCAGCCTGGCTTTCACCCCAGCGACATCATCTTTGCTTGCGCCGATGAGCAGGTGGTTGGCTTCTGCTGGACCGAGGTTATCGAGGAGGATATCGCCCGTCGTGGCATCGCGGTGGGCTGGGTAAATGACCTGGGCGTTATCCCCGCATACCGGCGGCGCAGGCTGGGCCGCACCCTGCTGATAATGGGTATCCACTACCTGCGCCAGCGAGTCGCCATCGTCGAACTTGGGGTCGAGGATCAAAACCAGAAAGCGATGCCTCTTTACGAGAGCATCGGCTTTGCCCCATACAGCGGGCAGGTGGATATGGAGAAGAAGCTAACGGTAGATTTAGAGGCATAGGGAGGGGCTAAAAAGGTAGATGCACAGGTAGTGGCCCATGGCGTGCGCGACACGCCCGTCCAGAGTCGCCTCTACTACATTAGCCACTCCCTGCCGTGGTCAGCCCTTGACAGATTCTCAAACTCAGCTACAATTATATCTAACATGGCACGTTGCTGTTCAGAACACCACACAACGCACATAACCGAGAAGGAGAAATCCAATGCCACAGCTAGAGATAGTAAGCCTCGACGATATAGCGCTACCGGTGCATCATCCTCGTAGTCAGACTGGCGCTGTAGATGAGCTAGCAAAGTCAATTACCAGCACTGGGTCTTCAATTCATCGCTCTCCCTCAAACGTAAAGCAGACGGCAGCCTGGAGATCATCTGCGGCGTGCGCCGCGCTCTGGCGATGTGGGAGGTGGCAAGTAAGGATGATGAGTTTACGCCGAATGTCAGCGCGATCATCTACGATGAGGACGAGCTTGATGCGGTAACGGAGTGGAAGCTAGCGCTCGATGAGAACCGACTGCACCGGCCCCTCCCGCCCGTTGATGAGGCCAGAGCAGTAGTTGAGCTGAGGCTGCGGCTGGATTGTCTGGCGCTGCGCGAGACACTGGAAGATAAACAAGGTTGGGACGAGGATGAGATACCCCAAAGTCTGGAGCAGTGGCGGACAGAATATGAGCGTCTCACCGCTATGGCACACGCGAGTGGACACTTCCTGGGAACGAAGACCAGCGTCACCTGGAAGCAGGTTGAGGAGTATCTGGGCATCACTGAGGCACAGAGTAGGGCCATGCGCCAGCTGGCTAATGCGCCAATCGCGACCCAGGGTGCGCTCCTGAATACTAACCTGTCAAGGAGGCGCCAACTGGCTATAACTCATGCTCCCGCCGAGCGGCAGGTTGAGCTGGTAGAGGCGACCCAGATGGTAGGTTACACGCCAGCCCTTGTGATAGAAGCGACCGCATCCGCGCTAAAGAATGAGAACGGTACTCAACACAGCGCTGTCGCGGTGCTGGAATTGACACAACGCGTCCACCAGGCAAGACCGCAGATGAATAGAGCCGCACTCACTGCTCAGGTGCTATGGCTGCTTAACCAGCCTGAACTTGCACCGGAGAGCGGATTGGACACGATTACAATTGACACAGACTTGTTTATGGAACTATCCCGCGGCATGATGGAAAGACTAAAGGATGAGATTATCTACTGCCGCGCCAATGGTATGGAAGATCTGGCACAGAGGGGAATTGATGGCATGCGGGACATAATCCGTATGCTCGAGGCAGCATAACTTATAAGAAAGCGTAGACAAGACACAGCGGTTAGGCAGATGTTCTTGCCAGTTCTCCACCGCTCCGGACACCGCACCAGAAGGTTGTTGTGAACGTAAGCGGGTTAAGTGGTCGGCGTTCGCGCCCCACTCCCGGCCCAGCCGAGCTGGTACTCGGGCTGGGCCGGGAGTGGGCGGGCGGCAGAAAAGCGGTGCGGCAGCGCCGAGGCTCGATGTTAAGGAGATGCACCCGTAAGCGCCACCTGGTTGCACTGATCGGGCTACTATAGTACAGCCAACGAGTGGTGTCTAGCTTAGAGTTACGAACAACTCTAACCCTCCTCTAACCGCTGGTTCAGGTGAATCTAATCTGCATATGCGATTATATAGGTGTAAGTTCTAAACGCGCCAGCCACATCGAACACACAAAGCCATCTTCTTCCTTTCCTTTCCTTTCTGCTGCTGAACAACAATCCTGGTTATGTCGGAATGGGGCCGACCTGACCAGGATTGCTGTTTTTGCTATCCTGTGACAACCTCTGTGCAACCCAGCCGCCCGACTACACGTATAAATAGCGGAAGGCGAACATGATATGCTATCCTTTTATGTGTTCATTCCATACAGACGCGGTAAGGGCGTTGGCTGTGGCGGAGTGCTGCTAATAATCGCCCTCGCTGTA
>JBBRMT010000145.1:0-12065 GCA_038230695.1 Chloroflexia bacterium
CCTTGACCCAGCTTGGCTTCGCGGCTGCGCCGTGAACCACGCTAGGAACGATGGTGTCCTTCTTCCAGTCCACCTGGGCGCTCAGTAGGTAGGCATCGTAGCCAGGTTGACCAGCGGCAGGATGACCAGCATCAATGCGGGCGGGAATTGCGCCCTTGAGCGGGTTGAAGGTATCCTGACCAGGCTGCGAACCGGCCAGCTTCAGCCAGGCAATCGCGTTGGCGTGGTCTGGTGCGTTCTTGGGTAGGGCGAAGGTGTCGGAGAGCGCATCATAGATACCCTGAGTGCCAGGTACGTTTACCCAGCCGTAGCCGGTGAAGTTCTTAGCCTTGTAGTCAGCATCCGCCCAGTCGCCCATGATGGTCATAGCGGCGGTGCCTTTGATAACTTCATCATTGGCCTGGTCCCAACTGAGGGAGGCGTGGTCGGTGTTGATGTAGCCGAGCATCTTCTTGAAGGTGGTAAGCGCGGCAGTAACCTTCGGATCGTCCCACTTGGTCGTACCCGTCCACAGACCCTTCCAACCATCAGCGCCGAGGGTGCTGAGCAGCACGGTTTCCATCAGGTGGGGGGCAGCGAAGCTATCCTTGTCGCCGAGCGCCAGGGCGAAGATGCCCTTGGCCTTCAGCGCATCAGCAACGGTGAAGAACTGGTCGAAGGTGGTGGGCGGTTGCAGGTTGTTGTCGGTAAACACCTTCTTGTTGTACCATAGGACGTTGGCGCGGTGGATGTTGACCGGCACCGACCAGTAGTGCTTGACCCCAGCGGAGTCGGTGGAGGAAATAATGTCGAGTACGCCCTGGGGGAAGGCGGTGGTCCAGCCCTCGGACTGATAAAGGCTAGCCAAATCCTCGACCTGACCGGCGGCAACCGGGCCGTCAATCAGTTCGTGGCCCATATGCACCTGGAAGGCATCGGGGGGCTGGCCGTTTTGCAGGCGGCTGGCCAAAACGGCATGGGCATCCTGGCCTGCGCCGCCTGCCACCGCCGAGTTAACGATGTTCACGTTGGGGTTCTGCTGATTGTAGAGAGTGTAGAGAGCCTTGAGACCGGCTGCCTCACCGCCGGTGGTCCACCAGGAGAACATTTCGAGCTTGCCGCTAAGGCTGGAATTGCTGGTACTGGTCATCACTGCCGTACTCGCCATTGCGGGCGTATTCGCCATTGCGGGCGTGTTCGCCATTGCAGGCGTGTTGCTGCCGCTGCCAGTAGCCGTGCCGGGCGTGGCAGTGCTGTTGTCGCCACCGCAGGCCGAGATAATCATGGGCAGCAGCAACAGCATGGTGGCGAGGGTTACTACGTTATACTTGACTTTCCGCACTGAAGTTCCTCCTCCTTGGGGATGATAACCTGACGTTGTTGATTCGAACGCCCTAAAGCGTCGTTGGCTCACCCAACTTGCGTACTCGCCCTTGAGTCGCCTTGCTCTACCAGGTATGCGAAGGCGAAACTGCTGTGCTGAGGCGGGCAGCCGCTTGCCAGGGCAATCGGGTGGGGCAATCTGGGGGTGGCACGTTGCAACTTGCAACGCTGATATCATTTTAGTCGCGCTTCTTCGTTTTGTCAAGTGGCGGAACCTGACATCACGTCATAACTCAAAACCACGCACAAATGAGGTGCAGTGAGTGGATGAAGCTGGACACAAGATTGAGGCTGGAGCAACCTCACCCTATAAGCAGTAGGACATTTATGACGTGTTGTCAGGCGGAACAAGTCAATTTTTTGCGCTTAATCAAAAGCCTAACTCTTGACAAAAGCGCAGCATGAATGGTAGACTCTGCATGGCGTTGCTTACTGGAATGAGAATAACAAGGCTGCCAAAGATCCCTGGGGAGAAGCCTTTTCTTTAATATTTTTAGCCTTACAGGAGGGAACCATAATGGCCGATAGCAGCGAACAGAAGTTTAAGGAATATGCCCACCCCGAAGCGTTGGTCAGCACCGAGTGGGTAGCCGAACACCTCAAGGACTCTCATGTACGCATCATCGAGTCGGATGAAGATGTATTGCTATACGAGCAAGGCCACATCCCCGGCGCGGTCAAGCTGGACTGGCATACCGAGGAGCAGCACCCGCTGATGCGCGACTTTGTGGACAAGGCAGGCTTTGAGCATCTGATGAGCGGCAAGGGCATCGCCAACGACACTACCGTGGTGTTCTACGGAGACAAGAACAACTGGTATGCCACCTATACCTTCTGGCTGTTCAAGTATTATGGGCATAAGGATTGCCGTGTGATGGATGGGGGGCGGGCCAAGTGGGTTGCTGAGGGCCGCGAATTGAGCAAGGATGATGTTTCCTATGCGCCTACCAAGTACCAGGCCCACGATCGCGACACCAGCGTACGAGCCTACCGTGACGATGTGCTAAAGGGGTTGAACGATCAGAATCGTCGCTTGATTGACGTGCGTAGCCCGCAGGAGTACAGCGGCGAGATGCTGGCGATGACCGGCTACGCGCAGGAGGGCGCACAGCGGGCGGGGCATATCCCAACCGCCAAGAGCATCCCCTGGGCAAAGGCGGCTGCCGAGGATGGCACCTTCAGGCCCGCCTCCGACCTCAAGACCCTGTATGGCGGCCACGACATCACCCCCGACAAGGATGTGGTCGCATATTGCCGCATTGGTGAGCGTAGCAGCCATACCTGGTTTGTGCTGACCTACCTGCTCGGCTATCCCCACGTCCGCAACTACGATGGTAGCTGGACTGAATGGGGCAGCAGCGTCGCGGTGCCAATCGAGCGCAGCACCGACAAGCCTGCCTCGTAAGCACGGTAAAAAGCCTTGGGCCATGCCGATACGCATTTAATGGCAGCGTCTGGCCTGGTAAAAAGACCCCTGCGGCTTTGGGGAAAGAAGCTGCCTTACCTCGCGGCAAAAAGCCCCCGCTGGGGCTGACAAGGGTAACTGTTTGTACTTTTCAACATCAAACGGACGCTCATTGTCAGCCCATTCTCTTTAGCTCCCGCAAGCCTTGCTCAATGTTCTTCCCCAGTGCTTACCTGCCCCTGCTAATGAGTTTGATAACCACATCACCTTTAGAGCTACAGCCATCATAGGGGCGCTTATTTATCGCGCCCCCCGGTGAAGTGCATTACTGCTTATCGAAACTTACTTAGTTAGGTACTCAGCGCTCATCCTCAGCCCTCACTGTGGTGTGGTGATGCCCATATAGACGAACTGGGCCATCTGGTCGCGTGGGACGAAATTGGCGGGGCGGAAGGTATGATCCGCGTAACCGTTGATTATGCCCTTCGCCGCTGCAGTCTCAATATGAGTATAGAAGGGGTAGCTGGGCGGCACGTCAATGAAGGTGGGGCTGGGTGGGGTGGTAAACAGGTAGTGAGCGGCATTGACGATCAGTTTAGTCAGTTCGCCGCGAGTAATGGGGTGGTTGGGCAGGAAGCAGGGGAAGCCCGCATTGAGCCGAGCGCAGGTGGCCGCGTCGTAGCCGTTTATTACATTGGCATGGAAGTCGGCTTCGACGTAGCTATAGGCGAAGCTGCTGGGTGGCACATCGGTGAAGCTCTGCCCCATGGTGGGAGTGAACGCTGGTATGCCGAAGCCGACCGCGATTAGCTTGGCAAGCTCGCCTCGATTGGCGAGATTGTTGGGGCTGTAAGTGGTTGCAGTCGTGCCGTTGACTACTCCTCTACAAGTAAGCGCATTGATTGCGGTGAAGAAGGGGTCGCCGTTGATGTCGGTAAACGGGTTGGGGCAAGGTGTAGGGGTAGGCGGCCCCGCGGTGGGGGTCGCTGCGGGTGGGGTCAGCGTTGCAGCCGGTAGGGTAGGAGTCGCAGCGGGCGGGGTTGGAGTAGGGTTCCCCCCGTTTACGGTGACATCGCCAGTCATATTGTTGCTTATCGCGTGGTATGTACATTCGTAGGCAACAAATCCGGCAGCGATAAAGGTGTATCTGAAGGTCGCGCCGGGGCGGAGGTCGCCGCTGTCGAACAGCCCGCTGGTGACGGTGTGATGCTGGCTACCATGGTTCGTCCACACCACGGTATCGCCCAAATTGACGGTCAGGTGGCGGGGGCTGAAGGAATACTCTGAGAGGCTAACGTCAATCGTTTGCGGCTGGTGCGGCGTGTTGTTGGTCACATTGATGGTGGCATTGTGATCGGCATCCATCGGGGCGACTACGCCAGCCATACTCATACTGGTGGGTTCGTTGCTCCCGCCGAACGCGGCCAGTGTCGAGCCAGCCAGTGACAGGCTGAATACTAGTAGCCCGCTGGCAATGAGCAACAACGGTAGCGCACGGTATTTGTGGGTTATGGTCATTGGTTCATCCCTTCCCTTTAGTGAGCGAATGTTTTTGGTAAAAGAGGCGGCGGCCTGCTCTGCTGTGCGGGCGGTTTGCTGTGAGCCAAGTGGCGCGTAAGGTATACTGGCATTTCTGCGTTTGCAGATTTGTGGCCGTGCATGGCACAGGCATTGCTTCTATGATAGAGCGGATTATTCAATGGTTAGGTAGGGAACCGGGGTAGAACGAGTCAACAACGAGTGCGTGGAGGTTCGTAATGTTGGAATGGATTGGTCGCCAACGGCAGCTGCGGCACGTATTGCGCCAGGAGGGTGACAGCATTGCTACGCCGCCTGCATCTGTCATAGAAGTTACGCCCAGTGATGGTGAGATACCCACGCCTCATTTGCTGGTGGTGGACGATGATCTGTTCATCGGGCGGTTGATGATTGATACACTTGGGCCGTATTACAATGTCGAAGTAGCCTGCGATGCCACTGAGGCGGGCCATGCGATCGAAAAACATTCGCCCGACCTGATTATCCTCGACATTATGATGCCGGGCCAGGATGGGCAGGAGATCGGCACCCAGTTGCGCTGCCATGTCCGTACCCGCGAGATCCCTTTCATCCTTGTCAGTGGCGACCGCCGCATTGCCGAGAAGGCCGCTGCCGCTGGCGCAGCCGCCTATATGTCCAAGCCGTTCGATATAGACGAGCTAACCGCGCTGGTTGCTCGCGTGCTAGCCCAGCGTGAAAGTAGTTAACTCCTCCCCCTTTGGGTGAGACTGAGCTGGGGAGTACATCACCACTCCGCTCCTCAATCGCCCTATTAGCAAAGCGCCGATCCCAGCAATGATAATACGCCTTCCCCTGGATTATTGCAACTAGCAACCCCCTTAGTACACCACCTTCTGCCCAATCGGTAGTACCTCAATCCAGGTGTTACCACGATTGAACTGCATCTCCGCGCCGCTGCTGTCGAAGAAGCGCAGCGGTGATGCCGGGCTATCCTTCTGCCAGCGTCCTGCCACCACGTTGCCATCCAGCGCGAATAGCGCTTTGCCACCGCCACTGGTGCCAACCTCGATGCGTGCCTTGTCGTCACCCACAATATCGTTGCGGGTGGTGAATATGATGACTACGTTTTTGGCGCGAAGTTGCTGGGCGGTGATACGGTCGAGATGGGGCGTTCCCCACATCCAGCGCAGGTAGGAATTGCTGCTGGCATCATAGCCCCAGATAACGTCGGATGGGCTGAGTGTGCCAAAGTCGAAGCTGATACGGGTGTGCGGTCCATGCTGAGGGTTGTCGTCCTTGTGCAGCAAGCGGGCGGCGCTAAAGTCGGCGTTCTGCGTCCCCTGGTTAGCCATCCACTTTTTTAGCATCGCCGAACTGGTGTACAGGTTGTGGGGGGCAAGACGGTCACTGCTGCGCCAGCTTGGGCCGGTACTGAGCAGGTCGGTGTTGATTAGCGGCACGTTCCAGAGCAGGTCCAGCGCGGCGGGGCTGCCACCCGCATGAACGTAGAGCGCCTGATATGGCTCGGCCCACTCCACGTAATAGACGCGGGCGCTGCGGATCGGGCCAATCTCGCTGGTATCAAGGCTGCTGCCGTCGAACACCGCCATGAAGCGGGTAATCCCCCCCTCGGCCAACGCCTCGTATACTATCGCCGCCTTGTCCAGACCGGATTGCGGCGCTGCGTCGGGGTGATTGTCAATCATGGTGATGTAGGGGCGCAACTGCGTGGTTGCCGCGTCGCTGGGCAGGCCGGTTAGCGGGTCGGGCGGATTGACTGGCGTGGGTGTGTCGCTCGGCACGGCTGTGTCGCTGGGCAGCGGCGTGATGGTGGGCATATAGATTGCCCTCGGCGTGCTGCTTGGTAGCAGGGTGGGCGTGCTATCCCCTGGCTGCCGCGCTGCTGGGAGAGGTGATGCAATATAAGCGGCTCCACTGAGGGATGCAGTTGGGCTGGCGGATTGAGAGCGGGCAGCGGGTGGCTGGTCGCCAGCGCGTGGCCCATCGCCAACAATGCCCTCGCTGACTAGCGGCCCGCTGGGTGCGTTGATCACCACCTGGCTGCTCTGATCGCTGCTTCCACGTTGGCCCAACCAGGCCACTGCCGCTACCACTATCACCAGACTAACGCCGAGCAAGCCTAGCAGCAGCGGGCTGAGGCTGTCTGCCGCTGGCGCGGCGGGTGGTGGCTCTGGGTTTCGGTGAGGTGTTGGGTACAATCTCTAGCTCCCCGATTTTATCCCGCAGGATTGTTGACGCTGCAGAGCAGGGCGAATAACGGTTCGCCCCTACTGACCACTTGCCAGGCGAGCGCGTAACGCGCGCCCATAAGCATCAGGATTGTTGGCGCTGCAACATTATATACTAGACATAACGTACTTGACAAGCCCCCTGTAGGCGCATACAATAACCGATATGAGTGAAACCAAGTCTGCAGCCGTCCCCGTCCCCAGCCTGGGCGAGGCGATTGCCTCCTTCAAGGATACCCTCAGCGCCAAGTCGCCGCGCACCCTCAGCACCTACGCCACCGGCCTGCGCCGCCTGTGCGATTACGTTACCACTGTGCTGAAGCTGAAGCCGGAAGAAGTGATTGTATCCGACCTGCCGGAGAGCTTGCTGGAGGACTTCTACAACTGGCTGGTGCTGGAGCATGGCCGCGAGGCGCGGATGACGGTTGGCACCTACATTGCGGCCACTCGCGCCTTTGTCCGCTATCTCGACCGCCGCCGCTGGCTGCCCGCTGGCACCTCGTACGAGCGGATGGCGGGCGACCTGCGGGCGGTGCAGGGCCGCGCTCCCAGCTACCGCACCCCGCGCATTGATAGCCGCTTGCCCCTGATCGTGCTGGCGGCCGAGCAGGCCGAATTGCCGCCTCCCAGCGAGGAGCATATGAAACAGCAGAAGCGGCTGGAGCTGCTGCGCGACCGCGCCGTGCTGCACACCCTGTTCTCCACCGGCCTGCGCCGCGAGGAGGTCAGTCGCCTGAATCGCGCAGATATTGCCGACGGCAGCAAACGTCAGGCGCTTATTACCGGCAAGGGCGATAAGGAGCGAGTAGTTTTCTTCGGCGCGGAGGCGTTGGCGGCAATCAAAGCCTACGTGACCGCCCGTCAGGATAACTACCAGCCGGTTTTCATCCGCCACGACAAGGGGCGGGGTAAGGCGCAGCGTGGCGGCGCGAACTATCGGCTGACCCCCAACTCGATCTGGGGCATCGTCAAGCAGTGGGCCAAGGTGGCTGGCATCGAAGCCAGCACGCACGACTTCCGCCACACAAAGGCCAGCACTCTGCTCAATCGTGGGGCGCAACTGAGCGAGGTGCAAGACCTGCTCGGCCATGCCAGCCCAGAGACGACCAAGAAGATCTACGCCCATTACACCACCAGCCACCTGCGCGAAGCATTCGAGCGTTACAGCCAATCGCCCAGCGAAGCCGCCGCCGAACTAGAACCCGCCTCGCAGCCGCCCTCGCCAATCGAGGGTGATCCACCTGTTAGCGAGGAAGCGCGGCTAGCGGATGCGTAAAGCCGTATGATGGCATTGCTGCTGGCCGCACTCCTCGTTGCGCTATATTTCCCATAGATATTTGCAAGATTCCCTATATTGGCCCCAACCTTTTGCCCGGCTCATTGGTAATACCTGCAGCGGGGCGGGTGGGCAAGCGCCGACGGCGCAGCGGCGTAGCTGAAGAGACGGAGCGGCGGATGGATGAGCGCGAGGCGATTGCCCGGCTCAAGCAGGGTGACATCGGCGGCCTGGAGGCGCTGGTCGAGTTGTATCAGACCAGGGCGGTACGGGTTGCCTACCTTGTCTGCCGCGATGTGGCGATTGCCGAGGATGTAGTGCAGAGCGCATTTATTCGCGCCTACGAGCGCATCCACCAGTTCGATGCCAGCCGTCCCTTTGCCCCCTGGTTCCTCCGCATGGTGGTCAACGACACCCTGAATACGGTGACGCGGCTGGGGCGGCAGCGTTCGCTCGATGATGTTGACGTGCATATCCCGACGAGCGTCGAACCCGACCCCGAAGCGATACTGGAGCGGGCTGAGACGATCGCGGTGGTGGCGGCGACGATGAACCAACTCAGCCCCAATCAGCGGGCCGCGCTGGTGATGCGCTACTACCTCGAACTCAGCGAGAGCGAGATGTCCAGCGCAATGAACTGTTCGCCAGGCACGGTCAAGTGGCGGCTGCACAACGCCCGCCAGCGGATGCGCCAGTTGCTGCCCGCCTGGGTGATACCGACAAAGGATTAAGGGGTTGGCCTGTCGTAGGGGCGGGCGGTGGCCCGCCCTGGTGAAACCGCAGAAGGAGCTTGCGTAAGTGGATAACCCGCTAAGAGAGCGACGTATTAGGACAGCAATGGAGCGCGAGGCGAGCCATGCGGTGCCGCACGCCGATCTCTGGGCTACGATTGAGCAGCGCATTGCCGTCCTGCCCGCTGCACCTGCGGCAGAAATGACGCAGCGGGGCGGTGGGCTGGCGGCGCGGCCTGATCGCCTGCGCCTACGGCTGGCCTCGGCTGTTGCTCTACTAGTCGTGCTGGCCCTCGGCTTGAGTATGGCCTTGCCTGCTTTGCGCTCACCCCAACCTCCACCACAAGGCAACTCGCCCGCTATCACGATGCTTCCCACCCCCACCTATCCGCTCGACGATAGCGCCGATCTGATGCCGATCACCATGTCGCTACGCGCCCAACCGCTGCACCTCAGTCAGACGGTCAGCGGCTACACCGTGGCGCTCGATCGCGTCTACCTCGATGCCAGCACCATGATGCTCAGTTACAGCATCTCCGGCCCGCAAACTCGTTACCTCAGCGCGATGGGCGACCTCGGCTATGCCTCCGATACGGCGTTGAGTGCGCTGCCCAGCCAAAGCTGGCAGGTGGCGAACCAGATGGCCGATGGTGCAACCGTACGCGGCATCGCCAGCTTTACCCCGCCTGCGGCGATCAGCGCCAGCCTATATCTGAATCTACGTCTCAGCCTGACCCGCAATCCGGCGATTGACATCCACTCGGTCAGCCCGCCGCTCACCCCCAACCTGGCGCAGGCGGTGGCCGGGCCATTTGAGTTCAGCTTCAACGCCCCGTTTGTCGGCGACCTGAAGACCATCAACGTGGGGCAGCAAGCCACGGCCAACGGTGTAACCATCACGCTGTCACAGGCGCTGCTTACCCCCGGCCAAACCCAACTGCGATTGCGATATAGCGGTCCCGCCATCAATCCGCAGCTAGCCTGGCAACCCGATCTCACCCTGATCGGCCCCGGCGGGCGAGCATTGGCTGCTGGGGGAGCTGTGCAAGCCAATCAACAGCCCAATGGTGGCTGGATCTACGCTCTCAACGCTCCATTGTTCGCCGAAAGTGGGCAATGGACGGTGCGGATTGACGCGCTGCATGGCTACGACCTGAGCAACGCAAAGGCAAACGATACGCAGGTTAGCGGCCCCTGGACGTTCCAGTTTACGATCCCGGCGACGCGCTGAGGAGGTATTGACGATGACGATGAGGAATGTCCGCGCTGGCAGGATCGCGCTACTGATGTTGATGGCGATGATGGCGCTGGCGGCTTGTGATACGACCAGCCCTGCGCCTGTTGCGCCGCCGCAATCGTCCAACCCGCCCGCGCCATTGGTTGTCCGCCAGTCGCTACCGCCTGCGCCTTTGCCTACTCCCACCACCCACAAACCGAGCGCCGCTGATGTCAAGTTCACCCTCGACGGGCAGAATATCGGCATTGTCGGCAACCCCGCGCTGGTGACCAACGTGGGCAGCTACGCGATGGGTTCGAAATATGCGGCGCAGCCCGACACTAGCAGCCTGCTGCTAATCATCCGCGAACGTGATAAGGGGCCGAGCGGCACCGATACGGTCTACCGCATCCGCAGCGACGAGGATGGCTTCATTGTGGTGCTGGACGGCCAGGCGACGATGCGCTTCACCAACCGTCAGGCAGTGGTGGATGTTACCAATGCCCACTCCAAAGTAGTGGAGTTCCGCTTGCAGAACCCCATCAACTCGCTGCCCGATACCTCGCCGCAGATTGCGCCCACTGAAACGACCCTCGTGCCGACCCCTACCGACCAACTGGTGGTGGGTAGCACGGTGGAGGTTGTTTCCTCTGGCCTGGCGATCCACAACGATGCGGGCGCGGATAAGCCAGAGGTGGGCAGCGTATTGCAGGGCGAGCGCATGGTCATCGTGGCGGGGCCAACATTGGTTGACGGCATCCCCTGGTGGAAGGTGAGCGGCTGGGACGTAGCAGGCAATGTGGGCTGGTGCAACGGCGCGTTCCTGCAGTACGTTGACCCCTCGGCGCAGGAAGCGCAGCGGCAGATCAGCATCGGCTCGACGGTGGCAGTTACCTATGAGGCGCTGAACATCCACCGCGCCGCCGACCCCAACAGCGAGTCGCTGGCGATTGTGCCGCAAGGCCAGGAGCTAACCGTTACTGGCGGGCCAATCAAAGTGGATGGGCGCAACTGGTGGCAGGTCAGTGGCTGGGAGAACCTCGGCTTGCAGGGTTGGTGTTCGGAACGCTGGCTGCGGCGGGTGCGGTAGGAGTGCTGAGGTTTGAGTTTTAAGTGAAAAGCCTTTGCACCGGTAGCCGGTAGAGTGTGCGCTTAAGTGTGAAGGTTGCCAGATTTGCACTCAGCTCCATTGCACGGTTTGTGCGTCATCACACTTGATCGCACACCTACCTTTGCACCTGCCTACCCCATTGTTACGGGGTCTGGCTTCCGCTATTTATCGGCTGCATCGCTGCCGCCACCTTCACCAGCTCCTCGGGCGGATACAGGGCGCTGTTAACTACCAACATCGTGCCGTTGTGGATTACCACAATGTTCAGCGCATCCTTGCCCTCGTTCTCCAAATCGCCTTTGCTGTGCGACACCCAACCCTCGACTCCGCCGATTGCGATTGTCTGTGCGCCCTTTGTCCAGCGGCCAACTAGATCAGCGCTGGCTGGCCCCTGGAAGATAGACAACATTCGGTAGCCGCGTGGCGGCCCCACGTAGTCGAGTCGCAACATTCCTACTTCGTTAGAGAGAGTATCGCCTACGGTAGAGAAGCTCAAATAGCGGGGAACAAGGCCGGATGGCATATAGCTGGGGAAGTAGACGGTGAAAGGAAGCTGGCCGATTATTTGGGCTGCGTCCTTTCGGAACTGCGCCACATTGCTCCCCTCATTGGTATAGCCGAAGCCCACATTGGCAGGCATAATGAACTTGAACTGCGTAGGGTCAATCGCCACGTTGTACTGCACGCTGACCACCTGTTCGCTGCCCTGGGCATTTACGCTTTTCAGCACGAAGTACGTGACATCATCCACCCAGATTGCTGGCGTACCTCTTGGATTGGCTACGCCCATGCCATAATAACAATTGTGTTCAAGTACATGGGTTGGCCGCCCCGCGATTACCTCCGTGCCGCGCACCCGCCAGCGGTCACAGTGGTCTTCAGGGATTCCCGGCTGGCTATCGGTGGCAATGAACTGGGCAGGATAATGTCCGCCGCTGTAGTAGGTGCTGGTGGTTGGTTTTATCAGCACTACATGGTTGGCATCGTAGCTCCAGTCAATCGTGCCATCGCTCACTTCCTTCGCCCCGCCCAGCCACGCCATTCGCCAGCGGTCGGGAGCCTGATACCAATACTTCACCACGCCGCTGCTGCCCTTACCCTGCCGCTCCATCACAAAACTGCTGATTGCACCACTGTTTGCCACCTGCTGCGCCCGCGACAGAATGTCCTCGCTCACCTTCTCGGTCTTGGTGGATTGCTCCGCTCCCGCGATGC
>JBBRMT010000146.1:0-12033 GCA_038230695.1 Chloroflexia bacterium
ATGGCGGGCCACCGCGATATATACGGCTCAGTCTTCCGCCGCCTCAACGAACTTAAGCCCAAAGATGTAGTCCTCGTTTACACCAATAACAAGGTTTACCGCTACATTGTGAGCAGTAGCCATATTGTCGCGCCCACTGATGTGCAGGTGATGGCGCAGACTAGCGACTATCGGCTGACCCTGATCACCTGCACACCAATCGGCATCGCCAGCCACCGCATCATCGTCGTTGCCCAACTCGACAGCAGCGACGTGCCGGTTATCGGCGGCAACCCGTAATCATAGCTGTAACCCATGCGGCAGCACGCCGCATCGGGCGGAGCGCCAGCAGCCGCACTTAATCGAAGGTGTGGCCTTGCCAACATATCACCTAGTAGGAGGAAAGTCATGAACGACCAACGGAGTAGTGACCGGCTGAGGAACAAGGGCGGGGCCAGGCAATCCGCCAACCTTGCGCTGTTCGGCTTGATGGTAAGCGTGCTGGTAGTCGGCTTGCTCGCCTCCTACCTGCCTAGCAGCGCCGCGCCCGCCAGTGGGTCAAGCGCCAGATCAGGGAGCGGCACCGTCTCGATGACCAAGACGGCCAGCGCCACCTCGGTGCGGCAGGGTGGCAGCGTGCAGTACAGCGTAACCATCCAGAACGGGATGACTGGCACCATCAGCATCAGCAGCTTCACCGATACCTACAGCCAGGGCGGCGGGGATGTCAGCACCAATCCGACCTCGCCAGGCTGGATTAGCTGCAGCGACCCAGGTAGCGGCAGCAGCCTATCGTGCAGCAACGGCAGCATCGCAGCAGGGCAGACCCAGCGCATCAGCTTCTCGATCACTGCTCATGCGAACGCTACTGCTGGTGATATCGCCACCGACCTTGCTAACATCGTCTACCACGTTTCCGGCAATGGTACGCCCCTTACCGCCTTCAGCAATGGGGTAAGTGTTGCTATCCTGGCCGCCGCGCCAGCAACCAGCACGCCCGTGCCGCCTGCGGCGACCAACACGCCGTCCTTGCAGCAGCCCACCCCCCCGCCTACCGCGACCAACACGCCGACCACCAATGCTCACGGCGGCGGTGATAGTGGAGGCAGCACTGATACAGGTGGTGGCCATCGTCGCGGCGCTGCTCCCACCGCCACCAGCGCACCCGCCCCACTTGGCAGTATCTTCGGGGTGATCACCCACGGCAGCGGGCCAGCGGCCAATGTGCCGATTACCTTGCACCTCAAGAGCGGCAACGGCGATACCCAGGTGGCCGCCGCCAGCACCGATGCAAACGGCCAATACAGCTTTAGCGCCATGCCTGCCACCCCGGCGGGCGCGGGCTACTACATTTACTACGCATCAAGTCAGGCTGGCAACATCGCGCAGTGGTTCACCTATCCGGCAGGCTATAGCAGTGGACAACTGCTCAAGCTGCCCACCTTCGACATTGCCGACATCACCCTGCTCAACCAGGCGAAGGGTAACGTCAGCGGGCGGGTGCTGTTTGCCATCAACCGCCGCTACGCCAGCGAAACCTACCTGCTGCGCTTCGCCCCCTGGAACCGACCCACCTCGACCACGCTCGATGCGGGCAGCCTCGGTAACGGCAACAGCTTTACCCTTGATACCAGCCTGCTGCCGTCTAACCGCTACCAGGGGCTAGTCAAGATTGTGGATAGCACCGCTGGCTACGGTTTCTCCAACAACCACTTCAGCCTGACCGTGGGCGGCCAGGTAGTGGCTACTACCCCGGTGCCGGGTGCGTTGCACCTCAGTCTAACTGCCAACACCACCCGCAGCGTGCCGGGTACTACCCTGATATACGGCATCGCGGTTGCCAATAACAGCGACGCGACTCTCACCAATATCGTCATCAGCTTCCCGCTGGTGGCGGGGCAGACACTTGACATCTTCAACACCAAAACCACCCTGGGCAGTATCAAGGCCAGCGGCAACACGGTAATGGCGACCATCCCCACGCTTAACGCTCGTCAGGGCGCGGCTATTACCATCTACATCGCTATTAGCGCCGACGCAGGCAATGTGCTGACCAACCAGGCGCGGGCGGTTTACGACCAGTCTTCCACCGCTGTGCCATCCAACAGCGTCAGCGTCACGGTTACGGGCGGTTCGGGCCGTCCTGCCCCCGCGCCAGGGACAACCCCAACCGGCGGTAGCGGTGGCAGCGGTGGAACGGGCGGCGGGGCTAGCGGTCTACCCAAGACTGGTGGCGAGTTCCCGCTCTGGCTGCTGTTCATGAGCCTGGGGCTGGTGGGCGTAATCGCGGCGGTGCGCTTCATCCGCGGGCGGCGGGCGGCATAACCAACGCTGAGGTTTGAGTGCCAGGTTTAGGAAGTGAAGGGCGAAGGTGCAATTGCACCTTCGCCTTTATTTTGTGGCAATACCAATTCGCTAAGGTGCTGCTAAAAAAAGATGTAGTTACGATTGGCTTGGACCCTGGGCGACAGGGCGTATGCGATTAACCCCTACCCCAATCTGGTGTAGCTATGCAAACTGAGGCTGTATTACTAATACCAAATGCGTTTGGAGATGGTTGGTTATCCGTAGGAGCGGGCGGTTGCCCGCCCTGGTGCATTTTCACCTTCACTATAGCGAATTGGTATAGCACACAAATGTGAAGGGCAATAGTGTAGGGAGGGTACAAAAAATCCCCTCCCCCTGTTTGGAGGAGGGGATAAGCCACATCTAGTTGGGGTAGGTCATCGAGCGGAACAGGGTCTTGCTCAGTTGAGCGCGGGTAAGGTTGTCGTTGGGGCGATAGCAGGGGTAAACTGCGCCTTCGGCCTGGCACTGCGCCTGGGTTTCGCCATCAATGATGTTGCGTGCATGGGCGGTTTCGATGACGCTGTAGAACACGTAGCTGGCTGGCACGTCGGTGAAGGTGGGATTGCCGGTCGGGGTGGTAATCGCCCAACCCCAAGCCTTGACCACGAACTTAGCCATTGCGCCACGATTGACTGCTGTGTTGGGCAGGAAGCAGGGGTACTGGGCATTGGCCGCATGGCATTGCGCCTGGGTGTAACCGCTGACGATACCTGCGATCTTGGCGGTTTCGATGTAGTTGTAGGCAAAGTAGCTGGGCTGCACATCGGTGAAGTCGGGGGTGGTTGGTGTGACGATGGTAAGCCCGCGTGCCTTCACCACCATGCGGCTAAACTGGCCGCGAGTGGCGGTGGCGTTCGGCGCGAACAGGTTGCCGCCGATCCCGCTGACCACCCCGTGACAGTAGACGTAACTGATGTATTGAGCGGCCCAGTATGACGATGGCACATCAGTGAATGGTTCGCTACAAGCTGTAGAGGTCGGCCCACCAGGGGTGAAGGTTGGGGTCGGCGTGTTGGTCGCGCTGAACGGCGTTGGTGTGATGGTGGGCGTATTGGTCGGGCCGCTCGGCGTGTCCGTCGGTATATTGGTCGCGGTGGGGCCACCTGGGGTCCAGGTTGCAGTTGGGGTCCAGGTTGGGGTCGCGGTCGGTGGCGTGCCAGTCACGGTCGGAGTGGGCTGGCCGAAAATGGTGTGGGTATCAGATGGACCCTGGTTGCGGTAGGTATCAAGCATCGAAACCCGCCAGTAGACATCGGAGAATGGTGAGTAGGTGCAGCCGGGAGCGCCAGCGTTGGTGTAGCTGGCGTTGGCCGTATCTATGCTCTCGATGATGTGGGTAAAGTTAATGTCGCTGGCAGTCTGCAGGCGATACGCGCTGATGCCGCTGAGTTGGTAGGGGTGGCCGGTAGTATTGAAGGCGGGCCAGGTAAAGGAGTAAGTGCAGTAGCCATTTTGCACCGCACCACTATCGCTGATGCTGACCAGGGGGTATTGCTTGGTGAAGGTGATGGGCGAGGTCCAGTCACTCCAGGCATTGTTGTTGTAGAGCTGGGTGCGGACATGGTAGTAGTAAGTGCCATCAGCGTAGCCCACGTTGAACGGGGTCCAGTTTAGGTTCACGGTGTCAATCCGCTCTTTGGGGTTGGTGAAGTCGGTGCTGGTACTTGTCTCGATACGGTAGTTAGTAGCCTGGATCACCGGGTTGGTGCCAGGGAAAAGCACCGTATCCCAGGCGAAGGTTGGGGTATGCGCCATCGGCGAGGAGTCGGTGATCCGCGGGTTGGGCGGCAGTGGGATGGTTACCTGGAATGGTTGCGTCACCTGCGTCCAGGGCGCGGAGGCAAGCGGGTTGTAGTAGAACTCGGAGGCGCGAAGCTCGTAGTAGTAATTCTGTTGTCCGGCATAATCGTTGAGCGGGGTATAGCTAATGTTCTGCGTCTGCGTGTCGTCGTACTGCTGGGTGAAACCTTGGTCTAGGGCAACAAGAAGTTCGTAGATGAAAGCACCTTCGGTGCGCGGCCAGGCGAAGGTCGGCACCCCGGAGTTGACCGTGATGGTAGGCGCGTCAACCTTGATGTTGACCTTGTTGAAGCGGTTTGGCTTACTCCATGAGCCAGGGGTCTGGCAGGGTACTGCGGTGTCACGGCACATTCGCACCCGCCAGAAGTAGGTGCTAGCCGCATAGGTGGGCAGGAAACCACCGCCGCCAAACCCACCGGACAACCCCCCGAACATGAACTGGTAACCAGGTAGGCCGTTGAGGATGCGTGGCGAGTATTCCAATACCTGGTCGGTGAAGCCACGGTCAACCGCAGTGTCTACATCGAAGCCGTACATATTGGTTGGCTCCGGTAGGTACCAGGCCATTGGCGAGTTGTACAGTATCGAGAGCGCAGTGGGGATGCCATGGCCGTCGCCACCGTAATCGGTGTTGAAGGGATAAGCGGGGTTGGGATGGTCGCTGACGGTGCGGAATTGGCTCAGGGTTGGGTTCGCGCCGGTTGCGCCCGGGTCGTTGGGGACAGTATCCTGGATGTTGCCGCTAGCGTCGGTGGTATATGGTTCCATCCCGACCAGAGTGGGGTCGCCGATAGGAACGTTGAGGTCGGCGTTGCCACGATAGCTCAAAGCCGTGCCAGAGGGAATAAACATCTCCACGTAGCCATTGGTGGGAGTGAATGCGCCGCCTGCCGAGATTAGGTCAATCACAGTCGCATCATAGCTGCCACTAGTGCCACTCTGATCCCAGGCGTAGAGCTGCGGGGTGGTCCAACTGCCGTTGGCGTTGTGGGTGAACTTGACCACATATTCAGCCTGGAACTCGCCGGAGTAGTGGATGTTGGTGAGCAGTGGGTCGTTGGGGGCGCCCGAGGGGCCGCTCGGCTGCCCGCTGAGGTTATCCAGCGAGTAATCCAGATTGATGGGGATGCTGTAGTTAACCTGGGTGCCGGTCTGGGATGAGATACTCAAGCCGATCTGATAGGCATTAACAGGCTGGTTGGTTTTGGTTGCGTAAACGGCGCTGACGTTGTAGGGGCTGGAGTTGACCGTGCCGGTTGCCACGGTGGTGCCAGCAATGGTGCGGATGTTGGTAAGTGAAGTGTAGATCGCAGGCACGAAGATATGCAGGCGGCTGGCGGTGGCGGTGCTGATCAGGCTATTGCCATTATAGGCCAGGACCCGCCAATAGTAGAGGTTGCGCGGCAGTTGCTGGCGCAGCGCCGTGCCTGCGGAGCTAGTATCGAGCGTCTGCAAGATGTTGGTGAAACTGATATTGGTTGCCACCTGTAGGGTATAACGGGTGGCCTGCGGATATGGATACCAACGGAAGATCGGATCCATGTTGACGTAGTCTTGCAGGTCGGCGGGGCTTTGCAGCCAACCGCCATTGTTGAACTGATAGGTATAGTCGAGCGCGGGGTTGACCCGCACTGCCCATACCTGGCTGGCGGTTGGCTGCGTGACTCCGTTGATTTGATATTGCACTCGCCAGTAATAGATGGTGCTGGGGTTGAAGTTAAAGCCGCTACCGCCGTTGTCGGACAGGTTGGGGCTGAAGTTGGGTTGGGTGGTGCTGGCCTGCAGCAGCGTGTCGGTCATGTTGATGGTGCTACCAAGGGTGAACAGGTAGTTGGTGGCACTAGTAACCCGCTGCCATTGGAAGACCGGCACCGCGATACTGCTGGTGATGGGCCGATCGAAGTTGGGGTCGGGGTTGTAGGCGTAGGGTGGGTAAAACAGGGTTGGCGCGGTGGAAGCGCCCTGTGCAGCAATCGGGTCATACTGGAAGTTGAACACGCTGCTGGTGCCGCCTTTGTTAGTCGAGCGGTTGGTGCCGTAGGCAATCACCCGCCAGTAGTAGCTGTGGATGCCATCGGCAAAGAAATTAGGTGGAGTGGCGATATAGCTGGTGGCCGAGGTGAAGAAATCAATAACGATCGAGCTGTTAGGGAAGTTAGAATCCGTAGCTACTTGCAACTCGTACTCGCGGGCATCGGGAACGCCGGTCCACTGGAAGTAGGGGTAGGTAACATGATGGTAGCCATTGTTGGGGGTGAGCAGGCGCGGTTGTATCTCCCAGGTGATGCGGAAGGAGTATGCCTGCGAATATGTACTCTCGTGGTTGTTCTGGTCAATTGTTGCTAGCTTCCAGTACCAGGTGGTCTCATTACCAAGCATCACGTTGGGGCTATAGCTGGTGTAGGCAGTGTCAATCTGGGTAAAGTTACCGAAGTTGGCATCCTGGCTATAGCGCAGGCGATAGTGACCTGCCCCCTTCACCGCCGTCCAGGTTAGTTGCGGGGTGAAGATTATCTGTGCGCCATTGGCGGGGCTAACCTGCAGTGGCGAGGAGAGGTCGGCCAGAGTGAAGGAGCGAATCGCGCTACTGCTGCCAACAACCCCATCGTGGGTGACCGGCGCGACACACCAATAGTAGTTGCCGGGGGCAAGGCGCACCTCGACGTTGTACTCCACCTCAGAGGTATTGCGCTGGAAGGCCGCCGAGGACGGGCAGGATGAATCGTTGGAGATACGCAACTGATAATTGTTCGCCCCAGGCACAGGTGACCAACTAAAGTTGGGATGTTCCAGGTAGGTGAGGGTAGCGCCATTGGCGGGGCTGAGCAGGGGAGCGACATTGTTCCAATTGCGCTGGAAGGTGAAGATTGACGACCAGGCGCTGGCGCATTGGGCAGTATCGAAGGAGCGCACCTGCCAGTAGATCGCCACGTCTTTGGGGAATGTCTGGTCTATATCAACCAGCGCTGGCGTATGGCTGGAGGCAAAGGTCCGTATATCGTACGCGCCATTGAAGTTGGGGCTAGGGCCAACCTGGAGTTCGTAGAAACTGGCGGCAGCAACGGTACTCCATTGTAGGGTGGGAACGCCGAGCGGCGGCGCATTATCCGAAGTGGTGATACCGCCATTGGAGGGACTGAGCAACTGCGGAGGCGGCGCTTGAGGGACGCAGTCGGCAGGGCCTTTTGGGGCGGGGTGGGGCGGCACTGCTGCGCCAGATTTTGCCACACCTGATCCAGCAGCAGATGGCGGCGCGGCGGGGGCAAGCTGCGGCATACTAAGCAGCAAGCTGGCTAGTACCAGCATGATTACTATGCGGGCATACCACTGGGGACGAACGAGCGGGCGCGAGTGGCGCGAGGCGAGTCTGGCTTCCATCTTCCATCTCCTTGTATATAGCGAAGGCACGGTTTGAAGGGATACAGGGGCAGGCAGCGGGTTACGCTACTTTGCATAGTCTACACCTTTTCTGCTGGCAAGTCAATCATGATTTACCAAATACGCATAGAACTTTTTGGCTATAGTTCCAACGCATAGCAGAGTGGGGTAGAGGGATGGTGGGTCAATTTAGTAACGAAGTGGTGGGCAGGAAAGTTCCAGCAGCTTTGACCTGATTTGCGGATCGACCCTGATCCACATTCGCCTCATTCTGCCACCCTCTACAATATACATTGCAACGAAGCAGTTGGTTGGCGGTCAGATGAGGTGATTTTGCGCGGGGGATTGCTTGACGAACTGATTGAGGCGATACCAGATGAAAAGGCTGCCCACGGCAACAGCGGCAGCCACCAGCATCAGGGTAGCAAAGCCGAATTGGATCAGACCAGCGCCGATAATCGGGCCAATAATGCCAGCTGCGTAAAGGGGGATGAAGGCGAGGTTTAGAGTGGAGGAGCGACGCTCTTCCGGCACCTCAGTGGCGATCAGGGAGTAAACCATCGTAGTGCCAGTGCTAGTGAAGATACTGAGCAGGCCGGATACAACCGCCATCAGCCCAATGTTGGGGGCAAAGGGAAAGAGCGCCAGCGCGACGGCGGTGCCAGCCGCGCAGAAGCCCAACACACGACGGTAGCCAAAGCGGTCGCCGATTACGCCGGTAATGGGGGTGAGCAATGCGCCAAACAAGGCGGCGGTGCCGACTACCAGGCCAATCGCCGAGTTGAGGGTGGCCGGGTCGGGATAGACGTTTTGCACCAGGAGAGGGATGAACGGACGGGTCATCTGCCAGGCGAGGATGAGGACAGTAGCGCAGGCGAATATCAGCAGCGTAACCGGCACGTTTACTACTCCCTTGAGCGCACCCCAGGCCAGTTGGCCGATGCTGCCAACCGCCTTCACCAGACGGGGTGGTTCGCGGTAGACGAAGGTGATGAGCAGGCCAGAGAGGATCGAAAGCGCCATGCTAATGTAGAACAGGCCGCGCAGGTCTACGATATGGGCATCGGTGAGGAAGCCGCCAAGCTGCGGCCCGACCGCGAAGCCGAGAGGTGAGGCCACGCCGAGAATAGATAGAGCAAAGCCAACTCGATGTCGCGGTGTGACGGAGCGGAGCGCGGCCAGCATCACGCCGGTGTTGCCCAGTTGGAAGCCAGCCAGCCCGATACTGAGCGCCAGTTGCAGCGGGTTCTGGCTGAGGGCGATGAACAGGAAGACCAGCGCCTCGATGAACGCGCTGCGGGCGATGATCACCTTGCGGCTATACTTGTCGGCCCATACGCCCCAGAAGGGGATTAGCGGCAGGCCAACAATGAAGACGAGGGGAGTAACCAGCCCGGTGAGGGTAGCCGCCTGATCCTTTGGCACCGCCATCTGCGTTTGCAGGTAGATGGGCAGAAAGGCAAATAGCTGGCCGAGGATAAACGCCTCGATGAAGGAGACGATAAAGAATATAAAGGCGACAAACTTCCACGACTGTGCGGCTTGCACAAAGTTGGGGCGGGTTGTTGCGTCCGCCCCACCGTCCAGTTTAACTTGCTCGGTTGCTGCCATAAGCGTTCTACATTCACCCGCATAAACTAACCAACCGTGGCTGCAATACTCCGTGGCGGGCGCAATCTGCCCCCATAGGCATCAAGCTAAGGAAACAGGTCAGCGTACATCATGCTGATTTGAGCTTAATGCTGAAGACACTCTGGGGGTCTGGGGGTTCAGCCCCTAGCTGTTGCCATCATAGCTTAATGAGATGCGTAGTCCCATCCGCAATCGGCTAAACCCCGCCGTAGGTGTGCAAGCCGCCCAGGAAGTAGTTGCCGAAGAAAGTGAAGATGGTAAGGGCAAAGCCGAGGATGAGCAGCCAGGCGGCACGGTTGCCGCTCCACGACTTCAGGCTGTGGGCGTGTAGATACACGCCGTAGCAGAGGGTGGTGGCAAGTGCGGCAGTCTCCTTCGGATCCCACGACCAGAACGCGCCCCAGGCGATATTCGCCCAGATACCGCCCAGCACCAGCACCAGGATCATCAGGGGGAAGCCAATCAGCACCGAGCGGTAGCCGATGTCGTCGAGGATTGCGCGGCTGGGCAGCCAGGTGCGCTTCTCGCCGCCGTCGCGCTGCAACAGATACATTAGGGCGGCGACGAAGCCGATGGCGAAGATGCCGTAAGCAACGATGGCAACCCCGACGTGGATGGTAAGGATAGGGTTCTGCAGGGCGGGAATGAGTGGGTTAACCTGACGCAACGCGGTGGGCAGGGTTAGCACATAGACACCCATCGCCACCGCAATCGGTGAGATGAACGCGCCCAACGTGGGTTGGCGGAACTGACGCATCAGGATCAGGCCCAGCAACACGATGGAGAAGGTGAAGGCGGTGCCGAACTCGTACTGGTTGGAGTAAGGCGCGTGGCCCACCGCCATCCAGCGGGCGAATACCGCCAGGCCGAGAAAGACCAGCCCCACCCAGTTGACTACCTGGGCATAAGTGGCGGCGGGGTGACGTGGCTGCTTCACCTGCTCACTCATCATAACAGTGCTGGTGCCACCCGCTGTATTTGCCATGTTTGCGCTTACGCTGCGACGCAACACGCCCTGGGCTAGCAGATACCAGACATAGAAGCCACCGGCAACCGCCATCGTCATCGTGCCAGCGACCAGCATATAAAAGTTCATCTTCTCCATATGACACCCCCGAATGTAGATTGTAGAATGTAGAATGTAGAGTTGAAGACGTTGGTTTGATATATCAGCGATTATACACCATTTGGCGAGTAACTGCATCCCCACGTCTACCGCACTCAAGTTGTCCTCTCCCGTCGGGAGGGGTTGGGGAGGGGAAGAGTCGCACTGTACTCCCCTCCCTGCCCCCCCAAAGGGGAGGGGTTTGCCAGTCAACCGCCCATTTCAGCAAACAGTTCGCGCTGCTCAAGGATGGCGGGCGACTCAGCGTGGATGGTCGCGCCCGCTGCCTTCAGATGTTCACCAATCCGCATCAGGTCACGGGCGAGGTCTGCGCGGCGGGGAGCCTGGCCCTTGAGGTGGATAATTGCGCCCTCGTCGCTGCGCTCAATCCGCGCCCACAATCGGCGGGTAGGGAAGTAGAACACCAGCGCGATGCCGATTAGGATGCAGGCAACCGCGATAAAGATGACCGTTACCCCGTGGTCACGCACCACCTGCAGGCCGCTGAACTGGCGTTCGCGCTGGAAGGTGAAAGTCAGCCCCGCCTCGTTAACCGTCTGATTCTGGCTGAGGGTGGTACGCCACAATTGGTGGTCGTCCTGCACGCGGTACATAGCGAGTCCCACCTGGCCGGGGCGCAGGGTGGGGTCGCCGGGGCCAGCCGGTTCCACTACATCCACCTGCATTTGGCCGTTTGCCAGGCTGAAGCTGCCCATCGGGTTGTTTGGGCCGTACATCTGGCTGCGATAGGCCAGCGGCACGCTGCCCTGGTAGACCACATTGCCGGTGGCATCGTCAGTCACTTTGATGTCGGCGGCGTTGCCGAAGAACGCCTGGTGAAAGAGGATCCCTTTATATTCCAATGGCTCGTTGACACGGATGCGCTGTGCTGCCACTTGCGTGCCGTTCTCGTACAGCACCACATCGGTATAGTAATCAGCGGCCCGACCATCGGGGTAATCCACCTCGGTAAAACCATTGCTATGCACTACCAGGTTGGTATCAAAGCCCACTGCCCGGTCACCGCCTGCAGGCACGGCAAAGTCCACAATCTTGATGTTGCTGCCCAGCAGCGTCCCCCAGATTGCCCCAATAAAAATCAGCACGATGCCGACGTGATTGAGGTAGGTACCGAGCGGCATATAGCGGAAGCGGTCAGCGTAAACGGCAAATGCGCCAGCAGCGGGTTGCTCCTTGCTTGCTTCGACGGGTTTACGCAGCCGCACCGTAAGGTGACGACGCTTCAGCACACCGGCCAACTGCTGCTCGGCGGCGGCTGGCTCGACCGGCAGACTAATCGTCGCGGTATATTCGCCGTGGGTAAAGAAATTGGGGCCAACCTCCATGCGCGTCTGGGTCGCCTGCTTCCACATCTTGGGGAAGCGGTTGAGGGTGCAAACTATGATGTTGAGGGTGAGGATAAGCAGCAGCGACTTGAACCATATGGAGGTAAAGAGGCTGAACAAACCCAGGTCGTACATCAATCCGGTGAAATCGCCAAAGCGGGGGGTGAGGCCAGTTACCCACATGGCGCGGCTGGCGGCATCGCCTTGCAGCTCTGGTGGCATTTGGATCAGCAGGGTGCCAATCATAGTGGCAATAAGGATAAGGGCAATCAAGCTCATTGCCAGACGCACTGAGCAGAAGAAGCGCCACAACGCCTCGCCGAAACTGCTAACCCGCTCCTGAGAGCTAGGCGCAGCAGAGATAGCCGCTTTGCGCGGCTTCGCAGCGGGCGGCTCCGCAATGGGTATGGCCCGCCCCTGGATGCCATAGCCGCTATCAACGGG
>JBBRMT010000147.1:0-12019 GCA_038230695.1 Chloroflexia bacterium
CTAGCTACCCCAACCACATTTGGGGCATCGACATCACCTACATCCCGCAGCCCAGCGGCTGGCTGTACCTGGCGGCGGTGATTGACTGGTACAGTCGCTACGTGATAAGCTGGAGCCTGGAAGACAGCGGGTCTCGCTTCCTCTTTGACGTGAAGAGTACCAAGCGAGTGAGCGCGGCGCAGGTGTGGCGTGAAGGGCTACAACAGTTGGCGACTTATGCCATGCTCGACCGCGACGATCGTCACAATATTCGTGAGGTGGGTTTGTACTTCAGCCGGGCGGGGCGGGCGGTATGGATCGATCTACACACCATGTTTGAGCGGGCTAGCGGCGTAGATGAGGGTTTGGCTAGCCGCCGCGAACGCTTCCGGCAGTGGCTAGGCGGGGCGTATCCCGCAAGCGATGGCGAAACCGAGGCCAGGCTATAATATTGCTTCATATAATGAAGATTATGCTGTTCATATTATCTTGTTTTTCGTGATCATTATGTGTACCTCAATGGGTAGCATCACCCTCAGTCAGGTTAGCCAATTTAAATGTGCAAAGCTATTCGTCACATCTGCGCCATTTTCATCCCCACTTCATCTTCGCCTGTTATAATTACCATTATATTGGAGTGGAGACTTGTAAATGCGTATCCTATTGGTTGAAGACGATCGTAAAATGAATGAACTGGTGCGCCGCTACCTCAGCGACGTGGGCTACGCGGTGGACACTGCATTTGATGGGCAGGCCGCGCTGGAGCAGGCCCAGTTCAGCGACTATGACGCGCTCATCCTCGACCTGCTGCTGCCCCGCCTGGACGGATTCAGCGTCTGCCGCGAACTGCGGCGACTAGGCAGCATGGTGCCGATCCTGATGCTCACTGCCCGCGACGAGGTGGATGATAGGGTGAATGGTTTGGATAGCGGGGCCGACGATTATCTGGTCAAGCCATTTGCGTTGCGTGAACTGACCGCACGGCTACGCGCCCTGGTACGTCGGAGGACCGAACGTCGCCCCCAACTGGTGGTCGCGGACCTGACCATCAACCCCGCCACTCGTGAAGTGTGGCGCGGCGACCAGCGCATTGACCTCAACCCTAAAGAATATGCCGTTCTCGAACATCTCGCCCGCCACCATGGGCAGATTATCACCCGCAGCGGGTTGGAGGAACACGTCTGGAGTTACGACCACCAGCCGCTGTCGAACACAGTGGATGTACACATTGGGCGGCTACGGCGCAAAATAGACGACGATTACCCACGCAAGCTACTGGAGACGGTGCGCGGGGTGGGCTATCGCTTGCGCGACCCAGGCGAGAACGCGCTGTGAGGCGCTTTCGCAGCATCCGCTTGCGCCTGACCGCCTGGTACACGTTGGCTCTGGTAGTGATCATTACCCTGTTTGCCGCTGCAACCTGGCTACTGGCCCAGGCGCAACTCTCGGCCAGCTTCGACCAGGCGCTGGCCGCCCGCTTGCAAGGTGCAGCCAGCACCCTCGACAACCAGGCGCAGGATGGTACTACCAGCGCCGTCCGCCTCACCCACAATGAGGATGCCGTGGGCGGGGGCGCAGGCGAACAGGTGCTGCTGTTCATGGGCGGGCGGCTACTCGATCAGATTGGCGCGCCGCTCACCACCACCCAGGCAGCGGCGCTACTCGCCATCCCCGCCGACGGGCAGGCGCATCGCCTGAACCTGGCTGGCAATATGGTGCGGGCGATGCGAGTAGTGCAGGAGGGTAGCCTCAGCCTGGTGGCGGCACGACCCACTGCTGCTGTGGATCAACCGCTGGGCAATCTACTAGTTGCCTTCACCATTTCCGCACCCCTGGCTGTGCTGCTGGCTGCGCTGGGCGGGCTATTCATCACCAGCCGAGCGTTGCGGCCAGTCGCCGCGATCACAGCGACCGCTCGTGCGATAGGCGCACAAGACCTCAGCCGTCGCCTGGCGCTGGGTCCACCCCGCGACGAACTGACCGCCCTGGCGGCCACGATTGATGAGATGCTGGCGCGCATCGAGGCGGGTTATGAGCGCCAGCGTCGCTTCACCGCCGATGCCAGCCACGAGCTACGCACTCCCCTTGCGGTAGTAGTCGCCGAGGCCGAGGTGGCGCTGATGGGTAGGCGCAGTACCGCCGAGTACCGTGCTGCGCTTAATTCAATTACTGAGGAGGCGCTGCAAATTCAACAGTTGGTCGCCGACCTGCTTACCCTGGCCCGTAGCGATGCGGCGCAGTCTATGCCGCGCACATTGGTTGACCTACACTGCCTGACCGCAAGGGTAATGGAGCGGTGCGCTGCCAACGCACGGGCGGGGGGAGTGACCCTGGCGCTTGAAGATCAGTCTCCTGCGCCCAGGCTAACGTTGGCTAACGAAGGTCAATTGGAGCGGGCATTGCTTAATCTGGTAGATAACGCGCTCAAGTATGGCGTAGCAAGTGGGTGGGTTAGTATTCAACTAACCACTACTGATCACCCCCCCACTGGCGAAATTAACAGTGGGTTGCCGCCGGATAAGGGACTGTTTATCGCCCTCAGCGTCAACGATGCGGGCGAGGGCATCGAACCGCAGCACCTGCCCCACCTGTTCGACCGTTTCTACCGCGCCGACCCCGCCCGCAGCCGCGACGAGCGTGGTGGTACCGGCCTCGGCCTCGCCATTGCCGCTGCCATCGCCCACGCGCACGGCGGTTGGATTGGCGTGCGGAGCGTGCCATCGCAGGGTAGCCGCTTCACTTTGTATCTGCCAGCGGCAAACCGCAGTTAATTTGAAAGAAAGTTCATCTCCTTTTCAGAGTGATGTCATCTAGCACGGTTATACTGGTTTTGTGAGGTTCAATCGGGTACCCACAAAGCAAATCACCAAGTATAAGGAGAACCCAAGTGAAGAAATTGAAGTTGATGGCCTTTGCCCTGACCCTGATGCTGGGCATGGCGGCGCTGGTACTGGGTGCGGGACACAGTAACGCCCAGACAGTTGCCCCGGCGGCCTCCGTGCAGGTAGCGGATACCAGCGCCGAGGCCCCGGCAAGCGGTGTGGATAGCAACACTGCCGACCCCGCTGGCGGTCCGAACAATCAGGTTGACCAACAGGGTGGGGTGGACTCCGCTCCGCTTGCCGCCAGCAACGCCCCGGCAGTTGCCCCGGCGGTTGCTGCGACCGCCAAGGTGGTTGCCCCGGCGGCGACTTCCGCACCAGTAGTGGATGCCAGCGTCGAGACCCCCGAAAGCGGGGCCGTAGAAACCAATACTGCCGACCCCGCAGGCGGGCTGGATAGCCAGGTTGATCAGCAAGGCGACTATCAGGGCGACTACTAAACCAAACCGCTGACTGGTTCAGCAATGTGCAGGGGGGTGCGCGCTTGCGGGTGCGTACCCTTCTTCTTTTTGCTGAATCCGCCGCCGCTTCATCTGCGCTTCATGACTGCCAGTTATGATCAGACCAGGCAGCCAAACTGCCCCTGAAAATCAACGCTTATAATCAAAGGAGACAACATGAATCTGAAACAGTACAGCATCATCCTCGGCCTGGTCTTCATCACTGCGCTAACCCTATCCGCCTGTGGCGGCAGTGTCGCCACCACGAACAAGCCCGCCGCGCAACTCACTCCGGCTACGGGCAGCAATACCAATCCCCCCGCCGGAGCCGCGCTGGGCGGCGAAGCGCCCGCCGCTGGTGAGGCGGGCGGGGTCGAGGCGCAGTTGGTGGCTTACAACGATGCCGCCCAGCGCTTTATCATCGCCCATCCTGCCAACTGGGCGCAGGATACCTCGGTTACTAACGGAGTTAAGTTCAAGGGTGGTGACGAGACCATGCAGTTGCAGTTCGTCACGCTAAAGGGCGGTAATGTTATGGCTTACGCGCAGCAGGACAGCGCCGCGTTGGCCGCCACCTACACCGGCTTCAAGCTGGTCGGCATTGCCCCATCCACGGAAGTTACTAACACGATCATCCAGGGCTTTACTGCGGCTGGAACCTCGGCAGTAACCGGCAAGGTATATCAGGCGCGCGGCGACCGTTACTATATGACACTGCCCGATGGTCGCTTCGCGCTGCTGACCGTGGTTGGTCCCGCCAGCAACTATGATGCCCAGGGCGTGCGCGACATTGCCCTTACCTTGCAGGTGACGAGGTAGGATGATGAGCCAAACAATGCCACTGCTGGCTCTACACGGCCTGTACAAGATATACAAGGAGGGTCTCATCGAATCGGTGGCGCTACGTGATGCCAGCTTGACGGTGCAATCGGGCGAGTTCGTCGCCATCACCGGACGCTCCGGCGCGGGCAAGAGTACGCTACTTAGTCTGATCGGTGGGCTAGCCACCCCCACCGCCGGGCAGGTGCTGGTGAAAGGCGCAGATATTGCCCGTATGGGCGAGGCCGAACGAGCCAGCTTCCGGTTGAAGCATATCGGCATCGTTTATCAGCAGGACAACCTCATCCCCTTTCTCACTGCCTGCGAGAACGTGGAGATCCCAATGCAACTGGCGGGCTTCAAGGATGTAACGCAACGGGCGCGTCGCCTGCTGGCCAATGTCGGACTGATCGAGCGGGGCGATCACCGCCCTGGGATGCTTTCCGGCGGTGAGCGGCAACGAGCCGCGATTGCGGTCGCGCTGGCCGCCGCCCCCGACCTGCTGCTGGCTGATGAACTGACCGGCGAACTAGACTCGGCCACCGCCGCGCAGATTATCGCCCTGCTCGACAACCTGAATAAGCAGCGCAGTTTGACCATCGTGGTGGTAACTCATAACCGTGCCGTCGCCGCCCGCGCCCGTCGCCAGATCACGATTGCCAACGGCCAGCTTATCGAGCCGCAAAGTGAGGTACTCGATGCTTAGTATCACAACCAAACCGTCGCCCGCTGGGGCAGTCGCGCACGCGGCCAGCAGCGATGTGATGCTGCAGACCTCCGATCTTAGCCGCATCTACCGGGTGGGGCGCAATACCGTCACCGCGCTCGATGGCGTAGACTTGAGTATCCGGCGCGGCGAGTTCGTGGCGATTATGGGGCCTAGCGGCTGCGGCAAATCCACCCTGCTAAACCTTTTGGGTGGCCTCGACCGACCCAGCCGGGGCAGCGTACAACTGGATGGTCACAACCTCAGCGCGAAGGACGATGAGGCGATGGCTGCGCTGCGCCGCCGCACCCTGGGCTTCATCTTCCAGCGCCACGACCTGTTCCCCTTCCTTACTGCCCGCGAAAATGTGGAGTTTCCTTTGTTGCTAGCGGGTATATGCTCCACTGATCGTCGCCTCCAGTCCGACCTCATGCTGGCGCAGGTGGGCTTGAGTGATCGTGCCGACTATCTTCCTGACGAACTGAGCGGCGGACAGCAGCAGCGGGTGGGTATTGCTCGCGCTCTGATCAATCATCCCAGTGTGCTACTTGCCGACGAACCAACCGGCAACCTGGACAGCGCCACCGCCAGCGACGTGCTTGACGCAATGACCGTGTTGGTGCGACAGGCGGGCCTCACCCTGGTGATGGTAACGCACTCCGCCGAGGATGCCAGCCGCGCCGACCGCATCGTGCGTCTGCGCGATGGCCGCATTGTTGATGATGGAGGAGACAATAATGGCTCTTAGCTACGCCTGGCGGCTGGTCAGCCGCAACCTGCGCCGCACTCTTACCTACCTGTTCGGCCTGGCCCTGGCGGTGGGTCTCTTCTCCGGCGTGTTGTTCTTCGTGGATGCTAGCGCCAGCCAGATGACTCGCATTGCGCTGGCTCCGGTAAAGCTCGACCTGGTAGCCCACGCCACCACCCCCAGCGTTGATGTGGTCAAAGTGGCGCAAAGCATCGCCGCCCAACGCGGTATCAAGGCAGCACAGCCGGTCTATACCACTGACTTTACTAGCGCGGGCAAGCCCGGTGGCAGCCAGATGAGCCATGCAGGGCGGATGTTTGCGATGAATCCTAGCTACTTCCAAACCTTCGACATTGTGCAGCTAAGCGCTGGCCGCTTCAGCGCGGGTGGCGCGGTGGTCAGCGAGGGCATTATTAACGCCCTCAGCCTGAAGCTGGGCGACACCATCCAGATCAGCTTCAGTGGCATCAGCCGCACTGTGCAACTGCCAATCACCGGCATTACCAACGTCGCCAGCGCCGATGCGCTGTTCGCAAGCACCAGCGGCGCGGAGAACACCCTGATCACCGATGTGGTGCTGGTGGACGCGAGCTGGTTCAACGCCAACCTGGGGCCGTCGCTGGCCGCCTTTGCCGCTAGCCAACCCGGTGGCACCAATGGTCTGATTACATACGACCCCGCCATTCATATCAAGATAGATCGCAGTTTGCTGCCCGCCGACCCCACCCGCGCCGCACTGCAAACCGAGGCGCTGCGCCGTCAGGTGGAGCGGGCTAGCTCCGGCCAATTGAAGGCCACCGACAACCTTTCTGCGGCATTCACCACCGTCAAGTCCGACGTGTTGTCCGCCAAGATCCTGTTCATCTTCCTGGGTTTGCCGGGCGTGGCTCTGGCTGCCTATCTCTCAAAGTTTGCCGCCGAGTTGTTCGCCGAAGCCCAGCGCCGCGAGTTGAGCCTGCTGCGCACCAGGGGCGCTACCCCGCGCCAAATCACCGCCATCGTCGCCATCTCCTCATTGATGCTGGCGATACTCGGCTCCGCCTTCGGCCTCGTAATTGGGGTGCTGTCGCTATTCGTCGCGGCTGGCGCACAAGGTACTGCCGCCCTCAATCCTCTCGCCGCGCAGTTCGACTGGCAGCTACTCGGTAGTTCTGCGCTGATCTCGTTCATTGCTGGCCTGGCGCTTACCTTCCTGGCTGCCTTCCTGCCCACCTTTGGCGCACTACGCCGCGAAATCGCTCAGGAGCGGCGCACCGTGCAGCGAGTTCCCGCCCAGCCGTTCTGGAAACGGGCATATCTCGACCTGATTAGCCTGGTAGCCGCTGCGATCATCCTGTTTGTCACCCAGCAGAACGGCGGGTTCAAGCCCGCAGCTAACGAAAGCGCAGCTATCGCGCTATCTTTCTACATCTTTCTCGCCCCGTTCTTCGCCTGGCTCGGTCTCACCCTGCTGGTGCTGCGCCTGCTGGAGTGGGTGTTGACCCGCTCTGGTGGTCCGGTTGCCCTCATCTTCCGCCGCCTCTTTGGTGACATCGGTGAGGTAGCGGGCAAATCAATCGCCCGCCGAGCGCGGCAGGTTGGTGCGGCCACCACCGTGATCGCGCTGACCCTCTCCTTCGGCATCAGCCTGACCCTATTCCAGCAAACCTACAGCCACGAGAAGCAGCTCGACTCGCAATATGTGGTCGGTTCCGACATTCGCTTCACTCCCGCGCTCAACTCGGCGCAAACGCCCGCCTTCGCCAGTAAACTGCAGTTGGCCGGGGTCAAGGGGGTTACTGCGGTAGCCCGTGACCCACAGGCGCTGGTCGGATCCGAGCAAAACACCGTCTACGGCATTGACGTGCCATCCTTCCGCCAGGTAGCCTATCTGCCCGACAGCTTTTTCATTGACGGCGCGGCGCAACGTACCATTGACGCGATGACCAACCACACTAGCGACTACGCCCTCGGCAACGCCAGCCAGGCGCTTAACGCGCTGAACAGTACGCCTAACGGAGTGATCATCTCGGTGGAGCAAGCGCAGAAGTACAACATCCGCGTTGGCGACACCGTGTTGATGCAACTCTACAGTGCCACAACCAGAAAGTACGTCAATGTGCAAGCAATAGCGGTTGGTATGTTCATCTACTTCCCCACCTCATCGCAGGATTCCGACTTCATTCTCAATCGCAGTTTTATGCTGGGGCAGGCAGGCACGACCGCAGTGGACTACTTCCTGCTCAAGACCGATGGGCAGGCCCATGTCACCGCGCTCGCCGACCAGCTTGCCGCGCAGTACCAGCAGGTGATGCCAGTAGTTATCCAGACCACCACCACCGTAATTAAGACTGAGGAGAGTTCGCTCACCTCGCTGAACCTGGCGGGACTATCGGCAATGGAGCAACTCTACACCGTGCTGGTCGCTTCGATAGGCCTGACCGTCTTCTTGCTGGCGATGATCAACGAGCGGCGGCGGGAGTTTGGCGCGATGCGGGCGCTGGGCGCAACCCTGGGCCACCTGCGTCGTTTCATCTTTGCCGAGGCGGTGACGATTGGCGGTGTCAGTCTGTTGCTGGGTGGACTAATTGGCATCCTGCTGGCCCAGATGCTAGTGTTGTTGCTAGGAGTAATCTTCACCATCCCTGCCAACGGGCTAGCATGGCCGGGGCTGGAGTTGCTGCTGCTGGCTGGGGTAGTCATCCTCGGAATGCTGGGTAGCGCCCTCCTCAGCGCCAGGCGGTTGACTGGTCTAAGGGTGGTCGAAGCCTTGCGCGAGCTATAGGCGGTTGATTCAGTTGGCCGCTAATAAAAGCGAGGGGCGCACGCCGGCGCCCCTTACCCATATGCTACAATAGACAATAGACAAGCAGAAAGGATCGCCCTTCATGCACGTGCTGGTTGTCGAGGATGAGCCAAAGATTGCCGCCTTTATCGGGCGGGGGCTGGTCGAAGAAGGTTACGCCGTTGACCTGGCCGCCGATGGCGAGCAAGCATTGTTGCGGGTGACCGCCGAGGGCTACGACTTCATCGTCCTCGATATCCTGCTGCCCAAGCGCGACGGCCTCAGCGTCTGCCGCGAATTGCGGCGGCAAGGCATTCACACGCCGGTGCTACTACTCACCGCCCGCGATAGCGTGGACGATCGCGTACGCGGGTTGGACAGCGGCGCGGACGATTATCTGGTCAAACCGTTCGCCTTTAGAGAGCTGCTGGCCCGCCTGCGGGCGCTCAGTCGTCGTCCCCCACTTGCCCATGACCCTGTCATGCGCGTCGCCGATCTGACTCTAAATAGCGCCAGCCATGAGGTGTGGCGCGGCGGCCAGCGTATCGAGCTTACCGCCAAGGAGTATAGCGTGCTGGAGTTGTTGCTTCGCCATCACGGGCAGGCGCTAACCCGCAACCAGATTGCTGAACACGTATGGAACTACGATTTCTATAGCCAATCGAATCTGGTGGATGTCTACATCCGCAGCCTGCGCCGCAAGCTGGACGACAATTTCCAACCCAAATTGCTGCACACGTTGAGAGGGGTGGGCTATCGCTTGAGCGAGGGGGAAGGCGATGCGACGACTTAGACCTATCCGGGTGCGGCTAACCCTCTGGTATGTGCTGCTGCTGGGTTTGATTATGCTGGGCTTCAGTTTGGCGCTCTATGCCGCGCTGGCGCACAGCCTGTATCAGCAGGTAGATGACGAGTTGTTGCTGGTTGTGCGCCAGGCCAGCAGTGAACTCAGCCAGGAGAGCAACCAGTTTACCATGAGCAGCATCGGCAACGATGGTGCGGTTGGCGCGTTGGGCGAACGCGGCCTGCTGCTGCGTCTGGTAAGTATGGATGGCCGGGTGATTGGGCAGACTGGCCCCTATCCGGCCCTACCCATCGCTGCCAGCACGCTTGATCAGGCGCGACAGGGTCAAGCCGGGTTCGCAACCACAACCGTAATCAGCCGAGGTACGCCGCTGCGCCTGTACAGCGTGCCATATCCGGCCACGGGAAAGGTGGTCGGCATAATTCAGGTTGGCCTCTCCTTGCAATCGGCGCAGGACACCCTCAGCCAGTTGCTGCTCATCCTCGCGTTCAGTGTGCCGCTAACCTTGCTGATCGCAACCCTGTTCGGTCTGTTTCTGGCAAACCGCGCCCTGGCCCCGATTGATCGCATTACCCGCGCCGCTGCCCACATCGAAGCGGAACACCTCAGCCGCCGCCTCGACCTCGACCTGCCCGATGATGAACTGGGCCGCCTGGCCCGTACCTTCGATGCGATGCTGGCGCGCCTCGACGATGCCTTCCAGCGCCAGCAGCAGTTTACCGCCGACGCTTCGCACGAGTTGCGGACCCCACTGGCGATCATCAAGGGCGAGATTGATGTCACCCTGATGCGACCGCGCATTGCTTCCGATTACCAGCGCACCTTGCGCGAAGTGGGCGACGAGGTGGATCGACTCACCCGCATGGTCGGCGATTTGCTACTGCTGGCGCGGGCAGATAGCCGCCAGCCACTCGTTCAGCGCGAATCGCTCGATTTGGTTGATATCCTTAGCAGCGTAGCCGAGCAGGTCGCCCCGCTGGCTGCGGCAAAGGGGCAACGGCTACACCTTGACCTTGCGACCAACCTGCCGCTGGCGGGCGATGCCGATCAGTTGGCGCGCCTTTTCCTTAACTTGCTGGACAATGCCATCAAGTACACCCCTGAAGGCGGCTTGATATCGCTGCGTGGGCTGAAGGCTGACCAAGGCGGCGCTGTAGTTGAGGTTAGCGACAACGGCCCCGGCATCGCAGCGGAACACCACACTCATCTATTCGACCGCTTCTATCGTACTGACCGCGCCCGTGCCCGCAAAGATGGTGGCAGTGGGTTGGGTCTGGCAATCGCCAGCTTTATTGCCCAGGCGCACGGCGGACGGATTGAGATACAGAGTGAGTCGCCCAGTGGCAGTTGCTTCCGCGTTTGGCTACCCGGCGCTTAATCCGGTTTTTGCTGATGATTGGAATAGAGGGCAGCATGGCGGCAATACCCAAGCTCGGCAGCTGCGTTCTGCCCAAACAATACATCTTGTTATAACGCTCCCAACCACTTCTTCGGCGCTGTGGTAACGCTAATGCTTATTATTAGGAGTTACGCACATGGCCTTGTAGTAGGAAGATAGTTGAGGCTAGGCACACAGGCAGCTGCGCTCAACTTTGCCGCCCGTGACGCAGGTATCCACGCTCGTCGTCTGCCTACTATGACGGATCATGCGTAACTCCTAATTATCTGAATCATCCTCTCGGTTGCAGGCACGCATCACCCATCATTCGAGCTGTTTCTCGAAGAATAGACTGAGCGGATATTCTATATACGCTCCGAACGGTGGAATGCGGGTAAACCCCATGCGCTCATATAGACTGATGGCCGTCTGTTGATGAATAACCAGTTTCCAAGCGCAGGAACTTGATACCGTGAGCCAGAGCGTAGTCGGCCAGATGGTTCAGCATCAGCTTCCCGAATCCCAGACTACGAAACTGTTGGCAAGGAGGTAGGCAGGATGGCCGCTGCACTGGGTTGCCAGCCCAATGCCCTGGTCTTCACCGGCGCTGGTTGGCGAGGAACTCGCCACCTCGAATGCGGGCTGGGCAGGCCGCTACTTGAACGAGGCGGCTCACACCCTGCCCCCGGGCATTCCAGCGGACTCGGTAGTGACCAGCGGCAATATCGGTGCGGCGATTGTGCGCGAGGCGGTCGAGCGCGGCTGTGACCTGATCGTGATGACTACCCACGGGCGGAGCGGCTTCACCTGCCTCCGCCTCGGTAGCGTCGCCGATCAGGTTCTCGCCCACGCCGGTGCCGCTCCTGCTGCTACACGGCGATATCGCCGAGGCTGCCAACTAACGGTTTAGCGGGGTGGGCCACAACCAAACCCCACGAGCATTATGAAAGGATGCGGCAACCATGGACGCAAGATTTAGCAACAAAGTCGCGCTGGTCACCGGCGCGGGTTCGGGCATCGGCCAGGCGACCGCTTTCGCTTTCGCCCGCGACGGCGCGAGCATGATCGTCGCCGATGTTGGTGTGGCGGGCGGCGAACAAACGGTGGGTCTGATCGAGGAGATCGGCGGCAAGGCCACGTTCATCGCCTGCGACGTATCGCAAGCCAGGTCGAGGCGGCAGTAGGCCTCGCGATTAGCAAGTATGGGCGGCTCGACTATGCCTTCAACAATGCGGGCATCGGTGGCGCTCAGGCGCTCACTGCCGACTACCCGGTGGAGAGTTGGAATCAGGTCATCGCCGTCAACCTCACTGGCGTGTTCCTCGGCATGAAGTACGAGATTGCCCAGATGCTGAAGAATGGCGGTGGCGCGATCGTCAACAACTCTTCCATCCTCGGCGTAGTCGGCTTCGAGACTGCGGCCGCCTATGTGGCGACCAAGCACGGGGTTATCGGCCTGACCCAGACGGCGGCCAATGAGTACGCCGCCCAGGGCATC
>JBBRMT010000148.1:0-11884 GCA_038230695.1 Chloroflexia bacterium
CGCTCCAGGTCGCGCTGCCGATGCCGCGCCCGAAAGGGGTATTGTTGATCACCCGCGCCAGGCTGATGCCGTCAAAGGGGTTGAGCATCAGGCGCAGGAAGGCCAACACGTCCTTGACCTCGCGCCGCTCGTAGAACTTGATCCCACCCACCAGTTGATAAGGCACGTTGTAGCGGATAAACGCTTCCTCAATCGCCCGCGACTGCGCGTTGGTGCGGTACATCACCGCGCACTCCTTGGCCTGCACCCCACCGCTCTGCTGCAAGCGTTGGATCTCGGCGACTACGAAGCGGGCTTCTTCCTCCTCGTTGTAGGCCTCATACACGTTGATGGGCAGGCCGCTGACGTTCTCAGTCCACAACCCCTTGTCCTTGCGCTGGGTGTTGGCGACGATCACGCTCTGAGCCACATCCAGGATGTTCTGAGTGGAGCGGTAGTTCTGCTCCAATAGGATGACGCGGGCATCGGGGTAGTCGCTCTCGAAGTTGAGGATGTTGCGAATGTCGGCGGAGCGCCAGCTATACACCGACTGATCGGGGTCGCCGACCACGAAGATGTTGCGGTGCTTGCCCGCCAGCAGCTTCACTAGCACGTATTGTGCATGGTTGGTGTCTTGATATTCGTCCACTAGCACCTGCTGATAACGCTCCTGGTAGCGGGCCAACACATCGGCGCGGCTGTCCAACATCGCCACCGTGGTCATAATCAGGTCGTCGAAATCTAGCGCGTGGTTGGCCTGGAGCAACTCCTGATACTTTTTGTAGACGCGGGCGGCCAGCTCCTCCCAGTAGGTGGAGACGCTTTTGGCGTACTCGGCGGGGGTGATTAGCTCATTCTTCGCCTTGCTAATCATGTTCTGGAAAGAGCGAGGGGTGTATTGCTTGCTATCCAGCTTGAGCGATAGGAGCGCCTGCTTGATGATGCCAGTCTGGTCATCGTCGTCGTAGATGGCGAATTCGCGCGCGATGCCTGCGTTCTCACCCTCGCGGCGCAAGATCCGCACGCAGATGCTATGGAAGGTGCCAACCGTTAGTTGCTTGGCCCGCTCTTCAATCAGCCGCGCCAGTCGGGCCTTCATCTCGCTGGCCGCCTTGTTGGTGAAGGTGACGGCGAGGATATTGTAAGGGTCAATGCCGCGCTCGGCGACCAGGTAGGCGACGCGATGGGTCAGCACCCGCGTCTTGCCGCTGCCCGGCCCGGCCAGGATCAGCGCCGGGCCATCTCCTGCTTCTACCGCCTGGCGTTGGGCAGGGTTGAGTCCTGCGCTGATACTTGCAGTCGTGGTCAAGGTAGGTGTTCCCTCTAGCTCTCTAAACAAAGGAGCCTCGTTTCAACGCATCTTTAGGCTCATACCAAACCGCTTCGACGAACCGCTGAATTTGCTCTACAAAACGCCAGATAACTTCGCCATCAATCGGGTAGTCATGGTGTTGCCTGCTCACCTCATCCAGTTTGTCACGCTTATTTGCTTGTAGACGTTCAGCGTGCCTGAGCAGAAATACGTTATCTATGGCGGTAAGGCGCGGGTCTTCGGGTTTCATATCCAGGTACTCAGCAAGGATAAAATATTGGGCAATCGGGCATCCCTGCTTCAACCGGGCAGCCGTACCCGCCGCCTCTTGGAACATAGTCTTGTCCAGGTTGATCTTACACTCAGCGGCTAGAACCGCAAGGATGAACGAACCTTCTGCTGTTGCTGTGGCATTAAAATCTGATTCTGACGAAAGCTTATAGTGTATTTTTGTGCCAAATACGAAATCCTGATCTTTAGTTTTCACTACAACCTCTGGTTTTCTAATCAAGGCTTTAAGGCTGCTTGGCCGAAATGACAGCGACATAAAGGCATTTTGTGGCCCGGTGGCAACATCGAGAGCCTCAAGCCCAACAATGATTTCGGGTCGGATAAGATGAATGAGGAACTCCTCTATCACTGAGTTGTCGAGCTTGAGTTGCCCTTTTTGACGTTTGAGGAAGGACGATCCCTTTCCCATTATAGCGTCAACTTCAAGAAAATCCTTGTACTGATTAAGCAATTTCACCATCTCAAGTACACGAGCCTTGCCTATGGTGGTAAGCTCGTTTATTGATGTGACCCAGAGTTCATAATGTTCAAGTATCTCGTGTAGTAGGTCAACATCAGCAACGCTCTTGGTATTCTTGATTGCCTCCACCAGCTTATCTCGGTGTGGGGTAGATAGCTTCATCGGCTGCTTCCCATCTGCATTTGAGGTGCAAACAGTGGCGAGGCTTTGACGTTCATCGCTTCTCTTATCGCTGTCTCCAAATCGTTCTTCACTTCTTGAGGAGCGATAAAGAGCGCATCTGTCAGCATCCAAACCCCTACGCGACGGCCATAGTCCTCCACCAAGTTCAGCGCAGCGCCATCAGCTTTGAAGGTGAGCAAATCTTCATAAATGGACACACCAAATCGGTTGGTAAAGCAACGCTCTTGCCAGTTGAATAGCGTAAAGCCTGCACCTCCCGTAGCCAGCATTGCCAAAAGCTGTCCGTTCCTGAAGCTCAAGCCCCGCACTTTTGATTCACGACCAACCACGATGACGACAGCACCATTTTCCTTGATTACCCGGCGCATCTCCGTTAGGGCTTGGAGCATATCAATGGCATATTGAATAATGGTTAGAAACCTGTTGCTGCGATGCTTGCGGTTAGCGCCTATTTCAGAGTGTGCAACTTTCAGCACATCCCAACCCATTAGTTCGATAGCCTTCCGATAGTTCTGATGGTAGTTGAAAACGTTAATGTAGGGCGGAGAAGTAAGAACCAGATCAACTGTATTATCGGCTAGTGGAAGCTGGCGAGCGTCGGCAGCGAATACCGTGCAAGAGTTGTTGCTAGCTGGCAACCTGCACAAAACGCTCTGTACATACGTGTAGGCACGTTCCAACGCTACTCCATCGGTGGTATCCTCATCACCCATCGCTAGCATCACCGCTGTGGCAAGAATACTATATATCAACGGTGCGCCAAGGGTCTCGTTAAGCATCTGCCGAAGCGCAAGTGTAAGATTCGGCTTGGATGATACGTCTCCTCGCTGCCGAAATAGATTGGAGGGAAGATAGTTGCACAAATATTTTTCAAACAGCATACCTGCTTTGGCAAAGAGTTCTGCTCTTTCAATATCGTTGAGAACGGAAACCTGGGCGGTGCTGGAAAGGTATATTGCTGCCGGGTTAATTTCAGCCCCATAGCAGTTAAGATCATGTCCAGTTGCTTCAAACAGAGTGGTCCCGCTACCAACAAAAGGGTCGAGAACAACGCTTTGGCTGCTCGTATGTGTGGTCAAGAGAAGGTCAACCAGTTCGGGAGAGAACTGACCGCGCCAGGGAAACAAACTAGTGCGCTTCCTACTCGCCAGGTTGAGCTTTTGCTGGGGCAGAGAATTATAATCCACTGGGATAGTAGCGATCGTGGCTGCCAACTTGCTAATCGTGCTTTCAAAGGCGTTTCCAAGCATATAGAACACCCCTTACATACATTGAAGGATAAGCCTGCTGGGCAATAAGGTTTGGATTAGCAGATGGGACAAGGGGATTGGTACTAATGTCCCATGCAAGCCCTATTTTACCAAATAAGCAGGGTTTTGACTAGTACCTTATGCACCAGTTGGGAATTGCAGATTGCAGATTATGGATCGCAGATTGTAGGCGCAGGCAGATAACTCCCCTCGACGGTAAGGTTTGCATTGCCAGCCGCAAGTAAGGGCGCACCGAAGTGCGCCCCTTGCATCTTTACTAACTCAGCACTCAGCACTGTGTATGGCTACGGCGTGATCACGCCTTTGTAGACGATCTGAGCCATCTCGTCGCGGCGGATGTTGTTGTTGGGGTGGAAGGTGCCGTCGTTGTATCCATTGATGATACCCATATGATGGGCGGTCTCGATGGATGCATAGAAGACGTTGTTGGGCAGCACATCGCTGAAGGTTGGCGTGGCCGGGGTGAAGGCGGTATAGTGCGCGGCGTTGACCACCAGTTTTGTCAGTTGCCCCCTGGTGATGGGCAGGTTGGGGATATAGCAAGGATACTGCGCCCCATGTGCGATACAACTATTGGCATCGAAGCCGTTGAGAATACCGGCATGGAAGCCACTCTCGATGAAGACATAGGCGAAGTAGCTTGGCGGTACATCGGTGAAGTCCTGCGGGCCATTGGGAGTGTAGACCGGCGTGCCGAATCCGAGGGTGACTACCTTGGCGAACTGGGCGCGGGTGGATGTGCCAGCGGGTCCGTAGTGACTGCTATCAATGCCGTTGATAACGCCACGGCAGTTCAGGTAGTGGATGGCGGTGTAGAAAACGTTGCCCGCAAGGTCAACGAATGGGTTGGCGCAGTCAGTCGGGGTCGGTCCTCCAGGAGTGCTGGTAGGGGCGATAGTGTTGGTCGGTGCGGGTGTATCAGTGGGGCCGCCGGGGGTCTCAGTTGGCGCAAGGGTATTGGTGGGGGCGGGAGTGTTAGAAGGTGCGGGCGTATTGGTCGGTGCGCCGGGGGTGGGAGTTGCGCCGGGGAAACCGGGCAGCGGGATACCGTAGGCGCTGCGCCCGTGGGTGAAGGCCACAATCGCGGTATTGCCACGGTCAATCACCAGCCGCCCAATGTCTGTGACTGGCATCCCCGTCTGGAAGCTGTTCCACACGGGAGTGGCAGCAGTGATGTCGTTGGTGTAGAAGAAGCCGATGTTCGTGCCGATGAACACCTGCGCCGCATTGGTTGGGTTGACGATAATCGCGGTGGTGGGGATATTGGGCAGGTTGCCGCTCTTATCCAGCCAGGTGAAGCTAGCGCAAGCGGTGGTGCAGGATACCTGGAAGACATGACCGGGGGTGCCAGCGGTATATTGATTGAAACCGCCAACCGCCGCGTAGCCGATAAGGGGGTTAATGGGGTCAACCGCAACATCGTTGATCGGGCGGTTGGGTAGTACGGCGTTGCCGCCAGTAAGATTGACGAAGGTGGCCGCCCCGCCACTGCCGACATTGCCAGAGTAGAAGACTGCGCCATCGCTGCTGCCGGTGTACAGCGTGCTGCCGCTGCTGGGGGCGAAGGCCAGGGCGCTAATACCCACGTAGGGGCCGGGGGTGCCATTAACCAGGTTGCCGCTAATCGGGTTCCAGGTCGTGCCACCATCAATGGTCTCCCAGGCGCGGAAAGTGCCGAGGATGAGGTGCTGGCAGGTAGTGCCACAGTGGTTGTGGTCAAGGATGAAGGGGGTGATAAAGTCGGGGTGGTCAGCAGTCCAACCACCGGCGCAGTTGGTCATTGTTACCCCGCCATCGGCGGAGCAGTAAAGGTCCCCATACTGGGCATCCTCGTAGGCAAGCTGCTTCTGGTTGGGTTCGATAGCGGCGAAGAAGCCGTCGCCGAAGCCTGTCTGCGTCCATGCCTGGGGGTTAGGCATTTCGCCGCGATAGAGCGCCCCGCTGTTATCCTGCAAGCCGCCCAGCGCGTGCGGGGCAGTGTCGCTGGCGAAGTTAGGGGTGATGTCGCCATCATAGAACTGCAGGGTGTTGAAGTTGGTGTTGAGGTCGGTAAAGGTTGCGCCCGCATCGGCGCTCGACCAGATGCCGCCATCATTGCCAAAGATGACACTGTTGCTGTTGGCGAGGAACTTGAGGGCGTGCTGGTCGGGGTGTATACCTGTAGCCGTGCAGCCGGTGGTATAGATGTTGGTGAGATTGGTGAGCGTAGCGCCGCCGTCGGTGGACTTATACACATCAACCTTGCCGACATAGAAGGTATTGGGGTCGGTGGGGCTGACGGTGATGTAAATATCGTACCAATCCTGATTACCGTTGCTGCTTTGGGTGTTGCAATACACAAATGATGCGCCGGTAGCAGGCTCAGTCCAGGTTGTGCCACCGTCGGTGGTCTTAAAGATACCCAGGGTAGTGCCATCCGGGGTGGGTTTGGCGACCATCGCATAGAGGATATTGTTGTTGCTAGGTGCGATACTCATTGCAATGCGGCCAATGCTGCTGGGGGCAGGCCAGGGTGCGCCAGTGGTGACCGAAGCGAGGGTGGGACAACCCGCGCCGGAAAGGGTTCCCTTGTATATGCCGTTTTCGGCGCTGCTTGAGGCCGTGCCTACCGCGACGTAGATAGCGGTGGGGTTGGCAGTAGCGTCAACCGTGATATCGCTGACATCGTGGCTGTTGACTGCGCCGGGCAAGACGCAGGGGCCGACCCAGGTGTTGCCCGCATCGTCGGAGGTGTATAGGCCGCCGGTGTTGCCGAAGAAAGCGCCAGTTGCGCCTGCCACTAGCTTGCTGCTGTTGCGCGGGTCAACCGCGATCGCGCCAATGCCCATGGGGGGGACGGTGGCATTGCCCACCGGATCGAAGGTGCTGAGGCCGAGATTGCTCCAGGTCGCGCCCGCATCGGTACTCTTGAGTACGCCGCGACTGCTGAGGTTGTCACCGCCGTTGTTGGCTTCGCCGGTGCCAACGTAGATGATACTGGCGTTGTTGGGGTCAATCGTGATCGAACCCACTGCCGCAGTGGCGATGGTGGGGTTGGAAGTGAGGTCGCTGAAGGTGGTGTTGGCATCGCAGCAGTTGATGGTCTTCCACACGCCACCGTCGGCCATGCCCGCGTAGACGACTGCCGCATTGGTGGGATCAACCGCGAGGGCAGTGACCCGCCCGCCAGTGTTGATTGCGCCACTGAGTAGCGGCTGGGGGCCGAGCGAGGTCCACTGGCCGGGGACAATCGGGATGGGTGAGTTGGGGTTGGTGGTCTTGTTTGCGGGCATCGCGCTGAGGCCCGCAGGCTGCACTTCAGGGTTGTGCTGGTTGCGCCAGGCCAACGCCTGGGGTACGACCTGGGCGGGAAGGTAGCCAGCCGGGTAGGTTAGCTGATGCCACGCGCTCTGGCTACGCGCCTTCAAAAGCGCGTTATTGTCAACTGCGCCGGGTTGAGACTGGCTGGGCGGGGCGGACGGGGGGACGCTGGCGGCTTGCACGCTGGCCGCACTGCTAGGGCTGCCTGCAAACTGCGTCATGCTGGCGACTACTAGCGCCGCGAGAGCAATGACGAGCAGGGTACTGCGGTATCGTTTAAACACCATCTTTTCCTTTCTGCCTGTTATTGATTGAACGAAGATATGGCAAGCGCAGAATTGGCTTTTGCCATATTATGATGATATTAGCAGGTTTTCATTCATGAGTCAACGTTATTTCACCCTAAAAGATGGCTTTTTTTCTTGCCATCGGCAGGCATTATGTTAAATGGTAAGGTATTGATAAGGTACTAGTAAGGAGTCGGTAAGGTAATTGCTGGCTGACCGCTATAGGGGCGGGATTTATCCTCCAAGTAAGCGTGCTAGATGTCCAAACCAGCGCCATTGGTTTAATAAAAACACCCCCAGCGCCAGGCCAGGGGTGAGTAGATCGCTAAAGTTCGCACCGCTCAGTCGGCCAGCGCCAACGCGGCGCTCGGTTCTGGCTGTGCCTGCGCTGTAAGTTGCGGCGTGTGCGGCTTGCGCTCGTAGCGGGCCACAATCACCCCGCCGCCGATGAAGCAGACTACCTCGATTATGCCGATGGCGACGAACGGCAGGGCGTGGCCGACCTGGTAGAGCATGGGCATAACTGTGGCGCTGACCAGTGCGGCGCTCAGGCCGATGCTGTTGTAGATACCCTGCACCTGGCCGCGCACTTGGGCGGGAATAATGTCAGCGAGGTAGCCGTCAATCGCGGGTTCGGCGAAGGCGAAGGCCAAACCCTCGACCAGCCCCATGGCGAGAACGAACCAGAAGTAGTTGCTGCTCGTGGCAAGGGCATACGACCCGTGCGCTAGCGCGACGATTACGCCGCCCACGATGATGAAGCGGGTACGCCCTAGCCGATCCGACAGCTTACCCGCATAGCCGGAGAGGATGATAAGCGGGATGGTGAAGGTGATGAAGGTTAGGCCAATGTAGTCAACCCCTGCGCCCATGTCGGCTAGCCACACGCTCCACAGCGTGGTCATCACCCCGAAGCCCCAGTTGAGGCCCACCGCCATGATCAACGCGCCCGCCAGCGGCCAGCCCAAGAGCCGACGGAAGGTTGCCATCTTGCCCACCTTTGGCGCATCGCTCTTGACTGCTACGACATGAGGGCGATCAAAGATACGCAGATAAATGAGCAGCAAGGCAATGGCCGCCATCGCCGCGCCGAAGGCATAGGGCGCGTTGTAGCCCCACCATTGCGCCACGAACCCGCCGATTGCCGGTCCGAGCAGCAAACCCGCGCTGGTACCCATGCCGAAGATGCCGAACGCCTCGCCGCGCCGATCTTGCGGCGTGCTGTCCATCAGGTAGGCGCGGGCGGCGGGGATAACTGCAGATGCGCCAATACCGTCAATGAAGCGGAAGGCGATGAACACCCAGGGGTCGGAGGTGAAAAGGTAGAGGACGGGCATAACTGCACGCACGGTCATGCCGATTAGCATCATCCGCCTGCACCCAAAGCGGTCTGAGGCCACCCCGAAGGGGATCTGAAAGATAAGTTCGGCTAGTATGAAGCTGGAGGCAATCAGGCCGATCTCGAACATACTTGCACCCATCTGCCGCGCATAGAGCGCCCGCACCGGAAAGATCAACCCGGTGCCGGTCAGGTCTACGAACCCGACGATGGCGATGAGCAACACGTTTACATTGGTAAATGCCAAACTACTACGCATCTTCGACAGCATATCATCTTCCCTTCAAGGATCACTGCAAACCGACTATAATTATACCAATCGTCGGCGCTGCATTCCTCATACCAGAGGATGATGTATCACTGTTTGGTAAGTTGCTCAATCCTGTGCTGCAAGAACCTGCGCCCCGGTTCGCTAGAGGTCAGTTCCAAAGCCCGCTGATAGCTGGCCCTTGCCGCGTCAACCTCGCCAATTTGCCGCTGGAACTCGGCGCAAGTGGCGTGCAGCAGATAATAATTCTCCATACCCACCATGCGTCGTACCTCGCTCAATGTTTCCAGCCCCACCGCTGGTCCATCGAGCATCGCCAGGGCCACGGCGCGATTCAGCGCGACGACTGGCGAACCAGTCATCTGCAAGAGCAGGTCGTAGTGGATCAGCACCCGCCGCCAATCGGTTGCTGCATAACTGGGCGCGACGGCGTGGGCAGCGGCGATACCCGCTTCAAGGTGATACTGGCTCAGTTCCTCACCCTGTGCCGATTGCGTCAGTTCGCTCATCCCTGCGCCCATCATACGCTGGTTCCAGCCGCTGCGATCCTGCTCATCGAGCAGCAAAAGGTCGCCTGCCTCATCGGTGCGGGTATCCAGCCGTGCCGCCAGCAGCAGCATCAGGGCCAGCAACGCGTGTACCTTTGGCAAATCGCCGGTGGGGTGTCGCGCCAGCAGCGTAGCCAGCCTGATCGCCTCGGCGCACAGGTCATGGCGCACCACATCCTCGCCCTGGTGTGCGCTATAGCCCTCGTTGAACATCAGATACAGCACCTCCAGCAGCGAGTCGAGGCGGGTGGGCAATTCGTCTGCCTCCGGCACCACGAAGGGAACGTTCATCTGGCGCAGAGTGCGTTTAGCCCGCACCAACCGCTGGGCGATGGTGGTTTCCGATTGCAAGAAGGCGCGGCCGATCTCGCTCACCCCAAAGCCACCCAGCGTCTTGAGCGTCAGCGCCACTCGCGACTCGCGGGCGATGGCGGGGTGGCAGCAGGTGAACATCATGCGTAGCTGGTCATCGTAAAGCTCATTATCCAGTATTTCGAGGTCGGCAGCAGCATCGGCTTGATAGTCGGGCAGGCGGGCCAACTGCTCCTGCTTACCGCGCAGTGTGCGTTCGCGGCGCAGGATGTCGAGCGCCTCGTTCTTCGCCACCTGCATGATCCAGCCCGCCGGGTTGTCGGGTATGCCGTGATACGCCCAGTGGCGCATCGCCTTGATGATGCTATCCTGTACCACATCTTCGGCCAGTTCAAGATTTTGCCAGCCGAAAATGCGGGTAAGCGTAGCAACCACCCGCCCCGCCTGGTGGCGGAAAAGGTGGTCAACCACGCTATTTAGTGCTGAGGATGGCGGGCTGAGGACTGAATGTGGCTCGTCCATTCGTGCATCATCAGCAGTATTCGAGGTTTGGTTACCCGTATCCAACGTTGTTCCTCTGGGCCGCTCAGGGATTGACAGCGACTTCGCGCACTTCGATTATGCCACCATAGGTTAGCACCGGACAGCCTTTGGCTAGCTCGGTCGCCGCGGCTGCATCCGCCGCCGTGATCATGAAGTAACCACCGACCCCTTCTTTGGTCTCGGCATAGGGGCCATCCACTACCGCATGACCTTGGCATATCCGGATGACGTTGCCGCCAACCTTGAGTCGATCGGCGCTGATGTAGCGCCCCTCGCTGCGTAGCTTCTCAGTCCAGTCGTAAAACATCTGCAGCGCCTGCTGGGCCTGTTCTGGGGTGAAGCTGGCGAACGCTTCGTCGCCGCCGCGTATTAGCAACATAAACTGGCTCATCGCTTGCTCCTTTCGGTATCAAGTGTGATTGGTGATGGGGTAAATTGGAGCAGGGCGAATCGTTGTTCGCCCCTACCGAAATACTGCATCATCCTGGCTATTTGGTACTCGATAACCTCTGGGCGGCAGCTTCCCACTTCTCGGCAACCTCGGTATTAGGCTGTATCTCGTTGATCTCACGGACGATGACCCAGCCGCCATGCTGCAGTGAGGGTATCTCCTTACCGATCGCCACAGCCGCGTCGTAATCGGCAACTTCGGCGATGACGTAGCCGCTGATTACGTCCTTGGTCTCGGTGTAGGGGCCGTCCATTACCTGGCTGCCCCCGCTGTGTAGCATTCGCCCACCGGGGTTCAACTGCTCACCACCGCGTAGCCAGGGCTGGGTCGCCAGTCGCCCGGCCCTGGCATAATACGCTTGCATCATCTGTTCTCTCTGCTCCGGGGTGAACTTCGACATCTGCTCCTCACCGCCGCCGAGCAAAAACGCATACTTAGGCATTGCCTTCTCCTTTCGGTACTGCTTGCTTTACTGCGCTTCGTGGACGGCCGTTCTGCCGCCTCATCAATAGACGAAAGGCGAGGTGCGAATTCGACAGCAGTTTGTCACGAGTTTTTGATATCTTGCGCTGATTATACACCGCTACGGAATATCTGAAAATCTCGCGTCGTTTGCTCTTGACAAACCCACAGTGATATTGTATTATTGTATCATAATTATAACACACTAACACAGAGCGAACAAATGAGGAGTAATGATGGCGATCTGGCTTGATGTGAACAGCCGCAGCGGAGTGCCGATCTACGTGCAGATCGTGGAGCAGGTGAAGCACGCCATCGAAGTGGGCGCGTTGCAGCCCGGCGAACAGTTGCCCACCGTGCGCCAGCTTGCGATTGACCTGACCATTGCGCCCAACACCATCGTCAAGGCGTACAACGAATTGCAGGTGCTAGGCCTGATCGAGAGCCGGGCGGGGACGGGAACGATCGTCGCCAACCTCAACGGCAGCATTCGCAAACAACAAATCGAAACCCTATTTGCGCGGCTGCACGACATAGTGCGCGATGCCGCCAACCTGAGCATCAGCGAGGAAGAGCTAGCCACTCGCTTCGATGCCGAAATCAACCAGTTCTTCAAGCAAGGGAAGGAGTAAGCAGTGGCAACCATGACTGCAATCAAGCAAGAGGCGCTGCCAGTTAAGACTGAGCCAGCAGCGATCGAAATCAACAATCTGGTGGTCAGCTATGGAGACAAGCGGGCGGTGGATGGCCTAAGTTTGGTCGTGCCGAGCGGTTCGGTGTACGGCTTCCTCGGCCCCAATGGGGCGGGCAAGACTACCACGATCAAGACGCTGCTCGGCTTCCGCCAACCCAACGGTGGCAGCGCGAAGGTGCTGGGC
>JBBRMT010000149.1:0-11682 GCA_038230695.1 Chloroflexia bacterium
GACAAGCTGTAAGGAGGTAAGCCATGAACATCGAGTACCTGGTAATGGGCATCATCAGCCTACTGATCACAATCTATCTAATCTACGCTCTGGTGCGGGCTGAAAAGTTCTAGTTTGAGCGTAATTTGTTGCACCCATATTGGGCGCGTTCAATCGTGAGGTAACCCATGACACTTAACGGCTGGCTCCAAATCGCCATATATGTTGTAGTTCTGACCCTGATCACCAAGCCGATGGGTCTCTATCTGGCAGCGGTGTTTGGCCCCAACCCACAAGAGGGTAGTCGCGGTCGCACCTTCCTCGACCCCGCACTTCGCCCGGTGGAGCGGCTCGTATATCGTATCACCCGCGTAAATGAGAACAAAGAGCAGAACTGGAAGCAATACACCGTCTCAATGCTCATCTTCAGTGCGGTGACGCTGCTGGTGACCTACCTGGTGGAGCGCATCCAGCAAGTGCTGCCGCTCAACCCCCAGGGGCTGGATGCGGTGCCGCCCGGCCTCGCCTTCAACACGGCGGCCAGCTTCACCACCAACACCAACTGGCAGAACTACGTGCCGGAGACGACGATGAGCTACTTCACCACCACTTCGCAACTCAACTTCCACAATTTCATCTCGCCAGCGGTCGGCATCGTTCTCGCCGTCGCGTTGGTGCGCGGCATTGCCCGCCGCGAGGCGAATACCATCGGCAACTTCTGGGTGGACATGACCCGCACCATCCTCTACGTCCTCATCCCCATCTCGATTGTACTATCTACCCTGCTGCTTTCGCAGGGTGTGGTGCAAAATCTGAACTCCTACACCCAGGTGGCAACCGTGGAAGGCGGCCAGCAGGGGTTGCAGCAGGGGCTACTTGCCTCACAGGAGGCGATCAAGGAACTGGGCAACAACGGCGGCGGCACGCTCAACGCCAACTCCGCCCACCCTTACGAGAACCCTACCCCCTTCTCCAACTTCGTGGAAATGTTCGCTATCCTCGCTATAAGCAGTGGCCTGCTCTATATGCTAGGGGTGATGGTGGGCAATCGCCGACAGGGCTGGGCGCTCTATGCGGCGGTGCTGTCGCTGCTGCTCATCGGTATCTTCGTCGCCTATGCCGCCGAAGCAAACGGCAATCCCGCCTTTCATAACGTGAACCAGGCGGCAGTGCAGGATGGGCCGAACACTCAGGCGGGCGGCAATATGGAGGGCAAGGAGGTGCGCTTCGGCATCGTCAACAGCGCCATGTTTGCCACCATAACTACGGCAACCAGCACCGGCGCGGTCAACGCAATGCACGACAGCTTCACCCCCATTGGCGGGTTGGTGCCGCTGTTCAACATCGCGGTTGGTGAGGTCATCTTCGGAGGCGCGGGCGCGGGCCTCTACGGTGTGCTAATCTTTGTCATCCTATCGGTGTTCATCGCCGGGCTAATGGTGGGGCGCACCCCGGAGTTCCTGGGCAAGAAGATCGAAAGCCATGAGATGAAGCTGGTAATGCTCAGTATCCTCGTCCTTGAAGGCGGCATCCTGCTAATGGCGGCTGCCGCGATAGTCAATCCCAATGCGCTGACCAGCCTGGCTAATCAGGGGCCGCACGGCCTGAGTGAGATCCTCTACGCCTACACCAGCGCCATCGGCAATAACGGCTCGGCCTTCGCCGGCCTCAACGGCAACACCACCTGGTTCAACACCACGCTGGGCATCAACACGCTGGTGGGCCGCTACCTGTTCATCGTGCCGGTTATGGGCATCGCAGGCAGCCTTGCCCGTAAGAAGGTGTCGCCGCAGACGGCTGGCACCTTCCCGACTACTGGCCCGCTATTCGTCGGCCTGCTTATCGGCGTTATCATCATCGTCAGCGCCCTAACCTTCTTCCCCGCCTGGTCGCTCGGCCCCATCGTCGAACACCTGCTGATGGGAACGGGAGCGCAGTTCTGAGTGCTGAGCGCTGAGCGCGACAGTATTGTAGGGGCGCATGGCATACGCCCTTCCGACTGACGACCAGGCCAATCGCAAGCGATAACATAGGGCGTAACTGCCCTACCAAAGAGGTAAAACCAAAATGATTAGCGACAAGCAGGATATGGATACTACGCAGGTAGCCCAAGAGGCGAAGCAGGCCAAGCGGGAGACGCAGAAATCCCGCCCGCTGTTCCAGGGCGAGATCGTGCGCCGTGCGGTAATCGACAGCTTTATCAAGCTCGACCCGCGCGTGCAATTGAAGAACCCAGTGATGTTCGTGGTCGAGGTTGGTGCGGTAATCACCACCGTGCTGGCGGTGCGCGACTTGTTCGCCGCCCCCAGTGGTGAAACCTTTGGCTTTGTCTCCAGCATTGCCATACTGCTGTGGCTGACGGTGCTGTTCGCCAACTTTGCCGAGGCGATGGCCGAGGGTCGGGGCAAGGCCCAGGCTGATACCCTGCGTAAGACCAAGACCGACACGCCCGCCCGTAAGCTCGCCAACCCGCAAATCGGTGCGGGGCTGACTCTGCAGGTGCAAGCCAGCGTGCGTGAGGTGCCTGCGGCAGAGCTACGCGCTGGCGATGTGGTGCTGGTCGAGGCCGGGCAGATCATCCCCGGTGACGGCGATGTAGTCGAGGGGGTTGCCAGCGTGGATGAGAGCGCGATTACCGGCGAGTCCGCGCCAGTTATCCGCGAGAGCGGCGGCGACCGCAGCGCGGTAACAGGCGGCACGCGGGTGCTGTCCGACTGGATCAAGGTGCAGATCACCTCTAATCCCGGCGAAACCTTCCTCGACCGCATGATTGCCCTGGTCGAAGGCGCGGCACGGCAGAAGACTCCCAACGAAATCGCCCTGAATATCCTGATCAGCGGGTTGACCGTCATCTTCCTGCTGGCAACCGTTACCCTGCTACCCTTCGCCATATACAGCGGTGAGCCACTCAGCGCCACCATCCTGATCGCCCTGCTTGTCTGCCTAATTCCTACCACCATCGGTGCGCTACTCAGCGCCATTGGCATCGCGGGCATGGATCGGCTGGTGCAGCGCAACGTGCTGGCAATGAGCGGGCGGGCAGTCGAAGCGGCGGGCGATGTTGATACCCTGTTGCTGGACAAGACCGGCACCATCACTATCGGCTCCCGTCAGGCGGTCGAGTTCGTACCGATGCCGGGAGTGGATGCGGCGCGGTTGGCCCAGGCTGCCCATCTCTCCTCGCTGGCCGACGAAACGCCAGAGGGTCGCAGCATCGTGCTGCTGGCCGAGCGACAGTACGGCGTTGCGCCCCAATCCACCCCCGACCACGCCCAGTTTATCCCTTTCAGCGCAACCACCCGCATGAGCGGAGTGAGCATCGCCGCCAACGGTAGCGCCGCCCGCGAGATTCGCAAGGGCGCAGCCGATGCGATTGTTCGCTATGTGCGCGAGGGCGGCGGCGATGTGCCTCTTGCGCTCGATCCTGCGGTTATTACCATTGCTCGCGCTGGGGCAACCCCGCTGGTGGTGGCCGAGAACGGCCAGGCGCTGGGGGTGATCAACCTGAAGGATATTGTAAAGCCGGGGATGAAAGAACGTTTCGACGAACTGCGGCGCATCGGTATTCGCACGGTGATGATTACTGGCGATAACCGCCTCACTGCCGCCGCCATTGCCGCCGAGGCGGGCGTGGACGACTTCCTTGCCGAGGCGACCCCTGAGAACAAGCTGAAGTTGATCCGCGATGAACAGGCCAAGGGCAAGCTGGTAGCGATGACCGGCGATGGCACCAACGACGCGCCCGCTCTGGCCCAGGCCGATGTGGGCGTGGCGATGAATACAGGCACGATGGCGGCCAAAGAAGCGGGCAACATGGTGGATCTCGATAGCAACCCCACCAAGCTGATCGAGATCGTCGAGGTGGGCAAGCAGATGCTGATGACCCGTGGAGCGTTGACCACTTTCAGTATCGCCAACGATGTCGCCAAATACTTTGCGATTATCCCCGCCGTGTTTGGCAGCCTGTACGCCACCGCAGGCAAGGCTGGCCCGCTCTCCGCGCTAAACATTATGGGTCTGACCAGCCCGGTGACGGCGATACTATCGGCGGTTATCTTCAACGCAATAATCATCATCATGCTGGTGCCGCTGGCGTTGCGTGGCATCGAGTTCAAGCCGATTGGCGCTGCCGCCATCCTGCGCCGCAACCTGCTTATCTATGGGTTGGGCGGCATCATCGCGCCGTTTATTGGCATCAAGATCATTGACGTGCTGCTCACCCTGGTGGGAGTCAGGTAAAGGAGATATATCATGGACACGAACAATACCCAAAACTCGGCCCTCAGTCCTCAGTCCTCAGTACTTGAGGAAAAGGGCAGCTTCGGCACCGACATCCTCCGCGCCGTCCTCACCACCATCGTGCTGATCGTTCTGGTATCGGTTATCTACCCAGCGATCGTCTGGGGCATCGGCCAGGTTGCCTTCAACCATCAGGCCAATGGCAGCCTGATTACTGATGCAAAGGGTAACGTAATTGGCAGCGAACTGATCGGCCAACAGTTCACCCAACCGCAATACTTTCATGGCCGACCCAGCGCCGCCTCGACCTCGGTCTATACCGGCACGAACGGAGTGGTCGCCAATATAACCACCTCCAGTGGCACAAACTATGGCCCCACAAACGCTAACCTGATCTCACCGATTACCGGCACGGTGGCAATTAACGCGCAAAACGTCCTCAGCGAAGATCTCGGCATCCAGTCCAGCCTGCCATTTTCCGGCAGCGTACCAAGCGTGCCGGTAGACCTGGTAACCGCCTCCGCCTCCGGCCTCGACCCCGATATTACCTCTGCGGCCGCTGCGATACAAATCCCCCGCGTCGCCAAAGCGCGTGTCCTCAGTGAAGACCAGGTTCGCCAGCTAGTGAACCAGTATACCGAAGGCCGTGACCTGGGGGTCTTTGGCGAACCCCGCGTCAACGTGCTAAAATTGAATCTGGCATTGGATGATTTGAAGAAATAAGTGATGGTTAGCCAGGAATATCAGAGGCCGAATCCCGACGCGCTACTCGCGGCGATTGCCGAGGGTGAGCGTCAGCGTGGGCGGCTAAAGATATTTCTGGGCGCGGCGGCAGGGGTGGGCAAGACCTACGCGATGCTGGAGGAGGCGCAGGCGCTGCGACGGCAGGGTATGGATGTAGTCATCGGTTACGTCGAGTTGCATGGGCGTAAGGAGACCGAGGCGCTGCTCGTAGGATTGGAGCAGGTGCCACTAAAGATGGTGGCTTATCAGGGCGTGGAGTTGGCGGAGATGGATACCAAGGCAATCATCGGTCGCTGTCCCGCCCTCGCGCTGGTAGATGAACTCGCTCACACCAACGCGCCAGGTAGCCTGCACACCAAGCGTTACGAGGACATTGAGGACATCCTCGCGGCGGGCATCAACGTCTACAGCACGGTCAATGTACAGCATCTGGAGAGCCTCAACGACCAGGTTTTCCAGCTAACCGGCGCTCGTGTGCGCGAGACTTTCCCCGACCGCATCATCAGCCTGGCCGACGAGGTGGTGCTGATTGACCTGCCGCCCGAAGAGCTGCGCGAGCGCTTGCGTCAGGGCAAGATCTACGCGCCAACTAAGGTCGAACAAGCGCTGGGCAATTTCTTTCGCATTGGCAACCTGGTAGCGCTACGCGAACTGGCGCTGCGCGAGACCGCTGATGCGATAGGCTCGAGTTCAGGGATGCGCGGAGCTAGGCGTGAAGCGGCGAACAGCCATCTCACCCCCGCCGAGGAAGGCATAGTGCCGGGCGTGCCGCGCATTTTGGTGGCGATTGGTCCGAAGCCACAGGATGCCCGCCTGCTGCGCGTCGGCTGGCGGCTGGCCCAACGGTTGAACGCTCACGTTGAGGCGGTATATATCGGCCCGGCGGCAGGCGATGCTGGTATCTCGCCACAGCAGGAAGAGCTAGTTTCCTCCCATCGTCGCCTGGCAAAGGCGCTAGGGGTACCATTCCGCGAGGTCAGCGGCGGCAAGCCTGCCGAGATCATCGCTGGCGCAATCGAGCGCGGCGGCTTCACCAATCTTGTTGTGGGCGAGAGTACCAAGACCCGCTGGCAGGAGTTCTGGCTAGGCTCAGTGGTCAACCAACTGGTGCGGCGGCTGGAAGGAGTGGATGTATACATCGTGGCCGACCCGGACAAGCGGCGACGTAGAAAGGAAGGCGGATAGAGTGGAATGGCTATTGCTGTTGATCGGGCTGCTAATTGGTGCAGGCGCGGGCGGCGCAATGGCGTGGATGGCCCTGCGCCGCTCCTCCACTCCTGCGACAATAGCCCCACGGTGGCCGACTGTACTGGTGCCAATGCTGATCAGTGAGGGGAGTTCGATGGAATTGCCGAAGGCGGCGCTATCCGCTGCTTGCAGCCTTGCAGCTGGCGGCAGGGTGGTGTTCGATCTGTTCATCGAGGTGCCACGCTCCCATAGCCTGGAAGCTCAAATGGTCCTCGAAACCGGCATGAGCCTCGAGCTAATCGAGGCGGCTGAGAAAGAGGCGCGCATCCTGGGTTGTGCAGTTGAGAGCAACATCCAGAAGGTGCGCGACTACGGCTACGGAGTGGCCGAGGCGGTGAGGCAATTTGGCGCGAAGGCAGTAGTGCTGCAGGCTGCCGTGGTGCAGCGATCAGCTTCGCAACGCGGAGAATTGGGTAGCTCGGTACGCCAGCCAAACACCAACACGCTAATAACGCTAATTCATGATCGCGCCGGTTGTGATGTACTGATGGTGGGTTAGCCATTACTGCTCTGGTCAATTCTTATGATAAGGATAAGGATGATTAGCGTTACCATATCTTACGAGGGCAAGAGAATGTAGTTGGTTACATCAGCAACAAACGCTGGGTAGCCAGGCTAGAGGGCGCGCTCCGCAACAACTATCCGCACCAGTACCAACCCCACGATGGCTTGGCGCAGTTCTGCTTCGCTCGGCTCGTGGCTTGTATCGAGGCTGATGCCCAACCGTTGCGCGCTCTTCACCCCTTCGAGTGCGATAAAGTCCTGCACTCCTTTGAGTACCGCTTCAGGATCGTTTATCGCCTCGGCATGGCCGCACAACTTCTTCCCGTTAACCAGCATTCTGACTGCTGCACCGCCCTGGATTGTGCCACCAGGGACTGTGCGTGTAGACGAAGATGGTATCCCCTTCCCAATGGTAGCCAACCGGTGTGTGGTAGCGCTTGCCGCTCTTACGCTCGTTGTAGCTGAGGATCATGAGCATACTCCCCATCCTGCCGCTTAGTGGTGAGCGTAGCACGGCTTTCATGATGGGGTTCAGCAGCTTCATCAGCGCCTTTGGTGGCTTGCGCGCCGCGCCTGGCTGATGGGCCGAAGTTTGAGTCTTGCCCTGCTCTATTGCAGACGACATACTGTGCCTCCTTCTTCTTTGTATTGCTGCTCTCGCTATAGTTGTATAAGTTATACGGTAAGCACGACTTTACCTTGTGTGCGCCCCGCTTCGATTGCCTGATGCGCCGCTGCCGCATCAGCCAGGGCGTAGCTATGCTCCAGGGTGACTCGCAACTGGCTTTTTGCGATGTATTCGAGGATCGCCCGCCCGGCGCGTAGCTGGTCCGCGGGTGGCTGAATCAGGGTGTTGTAGCCGCTGATGGACAGGCACTTGGCGATTAGCATCGGCGGCACGATGGGAACAGCGCCACTAAGCGCGCCAAAAACTACCAGGCGACCGAAGGGAGCCAGGCAAGCGATGGTAGGCTGAGTGAGTGGACCGCCCACGGCATCGATAACAATATCTACTCCTTGACCTTTAGTGGCCGCCATCACCTGATTTACCCAGTTGGCATCCGAGGTATTCACCGCTATATCGGCACCTAGTTCGCGGATATAACCCAGCTTCTCCGCATCCCTTACTGTGCCGATCACCATCCCCGCGCCGAGCAATCTTGCCAGTTGCACCGCAAGCGAGCCAACCCCACCAGCCGCCGCATGAACCAGCACCCGCTCACCCTCCTGCAAGCGGGCGGCCTTGTCCAGCAACAGATAGGCGGTTTCACCTTGAATTGGCGCCACGGTGGCCTGGGCAGAGCTTACCCCTTCGGGGATGCTCATCACCTGCGCGGCAGGGGCCAGCGCATACTCGGCATAGCCACCCTGCACCAGAGCAACCACGCGCTCTCCTTCATTAGGTGCAGTTACATCTGCGCCACGTCCAACTATGATGCCTGCAACTTCACTACCCAGGGTGGTTGGTAGTGGTACAAGATTGGGGTAATCGCCACGCCGCTGACCCAGGTCGGAGAGATTAACCCCCGCCACTGCTACCTTGATCAAAACCTCACCGGCACCGGGGCTTGGCACCGCAGTCTCCTCCAGCCGCATCACTTCAGTGCCACCTCGCTGATGAATACGTATTGCTTTCACAATCTCCCATTCCTTTCGCCGACTCTAGCCTTGGGCATAGAATGCAGAAACCGGCCCAGGTCATCGGCAATCTGGCGCAGGGCTTCGCCGCTATGTTCGGTACGACTGAGCAGCGTACCGCCCTCAATCGTCGCTACAATGAAGCAGGCTAGCTGCGTGGCGCGCCGCTGGGTATATCCACTAGCCTGCAAGCTGGCCGCAAAGCTAGCCTGCACTCGCTGGTAGGCGGCGCAGCAGGCCTGGTTGAGCCGTTCGCTGGATGTAACTGTCTCAAGCGCCACCGTCGCCAGCGGTCCGCCGGTGCGATAGCCTGATACCTCGACGTAGTGGGCAATTGTGCGTACGAACTCAGGGATGGCTACCGCCGGGTCAGTATTGCCAGCCAAGGCATCAGTGATGCGTTGGGCTACCAGTTGGCCGCTACGCTCAATCGCCTCGGCGGCCAGCTCCTCTTTGCCCGCCGGAAAGTAATAGTAGAGTGAGCCTTTGGGCGCACCACTCTCTTTAATAATCTGGCTGAGGCCGGTGGCATGGTAGCCTTGCACTTCGATCAGCTCGCTGGTAGTCTCCACTATTTGTTCACGTGTGCTGCTCATGGTTATATTATACCAACTGGTCTATATAATTGCAAGGGAAAGAGGCGCGGGATAGGGGCATTGTACCGCAGCCAGCGCCTCTATGGGCGGGCGGTGAGGTACACCGCATAGCAAAGTTCGTTTTACGCCGCCATAGATCGCCTGTCAATTATATGACGGCGCACTGTTAGGCTCTGCTATCATTCTCCCCGCAGGATCAGCGTTGGCACGGGAGTCTGGCTGGCAACTTTCCACGCCACCTCGCTCAGTAGACTCACTGCCGCACTGGGGTAGCCGTGCGCGGTCATCACGATCAGGTCGCAGCCCATCCGCTCGGCGTTGGCGAGAATCGCATGGGTGGGATTGCCGCTGGTCTCAACAATGCCGTAGGTGATGCCTGCAGGGATGTAATGGTGGGCGGTCTCGCTCAGGTAGTGGTAGCTGTTGCTAGCCTGTCGTTCATGGTTAGCGATGGCCCCCTTGCTATCTCCGCCCAGCGGCGCGATCTCGACCAGCACCGCGCTGCTGCCAACCGCCTGCGACAGCACCCGGTTATGCTGCGCGTGCGCGGTGTGCGGGGTTACGCCCAGTAGGACCAGGGTGGCGTTCACGGCGCGGGCCAGGTCAACCGCGATAGGAATCGCCTGCGCCGCCCGCGCCGAACCGTCCAGCGGTACCAGGATGCTGTGAATCGGCGGGCCGCTGGCGTTACTGTGATCTAGGGCAGGGTAGTCTGGGCTGACCAACAGCATGGGCAGGTGGGTGGCGTTTACCACCTGGGCAGCCACGCGGCTGACTGGCTCCTCGCCAACCGGGGTGCGCCCGAAGCTGGTCATTACCACCAGGTCGTAGCCGCCCGCCGCCACTGTGCTGATCACCTCTCTGGCGATGCCGTACAGCACCCTGGTCTCGACCTTCTCGATACCCGCCGCCCGCACTTGATTGGCCGCCTCGGTCAGATATTCGTTGACCCTTGCAATCTCGCCGTTGAGCAACTTGCTACCGAGCTTCGCGTTGACTTCCAGCCCCGCTGGGTTCTCGAAGATGAACGCGCTATCGTCAACCACCTCAAGCAGATGGATGGTGGCCCCGTCGAGCTTCGCCAGCGCCACCGCGATAGCCAGCGCCCGCAGGCTTGCCTGCGAGCCATCCAGCGGCACAAGAATATTTCTGAACATTGTCGGCCTCCTCAGCCTCACTAAATGAGCGCAGTTGCACGCCGCTTGCGTGCCTTCTCCCCTAATCATAGCCGCCAGTGGTTAACGGCGGGGTGAATGTGGGTTAACGCTTGGTGAACAAACGTGGCCGGGGTTGTCACACTGCGATGCAAGTGCTAGAATAGGTTGGCAGGGTATATTATCCAAAGGCGCACTCGGCTGCGCCGTCAGGGAAGGGCAGGCGCAAGGTTGAGCGAGGAGCAAACCCAGGAACTACAGACCAGTCGCGGCATCATCAGGCAACTGTTGGAGCTGCACATCGGCGCGCTGGTTATAGGCAGCGACCTCGACCTCGACCGTCTGCTCAATCAGATTGTGGAGACCGCTAGCAGCGTGACTCGTTCGCGCTATGCCGCGCTCGGCGTGGTCGGCGACAACGGCCTGATTGACCTGTTTCTCACCAGCGGTATTAGCCCTGAAGAGCGCGAACAGATGGGCGAACTGCCGCACGGCCACGGTCTCCTCGGCGTGCTGATCAAGGAGGGCAAGCCTATCCGCATCCCCAACATCGGGGGGGACTCGCGCAGCGTCGGCTTTCCGCCCAATCACCCACCGATGCTCACCCTATTGGGGATGCCAATTCGGTACATGGGGCGGGTGATCGGCGACCTCTACCTTACCGACAAGGATAATGGCGAACTGTGGAGTGATGAGGATGAGTGGCTGACATCGAGGCTCGCTAACCATGCGGCGGTGGCAATTGGCAACGCCTACCTCTACCGTGAACTACAAGAGGAGCGCGAGCGCACCGAGGCCGACCGCCAGCGTCTCACTGTTATCCTGGAGAACTTGCCCGAAGGGGTAGTCGTCTGCGATATGCGAGGCAGTATCACCATGCTCAACGCCAAAGCCACACAGATGCTGGGTTTTACCCTGGGCGGCAATATCCACCAACGTCCATTCGTTACCCAAAACGCCGATGGTAGCCCCTATGACGATCGCAACTTGCCACTTAGCCGCACCCTTGCCTTTGGCGAGCGTGTCGCGAGCCAGCATATAATGGTGCAGTTGGCGGATAGCAGCGGGGCAATTGATGTGCTAACCAGCACCGCGCCATTGCACGATGCTAACGGCAAAATGACTGGCGCAGTTGCTGTCTACCAGGACATCAGCGCAATCATAGCGGTGGAACGACTCAAGGATGAGTTCTTCTCGATGGCAACCCATGAGCTACGCACGCCGCTGACCTCGATTACCATGTCGGCGGGGCTGCTGGCCGAACTGGTTGGCGGACAGGGCGGCAAGGTGGCAGGGCTGGCCCGGCTGGTGGACGACAGCGCCCAGCGGATGCGCCACCTGGTTGACGATCTGCTTGACCTGTCGCGGCTAGAGCATGGCCGCCTCACCCTCTATCGCCGCAACTTCAACCTGGGAGCGGTGATTGAACGCGCCAGCGAGGTGATTGTCCCGCTGGCCGAGCGAAAGGGTCAGCAGTTCATCATCCAGCTACCAGAGGGTAGCTACCAGGTAAACGCGGACGCAACCCGTATCGAACAGGTCGTCCTCAACCTGCTGGCTAACGCAGTCAAGTACACGCC
>JBBRMT010000150.1:0-11589 GCA_038230695.1 Chloroflexia bacterium
CGGCGGGATAGAAGACACCGAGAATCCCTATGAAGAGGATCGCAAGACCAGTTCGCAATACAACTGTCCTTGCGCTACGGTTATCTTCGTTGTTTTGGTTCATCTTACTTCTCCTTAGTAGCCCAACATCCGTGGAAAATGGGCGATACAATCGTGAACTTACCTGTTTATTATACATATAGTAAGCGCAGATTACAACAGCCATTATCTGGTGAATGGGTCTAGGTTCAATTATCCCTCTAACTTTGCGGCTGGCTACTGGCTGACTTGCGCTTGCAATCACAAATTATTCGTTGGTGGAATCTCAAGGTCACGCCCCGCGTAGTACATGACCAGGGCCAGAGCTGCCATGCTTTTGAGTACATGAGCTACATAGGCGCTAGATGGCGAATTTGACAGGCTTTCAAGCTCGATCAGCAGCTGGTTTGCTGCCTGCTCTATCGTTGCCTGCGTTCGTACCAGAGCAATGGATTCATTTGGACTGTCCACCAGTAGCGCATTGGCTCGCCCTTCGATCTTTTCGCGCTCAACTGTAGCAATATCGTTTGTAAGCCGACAGACCATTGCAACCTGCCATACGGTGGAACGAAGCTCTGCCCAAGCCACTGCATCATCCGATAGCGGGAGCAACTCCAGCGCGGCAGTAACTATCGAGGCGATCGATGCAGGACCCAGGGCCATGTACTCGTCAATCGTGCGGCCATGCCACGACTGCTCAACCCGCCACAGCGCCTCGGTAATTCCTGCTTGAATCTCTAGCTCAAGTTCCCTGGCGAACCGCTCCATCCCCATAAGGTGGTGGGGATAGAGCGCACGCACATCCTTCACCACCTGTTGCACTCCTTTTCCCAGGGTTAGCACTGAGCAGCCAGCAAGCGGGTATATTTCATCCACGTTGGTGTTGAGCGGCAATTGGCTAAGGGTATGCGACGTTAGCTCAACATCCAGGTTACTGACAGCGAAAGTGCAAACCGTAAGCAGATCGTAGGCAGGGTTCATCTGATCACACGTATCAAGCAGAACATCAATGCCGAATAGCCAGACGATAAAGTGGCCGACAACGGGGGCCATAACCTCACGATAGCCTGGCGGGGTCATCAACCAGGCATAGTGTGCCGAGGGCGCTGCTCGTTTGCCCTGCAATCCGTAGGCTAGGTCGAACTTCATCAAGTCTTCACCCAGATTTGCCATTGCTTGCTTATCCGCCCCTTTAAGCAGGCTATGGTAAAACTCAAACCATTCAGTATAGAATTGATCACTCATCCTTGCCTTCTTTGAGCGAGATTACGGTGCCACGCCAGCGCAAGCTGGTTGGTCGGATGAGCAGGGCGTAGAGCCAGCCAGCCATGTTTAGCAACGCAGTTACCGGCGAGAATAGCGCCTCACGCCAGATGCCAGTGAGGCTGGCATACAGAGCGTTCACTCCCCAGTTAGCGAAGAACGGCAGCATGAACCTGCGTCGTTTGCTAAACAGCCCATAAAGCATGACCAGAATGTTAATCGTTTGCCCGCCATAGGTGGGCCAGGGCGAGAGCAGAAAAAGGTCCGGTACTGCGATGCGTAGCGAGATCGCCCAGCGTGTCCACCGACTCCACCAACTCGGCCAGGTTGAATAACGGTTCCATACCGGCATCATCCCCACCTGTGCCAGTTGCTTGCCGCTGGCTAGGACCTTCTTGGTGGTCGCCATATCATCTACCATTTGTTCGAGGCGCGAGTAGCTTTCGTAGCCACCAAACTGGCGGAACACTGCCACGCGCACACTCAGCAAATTGCCACCCATAATTATCTTCTTCCGAATTACGGCATCCAAAGCAAGAAAGCCATAACCAGGGTTGACTACCATGGCGGTAGGTAGCGCCGACCAACTGACAGAGGGATGGTATAGCGGGTAAGTGCCAACTCCGCCCACCTTCTGATCTTCGTAGGCGCGGGCAATCTGGCGTAGGAGCTTAGGGGTTAGGTCGGAATCGCAATCGGTGGTAAGTAGAATATCTTCATTGTTAGCGTCCTCATTAATGATGTTCCACCCTACCTTATGGTTGAACATCTGGCCGGATATAGTATTGGGTGGCATCGGCGGAGCCTCAACCACCTGCACCATATCCTGGTAGGGTTCGGCCAGATGCCTTATTTTCGGCAACCCAGCGTCATCATGATTGGCTACGATCACAACGTGAGCATTACCGTAACCCCGGGCGGTAGCGAACAGGCTAGCCATCAACTTAAGTTCGTCTTGCTCAGTCCCTTGCTGTGTTGCACCCCGATCGTCGGTATCCGTCTTGTATGGCCGGATGATGTGAAACCTAAGTTTATTCGAGGTTGCTTCGGCTGTGTTGAGACGAGGACGCAACAACACGTAACCCGCCAGTGATGCCAGATTCAATGCCCAGGAGAACAAAGCAAGTATCCGAAACAGCCATCTCATAGTTTATCCTCATTATCACTGGGCGGTAGCAAAATCGGCCAGCTTCAGTGTTACAGCCTACCCCCATCGGGTAGCTGGCTTGGCGCGATATTTGCTACTATATTGTCTGTGCTAGCCACTTTGCCCTTCAAATAATCTAACCTGCCTGCTATGTGGCTAATTATACATCTAGCTGAGTAATATTACAACAAGCAGATCGTTTGTTGGTGGGGTAACTGCTTTAGCAATCCCAAATTGGATGCTTGACGTAGGTTATGCTGTGTGATATTATCTAGGCCCGATAACAAAACCTACCAGCAACAAGAAACAGGAGAAAGCAGTGAGCATTAAAGAGCGCGAAGCAGCGCATCAGCGTGCATTGTTGGCACCGTTTGTTACCATAGACGATACCCCTGCAGAGGAGACTGGCCTGCTCGGCGCTGAACAGATCGGCGGGCTACGCAGTTGGGCGCGGATGGTTGGCTATTACCATGCGCCGCTGCCGCTCAAGTTCCGAAGGGTCGAGGGCGGCTGGCTATACGCCTCAGTGGGGACACAGTTCGAGATTATCACTCGCCCCCATTCGGCGCATCTGCTTATCCTGCACAGCCATCTAATCGTCAATGTCGAATGTTATTGCATTTGCGGGATGCGGCACAAGCGCCCTGCCCCGCCTGCTGACGACTATTTCTTCCCGCTCGATGCCCTACACTTCGAAATGTACACGCATCTGCGCCGCACTTTCTATCAGATTTATGGCGTATATAGCAAGAGCCTGCCGCCCTGGGTGGTAGATGAGCTGGCGCATACGCAACAGGCGTTGGTTTTGCGGTAGGATAGTCGCCCCGGGCATAGGGATAACTTCAACATTTCTCCCCCAACCCCCGCTGGGGGCTTTTTGCATCCCTGAAAGGGGTTTTTGCACCCCTGAAAGTTGGCTAAATCCCAGCGGGTAAGAAAGAAGAACTCTAGCACGGCGGTGGCTGCGCCGAGCAGGATGGCGTTGAGCGGGTTGAGGACGCTTACTGCGGCCAGCAGCAGCATGGCAACGATGTAGAGCGAGAGTAGGATGGCTTGCCGTCGCGCCCGCCCGATATCGCGGCGATGCGCCTTCAGCGAGTAGAAGCGATAGCCAATCGCATAAGCAATCGGGGTGAAGATGGTGGTCAGCACTGCGAAGCAGAGAGTAAGGAAGATGGCGTACCAGACCGCGTTGGCCTGCTCCGCCAGTGGTGGGGCAACGAAGGCTAGCAGGTAGCCGAACAAGGCCCAGCTAATTACCGCGAACAGCCCGAAGTAGCGCAAGCCGAGCGACTGGCTGATTGGCAGGTAGATTAGCAGCGGGGCGAGTAGCAGCAGCGCGTAGGTAATGACGCGCTGTGCCGCCCAGGTGTCGAGCAGGCCACTCACGCTGCCGCTGACGATTAGATAAACCAGCAGCGCACTCGCCACCAGCCCCAGCCCCAGCGAGGCGATCATGTACGACCTGCTCATCCCCTGACCCACTCCACGCGGCTGCCATCCACCCCCTTGCTTACCTCCAGGCGGTCAGGGAACTCGTCTTTCAGTTCGTCAATATGGGTGATAACCAGGATACACTCAAAATCTGACTGCACCGCCCGGATGGCTTCAATCAGCCGCTCCCGCCCGCTGCCGTCCAGCGAACCAAAGCCCTCGTCAATAATCAGGGTTTGCAGCCGCGCCCCGGCACGATGGGCCAGCAGCTTGCTCATTGCCACCCGCACCGCGAAGTTGATGCGGAACGCCTCGCCACCACTGTATAGCTCATAGCTGCGGTAGCCGCCACCGTCGGCAATGGTCAGATCGAGAGTTTCAACGCTTTCGCCTTTTTTGTTATCACGCTGCGTCACCAGCTTGACGGTCATGCGCCCGTTAGTCATGCGGCCTAGCAGCGCATTGGCGCTCTCCTCAAGCTCAGGCAGGGCGCTGTCAATGATCATCGCCTGCACCCCTTTGCGGCCAAACGCCACCGCCAGTTCCTCGTAGATACCCTTATCCTCGGCGATCAGCTTGCGTCCCTCAATTTTATCATCGCGTTCGCGCTCGTTCTCGATCAGCTGGCTGATCCGCATATTCGCCTCACTGTGCTGCACCAGCGCATCGTCGCGTTGCCGTTCGATCATGCCTTTCTTGATGCGCTCATCCTCCAGTTGCTCCTGCAGCGCATCGTAGCCCTCAAGCTGGGCGGCTAGCTGGGCGTGATGGGATTGGTACTCCTCGATAATCGCGGTCTTGTCGTTGCGGGCGGCCTGGGCGTGGGTGGCAGCCTGCTGGGCAACCACCAGCTTGTGTTCCGCCTCGCGCAACTCGCGCTCACGTTGCTCGAAAGGGGTTAGTTCGCGCTGGCGGCGACGCAGGTTCTCGTGGGCAACCTTATCGTAAGCTAGCGCAGCCAGGGCGGCTAGCGCGGCGGCGAGTTCGGTTCGCGCTTTAGCCGCATAATCCTCGCGCTCCAGCTTGTCCAGCAGGTCGGCGCGTTGCTGATGCAAATCGGCGAGTTGCCCGCCCACCTGCTTCGCATTGTCCAGCCGCTCCTGGGCAATTGCCTCCTGCTTCTCAGCACTGGTGCGGCCCTTTAGCTGGCGCTCCAGGCTGCTCAAATCGGTTTCGCTCTGACCCAGCATCAGGCGCAGTTCGTCAATGCGCCGCTGGTTGCGGGCCACGCGCTCTTTGCGTTGCGTCCCCTCCTCCAGATAGTGCTGCTCGATGCGGGCATAGCCACCTTCGCCCAGTTCGCTATCGCACACCGGGCAGTTCTGCTTATCGCTGGCCTTGAGCATCTTCAGCTTATCGCGTAGCTCGCTCATCTCCTTATTGAGATTGCCGTTCTCGGTTTCCAGATTGCTAATCAGACGCTCGTAGTCCTGCTTGCGCTGCTGGGCGGCATCACGCTGTTGCGTGGTAAGGTCGAAGCCCGCCAGCAGGCTGCGTTGCCGCTCTAGCTCGGCCTCGAACTCGGCGACACGGCTGGACTGCTCCTCCACCTGGCGGATACGAGTCTGCACCTTATCCACCTCATAACCCAATTTGGTGCGCTCTTCTTTGATCTGCCCCTCAGCAGCAGTCTGGCGGGTACTGAGGGTGTGATACTGACTAAAGCTGGCATCCATGGCCGACAGGGCAACGCGGGTCGCCTGCAAATCGGCATGACCGCGCTCCACCATGTCGCGCTCGGCCAGCAAACGGGTGGCAGCGTCTATCTCCGCCTGCGCCCGCCGCAGCGTGTTTTCCGCCACCTCGCGCTCGGTGTTCGCCTGCCTGATGCGTTCGCCGAGTTGCACCCACTCATCATGGTAAGCTCCCAGGCGGCCAAAGCGATCGGTAAGCTGCTGCACGATCACAGCCTGTACGTCGAGTTGCTGCTCTAGAGCCAGCAGCGTATCGGCGGTTTCGCTGGCGCGAATACGCTGCGAGGGCAGTTCGTCAATCTGCCGCTGTAGCATATAAAGGTGGTTATCAATGTCGCGCAGGCCCATCTCGGCCTTGTTGCGCTGCTCTTTTGCCTTCGTCTCCAGCCCATCGTAGTAGCTGAGGCCCAGGATTTCGGCCAGCACCTTCTTGCGTTCGCCGGGGGCTTTACGGGCAAACTCGTCGGCCCGCCCTTGCATCAGAAACGCCGAGTTGATAAAGGTTTCATAGTCCATTCGCAAGGTTTCGTCAATCCTGGCCTGGGTGCGGCGGATGTTCGGCTCGTCGAGCGACATCCAGGTTGCGGTGTCGGGGTTGCAACTCTGGAAGGCCAGGCGGCTCTCGCCGTTTTTCACCTTACTGCGCTGGCGCAGCACGCGGTAGAGATGATCGCCCAGCGCGAACTCAAAGTCCACCGCCATAGCTTGCGCCCCAACCGCAATTAGCTCATCGTCGCCCACCTTCTCGCGGGCCTTGCCCCACAGCGCCCAGGTCATCGCCGCCAACAGGGCGCTTTTGCCCGCGCCATTCTCGCCGCACAGGCAGGCCAGTTTGATGCCAGCGAAGTCAATCTCCTCGGCATGGTAGGACAGAAAGTTGGTCAGTTTCAGCTTCAGGGGTATCATGGGGGATTACGCTTCCTCGCTAGAGCAGGGGGTTGCACAAAGTTGCCGCCCGATAGTGAGCGGCTCATAAACGTAATTATACCCTGTGGGGGCTGATTTGGCAACTGTGGTAGGCCTGACGCAGCCAGTGGCGGCCAACCAGAAAGTCTTATACCAATCCCAACCGCAGCTTCCAAACCATCGTCACCGCTTCCATGAAGATATTGCGGCTCATCTTGCTCTGTCCTACCCGTCGGTCTACGAAGATGATTGGCACCTCCACTATCTTCAGGCCTAGCTTGTGGACGCGATAGGTCATCTCAATCTGGAAGCTGTAACCGTTCGACTTGATGCGATCGAGGTCCAGTTGCGCCAAGGTGCTGCGCTTGAACGCCTTGAACCCGCCGGTCAGGTCGTTGACTGGCACGCCGAGGATGAGGCGGGCGTAGAGTGACCCGAAGCGGCTGATCAACTTGCGGGGCAGAGTCCAGTTGCGAGTGCCGCCGCCGCGCTGATAGCGAGAACCGAGCGCGAGATCGGCCCCACCCTCCAGCGCGGCAATCAGGCGGGGCAGATAGGCGGGGTCGTGGGAGAAGTCGGCATCCATCTCGCAGATAGCCTCATAATCCCCAGCCAGCCCGTACTTGAAACCGGCGATGTAGGCGGTGCCGAGGCCCAGCTTGCCAGCGCGGTGCAGCACATCCACACGGCCCTCGTGTTCCGCCTTCAGCCCATCGGCCACTGCGCCCGTGCCGTCCGGCGAATTGTCGTCTACCACCAGCACATTGATGCTGTCACTCTGCTCCAATGCCTGCGCCACTATTTCGGGCAGGTTCTCGCGTTCGTTGTAGGTGGGGATGATTACCAGCGTCTTCAGCAAGTTGTTTTATCCTTTTCTGCTTTACAAAGCCCCCTCGCCCCTTGCGGGAGAGGGTTGCGGTGAGGGGTTGTAGTCATCTTCTCTATGGGCAGAGGGCTGGGGCATGGATGTAGCTCCCTCCCCTATATCAAGGTGGGGCTGCGGCTTGAGGTAATGCGCCGCCTGCCTGGACCGCCACCAGTTATAAACTATGAATCCCACACTGAGCAGCAGCGGCAGCGGGTAGACGAAGTAGAGCGAACCCCACTCCACTTCGGGAATGGTGCGATAGACCCAGAAGAATAGCATATCCCAGACCACGTAGTTCGCCATCGCGGTGACGCAGAAGACGTAGGTGCGTATCTGCACCCCCCAGTCGGGAATGAGCGGGGCGAGGGCGACTATCCACATCAGATACCAGGGTTGAAACCACAGGATGCTGACCAGCAGGTAGAAGAACAACACCTCGAAGCCTGCCCGCACCAGCGTAGTGCGACCGCGCCACAACTGCGCCATCTGCCATAGATAGAATATCCCCAGCAGCGCGATTGCCAGATTGCGGGCGACAACTGCCGCAAAGGTGTCGCCGAAGCCAGCGTTGATCAGCAGCATCTTCAACGCATTGGGCGGGCTGGCGGTGAACATATCGGCCCGTCGCGCCGCGCTGAGGATGTCAACCCCTGGCACGTAGAAGGGCAGGTAGAAGGCAACCGCCAGCAGCAATGCCGCTCCTACGCTGAGAGCAGCCACGCTTACTCGTCGGGTTACCGATTGCCCATGCAACTTGCGCCAACTATTCACCCAGAGCAGCGGCAGGAACGGCGCGGCCAGAAACTTGATCAGCGTACCGAGCGCGAGGAAGGCGCTGGCCCCGGCATAGCGCAGGGCAGGTCGTTGCCAATCCAACACCGCGATTGCCGCCAACACGCCGGTCATCATCAGCATATCGTTGTGGCCGTTGGCGGCAATCTCGAACAATACCAGCGGGTTCCAAAGATAGAAGACCATCGCCCGCCACAGCCAGGTGGGGTTGTGTCGCCGCACGATGAAGTAGATGAGCAGCGCGTTGCCGAAATAGCTAATAATTGCCAGCAGCTTGAAGTAGAGCAGGTTGGCCCATAGGCTATTGCCGCCCAGCCAGGCAGTCGCAGCGGCAATTAGCTCCCACAGCGGGCCGTAGGCCGAGGTGGTGTAGGGATAGGCAATGTAATGCAGGAAAGGGTCGCCCTTGAACTGCACCGGCAGCACGGTGAATGGGTTTGCGCCGTAGACGGGCAACAGCCGCGCGTGCATGATGTAGTCGAAGATGTCCGCCGCGCCGACTGGGTAGACGAAGGTGAGGGCGAGAATACTCAGGGCGGGCAGCACGATAATCGCCAGCATCAACCCCCAACCGATGCGGGGCAGGCGTGGCATCAGCAGCCAGACCACCGCGTAGATGAGGAACAGGGCAATGAACGCGCCGATCAGGTTCTGCCCACTAGCGTAGGTGTGAACGTTGATCTTCGCCAGATCCATAAGCGGGATATTGTAATACTCGCCCAACGAGTAGGGTAGGGTGAGCGCAAAGTAGTAGATTGCCAGCGAGGCCAGCCCCAGCGCCCAGACAATCACCGTCCGTTCGCCGCCCAGCGTGTTATCAATGCTGGCCGCTGACATCGGCTGTGACCCTGCGCTCAAACTCTTGCTCTCCATCTGATAGTATATGGTTTTGCTCATGACGCTGGCGGGCCTGACACTACCTGGATATGCCCGGCGTTATCTGTATTACTTTGAGCCAGGCCAATAATTTGCGCCGCTTCGCCCGCCTGCTCCAATGCGAGGCGTAGCGGGGTAGCCTGTTCGTTGGCAACCGCGATCAGCAGGCCGCCGCTGGTCTCCGGGTCGAACAGGATCGATTGCCAGACATCGCTTACATTATCGAAGCTGACTGCTGCAACGCTGCCTTCAAGCTGGCCGAGCAGGAAGTCGCGGTTGCGCCCCATGCCGTCCGGCAGGCTGCCCGCTGCCGACAGCCGCGCCACCTCTGGCAGCAGACGGATGCCATCAGTCCACAACTCGAAGCCAATCCCACCGCTCTGCTGCGCCATCTCCGCCGCGTGGCCGAGCAAGCCGAACCCGCTGATGTCGGTGACAGCGTGAACCGCCGATCCGAACTGGCGTAGCACACGGCTGGCGGTCATGTTCAGGTGCAACATTGAGGCCACTGCTGCCTTCATCGCCTCGCTATCCTCGGTGATGAGACCCCGCTTCAGCGCAGTGGTGATGATGCCGCAGCCGAGCGGCTTGGTTAGCATCAGGATGTCATTGTGCTGCGCCCCACCCTTGTGCCACACTTGCGCCGGATCGACGATGCCGGTGACGCACAGGCCATACTTCGGCTCCGCGTCAATAACGGTGTGGCCGCCCGCGATGATGCCGCCGCCCTCAGCCAGTTTGTCCATACCGCCCTGGAAGATGGCAGCGACGACCTCACTGGGCAAATCGGTGGGCATAGCGGCGATATTCAGGGCAAAGAGTACCTCGCCACCCATCGCGTAGACATCGCTCATCGCGTTGGCAGCGGCAACCGCGCCGAAGGTGTAGGGGTCGTCCACCACCGGCGGGAAGAAGTCCACCGTCTGCACAATCGCCTGGCTGGGGTTGAGGCGATAGACCGCCGCATCGTCGGCCAGCCCCTCGCCAATACCGGCGAGCAGATCGGGGTGATTATGTTGTTCCGTCAGGCGCTTCAGCGCCCGTGACAGGTCGCCCGGACCCATCTTGGCCGCTCAACCGGCGCACGAGGCCAGGCTGGTCAGCTTGATGTGCTGCCACTCGCTCATTGTCATCACTCCCCATCCTAATTGCAGATTGCAGATTGCAGATTGTAGATTACAAGGCTGCGGCTTATTTTACCATAAAAAGGGGGCGGCTGCCTGTCGGCGAGTGGAAACTTGCCCCCTGCCCTCTTATATGGTATAATGCAGATAGTGAGCCGAAGTGTTGGCTCGCGTTTGTTTACCATAACTTAGGCTGGGCGCAAACCCTCGCCCACGCCCGTATCTCTCAGGGAGGAGTGTTAACCAACACATGGCATTGCCGAAGGAAGAGAAAACCGCACTCATGGAGCAGTTCGCGGTACACGAGGGCGACACTGGCAGCCCGGAGGTGCAGATTGCGCTGCTCTCCACCCGCATCTTGCAGCTTACCGACCACCTGCGTAAGTTCAAGCACGACAACCACTCGCGGCGCGGCCTGCTCAAGATGGTCGGCCAGCGGCGGCGCTTGCTTGCCTACCTCAACAAGAAGGACGTGGATCGCTATCGCACCATCCTGGCGAAGCTCGGTCTACGCAAGTAAACACAAGGCAAGGGCGAGGGCGTGACAATCACGCCTTTGCCACAATCAGCATAAGGCCGCAACCAGGGGACAGGGCGCAAGGGCGCAACCCCACACCGTCGTTGCAAAGGGCGCGACGGTAACACCCAAATCGCGCGTGCAGAAAGCTGCCGCGCATCATCATGAGGAAGCACGGCCCAGGGGAGGAACGGGCCAGACAGCGCAAGGGGCGCTGATGTTAGCGGCCAGCAAGGTTGGTAAGCTCCGGTTTAACCGCTGGGGCAAGTCTGAAAATCATCGGATATTTTCCAGTCTCCGCCTTTAATCCCCCTTCAATCTGTCGGTAGTTCCCCACATCCCTCATCGCCGTTGCTCCCTGCACAAGGAGCAATACACACATGGCTGAAGTATATCGTTTTGAAACCGAAGTCGGCGGGCGTAAGCTCAGTATCGAGGCCGGTCGCCTTGCCGAGCAAGCCGACGGCGCGGTCCTGATCCAGTATGGTGACACCGTTATGCTGGCAACCGTGGTCGGCGCACACCAGCCCCGCCCCGGCGTGGACTTCTTCCCCCTCACCGTCGAATATCAGGAGAAGATGTACGCCGCAGGCAAGTTCCCTGGCGGCTTCATTAAGCGCGAGAATCGCCCCAGCGACAACGCCATCCTGATTGACCGCCTCACCGACCGCCCGTTGCGCCCGCTCTTCCCCAAGGGCTACGGCAACGACGTGCAGATTATTAACACCGTCCTCAGCATTGACAACGAGAATGAGCCGGAGATCCTCAGCATCATCGGCGCAAGCGCGGCTCTGTGCATCTCCGACATCCCCTTCCAGGGGCCAGTTGGCGCAGCCAAAGTCGGCTACATGAATAACGACTTTATCCTCAACCCCACCCGTGAGGAGATGGAGCGCAGCCTGCTCGACCTGAGCGTAGCTGGCACCGAAACAGCGGTGCTGATGGTGGAG
>JBBRMT010000151.1:0-11559 GCA_038230695.1 Chloroflexia bacterium
CTGCTGCCCTATCCCTATCCCGATTTGCCGTTGCTGCGGGCGCTGGGCAAGAAGGTTGTCTTTCACTTCTGCGGCTGCGAGGTGCGCCGCCGTGATATAAATCTGAAGGAGTACAACCTGTCAGGTTGCCACGAGTGTACCTCACTGGTCTGCCTCAGCAAGCATCACCCGCCCTTTAGCCAAGCCGATCGGCTGCTGGTTGCAACCCCCGATTTGCTGGAGTTCGTCCCTGGCGCAGAGCTAATGCCCGGTCCGGTTGACCTCAACGAGTGGCAACCTGAGCCGTTTCGTGAAAAGCAACTGAAGGAGCCAGTCAAGATTCTGCACGCACCTACTGACAGGGGCATCAAGGGCAGCAACTACATCATCGCCGCTGTGGAGCGACTAAAGCAACGTTACAACGTCGAACTGCTACTATTGGAGAACGTACCGCACGCTGAGGTCAAAGCCTATTGCAGCCAGGCTGACATTGTGGTTGACCAGATTATGATCGGCGCATATGGCACGGTGGCAATCGAGCAGATGGCAAAGGGCAAGCCGGTGGTTTGCTACATCCGCCCCGACCTGCGCCAGTATTACCCCGCCAACCTACCCATCATCAGCGCCACCCCAGTCACAATCTACGATGAGCTAGAGAGCCTCGTGCTGAACCCTGACTTGCGTCGCACCCTCAGCGTACAGGGTATAGAGTACGTCAGCGAAGTTCACGACGTGAACAAGGTTGCCGCAAAGATGATTGAGGTGTACGATAGCATTGACACGAAAAAGCAGTCAGCTTAATCCGTAAGCTGGGCGTATGCGATTCGCCCCTACACCAATAAACGTCCCTTTGCGCGACCAGGAGATTCGATGACCAACCCCAAACTCAAAACTCAAAACTCAAAACTCAAAACTTCCCTGATGATCACCCAGGATGTGCCGATTGACCGCCGCATCGTGTTGCAGGCGCGTACACTAACCGACGCTGGTTGGCAAGTCACCATCCTGGCGCGGGCTGCCGCCGATGCCACCGAAGCAATCAACCTGCCCGACAAGGGTGAGGAGCAGGTGGATGGTATTCCGGTGCTGCGTATCAAGGTAGAGGGATTGGATCCGCGCTATGGCTGGGTTTATCGCATAGGCAGGTTGGCAGGCGCACGCGGACAAGGGGCTGGGATTGCCGCTGCTGCGCTGCTCGGCGTGCTTAACGGATACAACACCTTCAGCCGCCTCGCCCCCCACTATGCCGCCGCGATGAAGGCATCAGTTTACCACGCCCACGACCTCAACAATCTGCAAGCCGCTGCCCTTGCTGCGCTGATCAACAAATCGCGGTTGGTTTACGACGCACATGAGCTATTCCCCGAAATCAACAACCGCTGGGTGCGGCTGAAGAAGCGTTACTGGACCAAGGTGGAGCGAAGGCTGCTGCCAAAGTGTGATGCCGCCAGCACGGTCAACGAGTTTATCGCCGACGAGATGGCCGGTCGTTACGACGTGCCACCGCCGATCGTAGTCTACAACGCTACCAACCCACCCCCCGGCTTCGATGCCGCCAACCCACCTAACCATCTGCGCGAGTCGCTTGGGCTGGGGGCAGAGACACGCATCGCTCTTTTCCAGGGCTGGATGGCCGAGGGGCGCGGGCTGGAGAATCTGGTATTGTCGGCCAAACATCTGCCCGACAATATAGTAATCGCTATGCTTGGCTTTGGCGCATATCGTAGCAAGCTGGAAGCCATTGCGCGAGATGCAGGCGTAACCGAACGGGTACTTTTCCTCGATGCGGTGCCACAAGATAGGCTGGTGGAATACTGCTCCAGCGCCGATGTCGGCCTCATCCCCTATCAGGCCGTTGACCTCAACAACTTCTACTCCTCGCCCAACAAGCTGTTCGATTACATTGTCTCGGGCCTGCCGATTATCGCCAACGATCTGCCCTTCCTGCGTAAGATGGTGATTGGACATGGTCTGGGCCTCACCGCTGCGCTCGACGCGCCGCAAAGCTACGCCAGCGCCATCGGTATGCTGCTGGGCAACGATCGCTTGCTGCGCGAGACAAGGGCTAATTTGCTGGCAGCGGCGAAGGTGTACAACTGGAACGAGGAGGGCAAGAAGGTGGTGGGGATGTATGAAGGGCTTACACAGGCGTAACTAATCCTCACTCGTTTCCGTAACATTAAGCGGTCCAAACCCTGCAGTCGTGGCAAGTTCCACCACCCCGCGGCGAATTAGCTTCTCAGCTTCCTTTAGCTTGCCTTGCAGTGGGTCGGCCAGACCGGTGTTGCGTTCCACCTGGTTGAGCATCTCGCGCAACTGGCGCAGCAGGTCGAGCGTCTTGTTCATGGTCATCACCAGGTCGCCCTCGCTCTGCTCCATGTTACGCATCAGTTGGCCCAGCGACGCGCCACGACACCAGTCGCGGGCCGCACCCCAAAAGTAGGGGTTGTAGCCACTGGAGATAAGCAGCCCATTCTCGCGCTCGACCTTGAACACCTCGCGCTCAAGTTCGTCGAGGCGGCGGCGCAGGGCCACCAGATGTGAAGGGATATAGTAGCGGTTGTTGAACTCCACATCGCGGTCATAAGCGAACCAGCTTGCAAACTCGGCCAGGTCGGCAGGGCTAAGGCTGTCGAGCCAGCCCGCGACCACTGCCTCGGTGATGATCAGGGCATTGCGGTCGAAGATGTTGGCGAGGCGCAACGCCTTGCTGGTGGGCGTGCCGCGATCCAGATATTCGAAGCGATCCAGCACGCGCACGATGCCTTGCAGGGTGCGCTCAAGCCTAACCTCCTCTTCGGCGGCGGCCTCGGCAATCTTGCGCTCCTCCTTACCGATTTGCCCCTCCAGTGCGCTACGCTCATAGCGGTAGGCCCGATGTTCCTTGCGGCGGGGGCAGGGATCGCAAGGATGGTGATGCACTGCGTCAGCAGTGGCCTTTGCGGCAGCGGCAGTGTCCGTCACCTCGGCTCTGGCCTTGTCTAGCGCAGGACCGACGCTGGCAAGCAACGCAGCATTGTGATCCTCGCGCCACTTCTCCAGATCGGGTAGGGTGGCGGTTAGCTCCTGAGCGTCGCGGTAGAGTGTCTCCTGTTGCGCGAGGGTGAGCAACTCATTCACCACCGGCGTGTAGGGCGGGTCGTCGAGTTCGATGGGCAGGGAGAGCAGCGGGGCTTGCTCTGGCAGGTAGTCTACGCTGCGATATTCGGCCAGCGTCTCCACCAGCGGCTTGCCATCGGCGAAGGTCAGCAGCAGACCGATGCCATTACCCTCGGCCTTGCCCAGCCAGAAGGCCCATCCGTGGTTGGCGAGATGAACGGGGCTGCCGGGGGCAAGTTCACGGAAGGTGTGGCGCAGGCTGTCGCGGCGGGGCGGAGTCCAGGGAGTAGCGCTGAGTTTGCCACGCACCCGCTCAAGCTCATCGGCAGCCGACTTCTCGCGTTTGCGGGCAATCGAAACCTCGCGCCCTAGCCGCTCATATTCATCGAGCAACGCTTCGCCATCATCGTATCCAATCAGGCAACCAATCGGCACTTCGGCCAATCGCTGCTGATAGCCATACATATCGGTCGCCAATTCGCGCAGGCGGCGCGATTGCTGGAACTGCAACAGGCTGTGGCGCATCACATCGAGGACGCGGCTACCGCTAGGCGGGTTCCATAGGTTCAGCACCGCATTGTAGTGGATGCTGAACGCGCTCTCCACTGGCAACAAATCGCCCATCGCTATGCCCAGCGCCTCGCGGAACGTGACCCAGGGCGAATATGGCACTACGATATAACCCTGTGGGTCAATGCCGCGCCGCCCAGCCCGCCCCGCCATCTGCTGGAACTCGTTGGGCAGCAGCGGACGGCGGGTCTGGCCGTCGTACTTACTCATCCGCCCCACCACCACGGTGCGGGCGGGCATATTCACGCCCAATGCCAGCGTGTCGGTGGCGAATACGGCCCGCAGCAACGCCATGCCGAACAACTCCTCCACCAGTTGCTTCAGCACCGGCAGCAGCCCGGCGTGGTGGAAACCCAGCCCGCGATGCGCCAGCCGCGCGATAGTCTTGACCTGCTCCAACTGCCGATCGTCGGGAGTGAGCCGATCCATGTAGCGTTGGATCACCTCATTGACCCGCTTGACGTGTTCCGCCTCGCGCACGCTGGGGAAGGATATCTGTGCGCAGGCTTCGGCGGCGGCCTCGCAGTCGCGGCGGCTGAACAGAAAGTAGATGGCGGGGAGCAGGTCGAGGTGTTCGAGTTGCTGCACGATTTCGGGCGGCTCCGGTTCGGGGATGCGGCGGCGTTCGTCATCGCTGCCGTAGCCACGCAAGCGTTGGCCGCGCCCACTGCCGCGTCGAATCTCGCCGCCCACATTAGGGAAGTCGGCTACCTGCCTCCCCTGCTCGTCAATCACCTTGTGCAGCTGCCCGTCGAGGTAATAGTAATATGATAGCGGCACCGCTCGTTGGCGATGGGTGATCAGGTGGATGGGGCTGTGAGTGTGCGAAATCCATGCGGCTAGCTCGGCGGCGTTGGCAACCGTGGCGCTGAGGCAGACTAGCTGGACGTGCTTGGGGCAGAGGATGATTGCCTCCTCCCATGCAGTGCCGCGTTCCACATCGGCAAGGTAATGTATCTCGTCGAAGATAACCACCGACACATCCGCAAGCTCGGCGGGGTTCTGCAACAGCATATTACGCAGCACCTCGGTGGTCATAACCAGGATGCGGCCCTCGCGGTTCTCGATGATGTCTCCGGTGAGCAGGCCAACTGCCGCCGCGCCGTAGACCGCCCGCAGGTCGCGGAACTTCTGATTGCTCAGGGCTTTAATCGGAGTGGTATACATCACCCGCTGCCCCGCCAGAGCCGCTTTGTAAATGGCGAACTCGGCCACCACCGTCTTGCCGGTGCCAGTCGGCGCGGCGACCATGGCGCTATCGCCAGCCGCAAGGGTGACGATCGCTTCTTCTTGAAAAGCATCGAGGGCAAACGGCAGGCGGGCGCGGAAGGCTTCGACAATGTAAGATGAGGCAGTCATGGCCGCATTATACAGGTAAACGCGGAAAGTTGAAAGGCAGATGCTTTTATGTTTGTAGGGGCGAACCGTTGTTCGCCCTGCCGCGCTGCTATAAATTGCATACCAGCGCAAAAGTTGCAATCCGCACAATAGAGTAGTAGAATGCGATCAGCCTCAGCAGAAGACAAGCCTGGGGCAGCGAGAATGGGCTGGTTAGTCGCACCTATCATCGAGGATAGGTGAGAAAGGTGAATAGGATGAGCAGCAAGACGCGGACGATAAGCAGGTGGCTGGCGGGAATGATGATACTGGTCGCCATCCTGATGCTGATGGGGGTGGGTCAGGCGGCAGCGGTGCAGAGTCCGCCGCTGCCCCAGAATGCAGGGATGAGTCCCGATGGCACGCCGGGGACGATCTACTACGGTGCAACCCCAGCGGGCGGCGGGCTGAACAAGCCGGTATTGGTGTTCGTGCAGGGGTTGCACGGCCAGGCCAACACCTGGTGGACGAACGGTAACGATATGTACAGCGATGCCTATTACGCTGGCTACCGCACCGCTTTCGTGGATCTGATAGACGCAGGCGGCACGGGTGGCAGCATCTGGGACAATGGGCAGATGCTGGCCGGGCAATTGAACACCATTACCGCCCACTACGGGGTGAGCAGCGTCAACATCGTAGCCCACTCCAAAGGCGGCCTGGATAGCAATGCGGCCATCGTGCAGTACGGCGCTGCGCCTAAGGTGCAGACGTTGTTCCAGCTATCCTCGCCCAACTGGGGTTCGCAACTTGCCGACCTTTCCTATAGCTGGTGGGGCGGCTGGCTTGCCGCCATCCTCGGCCAGCGCGACGACGCAGTATACTCGCTGCAAACCGGCCAGATGGCTTACTACCGCAGCGTCAGCGATGGCAGCAGCGCGAACAGTTATGTGCATTATGATACCAGTGCAGGCACCAGTCATGGCCCGTGGTTTGGCGCGTTGTGGTATGGCGGGGCTTACCTGCAATTCTATGGCAGCAACGATGGCGCGGTGACGGTCAGTAGCGCCCATCACCCACTCGGCAACCATATCTTCACCGATGGCAACCTCGATCACGACCAGATGCCCATCGGCCACAATACCTGGAGCCGGGTGCAGCCCTATGTCAGTACCCTGTGGCGCGGACTATCTAGCGGTGAGCAGAGCAAGCCTATCGAGCAAAGCCCCTACGCCAGTTTGCCTGCGGGCGGCATCATCCGCGGCGGGCAAGTTAATGGCGCGGCCAGCGAACGGTTCGCGGTGGAAAGTGGGGCGCAGAGCTTGAATATCGCCCTGCTGACCAGCGCAAATCTCTATGTCACACTAAGCGGACCAGATGGCAGGCAGTATCAGCCCGTATCGGTGCAGCAGGGTGATCGCACACAGACGCTCGGCGCAGCGGTATACTACTACTTCCAGATAAATAACCCTACGGCGGGGCAGTGGCAGTTTAGCGCTGCGCCAACCCTGGGCCTGTACAAGGCTAGTGTGGGCGCTTACTTGCTTATAGCAAACATTCAGAGCGGGCTGCAGGTTAGCTTGAGCAACAGCAGTAATGCCCTTACCTTCGCGCCAGGCAGCAGCGTCAACTTCACCCTGCACGCCAGCGACGGCAAGACCAACCTGAGCAACCTGAGTGTGGAGAGCCACCTGAGCGGCGGTAGCTTCAGCCACGCCAGCCAGGCCATAGTTAGCAATGGCGGCATTATCAACGTCAACCTGCCCACCACATCGGGGGTGTACAATCTGTCGCTAACGGTGCGTGGGGTTGATGCAAATGGCGCAGCCTTCGAGCGTAGCCTGACCACCAGCTTCGCGGTTGGCAACCTGCTAGTGGCGAACCCATAAGCCAACTTATACCAATTGCATTTGGTGATGTTGAAATTGCACCGGGGCGAACCGTTGTTCGCCTCTACAGAAAACTCACCTTCTGCTCGGTTAATTGGTATTATCGCAAGGTCGCCCCACGTATAGGGCGGCCTTTTTTATTTGACAAACGATTGCGCTTTATGTTATAATGCACTTTAGAAATTAAAGCACTACTGGCGTTAGCCAGCGCAAAGGTAACACGGAGGTAATACAATGATTTTGGTTCGTAAGTCAGGTGCGCGGGGTCAGGATGATCATGGCTGGCTAAACACCTATCACGCATTTTCATTCGCCAGCTACTACGATTCTGCCCAGATGGGCTTTCGCAGTCTGCGGGTTATAAACGAGGATCGGGTTACGCCGGGTGAAGGCTTCCCGCCGCACTCGCATAACAATATGGAGATTATCTCCTATGTGCTGGAGGGTGGGCTGGAACACCGCGACAGCATGGGCAACGGCGGGATCATCCGACCCGGCGAGGTGCAACGCATGAGCGCAGGAACCGGCGTGACCCACAGCGAGTTCAACGCCTCGAAGAGCGACGGGTTGCACTTCCTGCAAATCTGGCTAGTGCCTGATCAGCGTGGGCTTCAGCCCAGCTACGAGCAGAAGGGCTTTCCCGCTGAGGAGCGAAGCGGTAAACTGCGGCTCATCGCCAGCGCCGACGGCAGCGATGGCGCAGTGACCATCCACCAGGATGCGAAAGTTTATGCCACGCTACTTGAGCCAGGGCAGGAGCTAAACTATCAGCTAGACCCCGCCCGCTACGCCTGGGTACAGGTGGCACAGGGCGTGGTGACGCTGAATGGGCAGGCTCTACAACAGGGCGATGCCGCCGCCGTAAGCGAGGAGAACAAGCTAACCATTGCCGCGCAGGAAGCCGCAGAGGTGCTACTGTTCGATCTGGCGTAAACGCCATCATTTTGATTACTCAGAGGGCCACTCCACAGCGGAGTGGCTCTTTGTTTTTGTCAATTATAAAAGCCCATTCCCCCGCATATTTATGCTTGACGAAGCTAATCAGCATCGGTTAAACTAGCAGCGAAATGGAAGCCAAGCCCGAACAATTCAAACCAAATCTGGCCTCAGCTAGCTACGTCAGCCTGCTGCTGGGTAAGCCGGTGCGCGACGCGCAGGGCGCGACCATTGCCCGCCTGCGTGATATTGTGGTGCGGCTGAATGTCGGCGCAGGCGCGGGCGGCTATCCGCCGCTGCACGGCCTGGTGGTGCGCGGCGATGTTGACGACGAGCAAGTAAACTTCTTCGTGCCGAGTAGCGCAATTGCCGCCTTGCTGCCCGAAGGTGAGCAGGCCGGGGTCAACCTGAGCAGTGAAGAACTGAGCCGCAAGCCATTCGTCCGCCGCGAAGATGAGATGCTGCTGGCAAAGGATCTGATTGATAAGCGGGTGATTGACCTTGCCAACCGCAAGGTGGAGCGAGTCAACGACGCGCTAATCGGGCCGCATGGCAGCCACTTTCACCTGGTCGCGGTCGAGGTGGGCAGTGGTGGCCTCTTCCGCCGCCTGCACGCCGAGACGCTGGGGCGGGCCTTTCACGCCCGTGACGAGATCCTCGATTGGCAACAGGTGGACTTCTTTGCCAGCGGAGCCAGCGGGGTGAAGCTCAACCTCAGCCACGCCCGTACCGCGCAGATGGATCCGGTTGAGTTGGCCGACCTGCTCGAAGAGGTTAGTTACAAGGAGGGCGCGGAGATCATCAGCGCCCTCGACGATGAGACTGCGGCAGAGACACTGGAGGAACTGCCCACCTCGCGGCAGAGCGATATTATGGCGCTGCTGGAAGCGGAGCGGGCGGCGGATATCCTCGAAGAGATGTCGCCCGACGAGGCCACCGACCTGATCGCCGACCTGGACGAAGGTCGCGCCGAGAACCTGCTAAATCTTATGGATGCCGATGAAGCGGGCGAGGTGCGCGATCTGTTGGAATATGGCGAACACACCGCAGGCGGGATGATGACCACCGACTACATCACCGTGCCACAGCAGACGCTGGTGCGCGCGGTGGTGCCAACCATCCGCGCCGAGCTTGAGCAGTTCTACGAGGTCTATTACCTCTACGTGGTGGAGAGCGCGGGTAGTGAGAAGCTAGTCGGCATCGTTACCATGCGCGATTTGCTGCTAGCCGCGCCCGATCTGCCACTTTCAGAAGTGATGGAGCGCGACTTCGAGTATGCCAAACCAGACGACAGCGAACGCGATGCCGCCCGCAAAATTGCCGATTACAACCTGCTGGCCCTGCCGGTGTTGGATGCGCGGGGCAACATCGTAGGCAACGTGACGGTGGATGACGCGCTGGAGGTGTTCATGCCAGGGAAATGGCGTAGGCGGCGTGGCAGCCTGCGGGAGGAATTATGAGTTTTGAGTTTTGAGTTTTGAATTGTTAATGAGGGGCGGGCATGAAGCTGGAGGAGGAGAAGAAAGATACAACCATAGAGGTAGGAGTGAACGCTGCGCCGGTGCAGGCAAGGCGGCGCTTGCCTTTGCCACGACTGCGCCGAGGCGGTATGTGGCTGTACCTTGCGGCGCTAGGACCCGGACTGATCTCCAGCTTTGCCGGTGATGAGGCTAGCGGCATCACCACCTACAGCAGTGTGGGGGCGCAGTACGGCTACGATCTGCTCTGGGTGATGCTAATCGCCACCCTCAGCCTGATGGTAATGCAGGAGATGGCGGCGCGGGCGGGCGCGATCACCGGCAAAGGCTTTGCCGATCTGGTGCGCGAACAGTTTGGCGTGCGCTGGACTGCCTTCGCCATGCTGGTTATGGTGATCGCCAACGCTGGTATCACCATTGCAGAGTTCGTGGGCATCGGTGCGGCGTTGGAGCTATTCGGCGTGCCGCGCTTTATATCACTGCCGATCGTCGCCTTTATCCTCTGGTGGCTGCTAACCAAAGGCAACTATCGCGTTGTCGAGCGCATCTTCCTGCTGATGTCCACCGTATTCCTCGCCTACTTCGTTGCCATGTTCCTCGCCAAGCCCGATTGGGGCGCGGTTGCCAGAGGCACATTCATCCCCAGCTTCCGCGCTGACCCTGCCTATATCTACCTGCTGATTGCCACCATCGGCACCACCCTGACCCCATATATGCAGGTTTACGAACAATCGTCGGTTGTGGACAAGGGTGTTACCGCCGAGGACTATAAGCTGTCGCGCTTCGATGCTTATGCGGGCGCAGTGTTCGCCAATCTAATTGCTGCTGCCATCATTATTTGCACCGCCGCCACCCTGCACCCGATTGGCAAGTTGGTAACTAATATGAACGATGCGGCATTGGCGCTGGCCCCGGTTGCCGGTGAATATGCCAAGAACCTGTTTGCGGTCGGCCTGTTCGGCGCTTCAATGCTGGCCGCAGGGGTGCTGCCCATCGCCACCGCCTACTCGGTTTGCGAGGCGTTTGGTTTCGAGAAGGGTGTATCCTACAGCTTCCGCGAAGCGCCGGTGTTCAACAGCCTGTTCACCGCCCTGATTGTAATTGGCGCAGCGGTGGCGATCATCCCAGGCCTGCCGATTGCCCCGCTGCTAATCGCCACCCAGGTGCTGAACGGGATGCTGATGCCCGTCATCCTCATCTTCATGCTGATGCTGATCAACAACAAGGAGATTATGGGCAAGTACGCCAACACCAGGGTGCAGAACATCATCGCCTGGCCGACCGCGATCGTCATCATTCTGCTGACCATCTTCTTGCTCATCTCCACTCTAATCTTCCCCCTGTTTGGTATAAACTTTGGACAGTGACAAAGGTAGAAGGTAGAAGGTAGAAGGTAGAAGGTAGAAGGCAGAATGACCAGGCAATCGCCCACAACTCAAAACTCTGGGCGGACTCAATCCGCCCCTACGCAAACTCGAAACTACCACCACGTCTATATCTCGCCCCACTTCGACGACGTGCCGCTTTCGTGCGGTGGGCAGATATCGGCGCAGACTGAGGCGGGTGAGCGGGTATTGGTAGTGACTGTATGCAGCCAAATACCGCTCGTAGGTCTGAAACGCACCCCGTTCGCCGCCGCGATGGAGCGCGACTGGCAGACATCAAGCGGCAACAACACCACCGACACCTACCTGGCGCGACAGGCCGAGGAGGAACACGCCCTGCAGCGGCTAGGGGCGCAGCGCCAGTGGCTCGATTATCTTGATGCCATCTACCGACGGGCGGATTACGATTCGGATATTACCCTGTTCGGTGCGGTGATAAAAGAGGACATTGCGGAGACGCTGCCGCAACTGCAATCTAATCTCGCAGCTATTGTTATGCAAAACCCTGATGCCACCTTCTACTTCCCCCTCGCGGTGGGCAACCATGTTGACCACCAACTGGCTAATCTTGCCGGGCGCGTACTGGCGGCTCAAGGATACCGTGTGCTATTCTATGAAGATTTCCCCTATGCGGGCAACGGTGAGGCGTTGGAGCAGCGGCTAGCGCAAATCCCACTCAAATTGCATCCCGCGCTCACCGACATCCACGCCACATTGGACGACAAAATTGCCGCAATTGCCACCTACACCTCGCAACTGGGTATCCTGTTCGGCGGCGAAGCAGCAATGCGTGACCAGGTACGTAGCTACGCCATGCTGATAGCGCAGGGTGAGGGGCTGGCCGAGCGCTACTGGCAGCCGATCAGTGCTGAGTGCTGAGTTGGTTACTAATACCAATTCGCCCAG
>JBBRMT010000152.1:0-11538 GCA_038230695.1 Chloroflexia bacterium
CGTCCACCAGCCGCGCCAACCCTGCTACTTTGCCGCCCTGTCCGCTTACCTGTTCGGCCAGCAACCCAGCAGACATGGTAATCGAAGTCAGGGGGGTGCGTAGCTCGTGGGTTGCCATCGAGAAGAACTCGTCCTTGAGCCGCTCAACTGCTTTGATGTGGCTGATGTCCTGATAGACGGCGACAGCGCCCACCAGGTGACCGCTGCTATCCAACAGCGGTGCGGTGCTAGTCAGCACGTCTATCTCTTCACCCTGTGCGGGTAGCTGCACGACTATTTGCTGGCCGCCTACATGAACACCCTGAGCCAGAGTGCGGCTGAGAGGCAGTTCACCATCTTCGTAGGGTTTGCCGTCGGTATATTTAGTGATGAACGGACGTTGGTGGACATTGTCACCCACGGCAAAACCGAGCATCTGCGTAGCTGTGACGTTTAGAATAGTGATGTAACCCTGGTTATCGCAGACGACTATCCCCTCCGGCAAGTCTTCAAGGATGACGGCCAGGCGGTGGCGATCTGACTCAGCGCGTTCGTGCGCCTGCTGCAGTTCGCGGTAAAGGTAGGCGTTGCCAATCGCTACAGCCGCATGGTTGGCGAGCATCGCGGTTAGCCACTCGTCCTCGTCTCTCCACAATTCGCCGTTATTCTTGTCGGTGAGATAGAGATCGCCGACAACGCGGTTCATGTAGCGGATCGGCATCCCCAGCAGGGTGAGCATGGGCGGGTGGCCGGGCGGGAAGCCGACGCTACGCGGGTCTTTCGGGATGTTGGGGATGCGGATCGGTCTGCCCTCCTTAATCAGCACCCCCAGCAGACCATGTCCACGGGGAAGTTCGCCCAGTTGTTCGCGCTCTTCCTTGCTGATGCCGCTGGTGAGGAACATATCAATCAGCCCATCGTCGCCGACAACGCCGAGCGCGGCATAGCGTGAACGAGTTACGCTGCGGGCGGTTTCCACGATGCGTTGCAGCAGTCGGTCAAGGTCGAGTTCGCTGCTGATCGCCAGCGCCCCGCTGTTCAGGTCAAGCAATTGCTTGATGATGCCACCGCTCGTCTGTAGCTCCTGGGTTTGCTCCTCGCTCAACCCTGTGCCTGCCTTTCGGGCGTGGCGCGTTAGCTACGCCACCGTATCGTAATGCCTTACCACTCTATTCTAGCATCTATACCAGATCGTGACAAGCGCAGCCACGTTTGTTCACCGCTTTGTGAGCCACCTTGTTCGGTGACTATGCCTGTGGCTGGTATGCTGTGTTATAATTGGCGGGATAGATATGTTGATGTAAAGTTGCTCGGCATCTAATATTACAGCCTCAGTTGGTATAAGAGGGCCAGAATGGTGTAGGGGCGAATCGCATACGCCCTGTCGCCCAGTGTCAAAGCCAATCGTAACTACACCATCTTGCCTGATAGCTGAGGCTGTAATACTAAGGAAAATTATCAAATGGACCTGCTATCCGGTATCCAATCCTCCCCCAAACGTATGCTCGTGATCGTCGCCCATCCTGGCGAGGAGACGTTTCCGCTGGGGGCGCTGATTGACCGCTACTCCAAGTACGCGGTGCTGGTCGGCCTCATCTGTGTGACGAAGGGGGCGGGCGCTGCTCAGACCCTCCGCGCCCACGAGGCCGAGCTACGTAAGGCGACCCGCACCATCGGGGTCAGCCAGCTCTATCTGTGGAGCTTCAAAAGCCCGCTGGCAGCAGCCGAATCGAACGAGCTTACTGGCCGGGTGGCGCAGATCATCCGCCTGCTGCAGCCACAGGTGGTGATTGCCCTCAGCCCCGGCGCGGATGGCGACGTTACCACTGTTGCCCGCATCGCGGCCAGCGCCGTGCCAGCCGCCGCCGATGAACATCGCTACCCTGAGCAGTTGGCGAAAGGGTTGCCGCTGCATCAGGTCAAGAAGCTCTACTATCTCACCGCACCACTGCCGCCCATCGAGGCCGACGCGCAAGCCGATTACTATCCCCCCACCACCGTGATCCAGGTTGCCCATAGCCTGCGGGCGCAACGGGGCGCGTGGGCGGAGTATCACAGCCGCTCTGCCGACACGCCCGCATTCGAGCAATCGGTCGCTACGCAGGATGGCAAGGCTTATCTGCATCTGCTGCAAGGAGTACCCTCGCGCCGCGCCGGTCAGCCGTTCGAGGAGGATTTGTTTGCCGGGGTCCAGGTATGAGCAGCATTGTTCCTCCCCCAAAGGGGGAGGAACGGTGGGGGAGTGAGTCGCGCCGCACAGACCCACCTCCAGCCCCTCCCAGCGGGAGGGGAGTACGTCGCTTGCGCCTGCGACTACTCAAGTGGTTGGCGGTGGCGCTGCTATTGGTGTTCGTAGTGATGCCGCTGGGCCTGGGTTATAGCTTTGTCTATATCGCGCCCCGCCCGATCGCGTTGGCAGCGCAGGCGGCTCAAGTGGGTAGGCGCTACGATGACGTTAGCTTCGCCAGCCGCGCCGACGGCATAACCCTGTATGGCTGGTTGTTCCACGCCGCCCGCCCCAATGGACGCAGCGTCATTCTCGCCCCTGGCTGGCTGTCCAATCGAGTCGCGGGCGACTATATGTGGATGGCGAAGGATCTCGTCGCCCACGGCTACGATGTGTTGATGTTCGACTTTCGCGCTCAGGGTACGAGCGGCGGCGATCACCCCACCCTCGGCGATCGCGAACGCTTCGACGTGCTGGGCGCATACGACTTCATGCGTGGGCGCGGCTATGTGGCGGGCAAGATGCTGATGTTCGGCGTGAGCATGGGCGGGGCGGCAGTGTTGCTGGCTTCGCCGCAGTTGCCCGATGTCGGCGCGATCGTCACCGATAGCGCCTTCGCCGAACTTCGCCTCACCCTCATAAATGGCCTGGCCCGCTTCTTCATTCCTGAGTTGCTCGACGGGCCGACCCTGCTCTATGCTCCATTGTTTGGGGTCAACCCCGACCTGCGTCCGGTAGATGCAGTGCGTAGCCAGCCGCAACGTGCCTTCCTTTTCTATCACGGCGATGCTGATCAGCTTGTCGGCGTGGCCCAGGCATATGAGCTACGCAACGCCAGCAGCAATCCGCAAAGCGATCTGGTGGTGGTCAGCGGCGCACGCCACACCAAAGCCTATATCCAAAACCCCAGCGCCTACCTCAAGCGCCTATACCAGTTCCTCGACCAGCAACTGCGATGAGTAATATCCAGTTTGTAACTGCAACATTCAACTTGCGACTTTCAACTTCCTTTTCGCCACAGCATCGTCACCAGCAGCCGATCCCGCCAACGGGTGGGCAGCAGGTTGGCAAGCGTTTGTACTCTGGCCCGCGCTGCGCCGATCAGATAGCGTACCTTCGGTCGCTTCGCTGTTAGCGCATGAGCCACTGCCTTTGCCACTACGCTTGCTGGCACCCCACTGTGGTTGGAAGCTGCCGCCAGCCTACGCACATTTGCTATCGGCGCTCCATAAACCTCCTGCGCTTTGGGTGACATTCTGCGCTCCATTTCGTCGCCAGCGGTTAGCGATTTATCCCAGATGGGGGTCTTGATCGAAGCAGGTTCGATTATTGCCACATGAATACCGTCGGGCATCAGTTCCATTCGCAGCGCATCGCTCAACGCTTCTAGGGCATACTTCGATGCGCTATACGGACCCAGCATTGGCACAACCGATCTCCCGCCCACCGAACTCATGTTCACGATGCGTCCATGCCCCAGACGCAGCAGTGGCAGGAACGCCTGCGTCACCGCCAACTGGGCGACCACATTCACCTCCAACTGGTGGCGCAATTCGTCAATGGGGATAAACTCCAACGGCGCGGCCACCGCGATACCCGCTATATGAGCGACGTTTTGGATCTGTCAACGTGCCACAGGTTTCGGGAAACACTCACCAACTTGACATATTTAGTACCATTTGGCTATTGCATCGTATCTACCAGCGTGCTATGATCAGCTAGAGCAGCCTGTGTGGGTGTGCTTCTGCGCCTACGCCCGCTACCCTGAGCATGAGGTGGTGGCCTATTTGCAAAGCGGCTGGCTTGTGCTATAATCTCAACATTAGTTCAGGAGGAAGCATCAAGATGCGTAGACGCAATTCATCAATCGGAATAATCATTCTGGCTCTGGTGGCCGCTGTAGTGATCGGCCTGCTCGTCTTTATCTACGCCAACAACCAGAACCCATCCACGCCGACCACCCCGGCAGTCACCATGATAAACGTAATTCAGGCCAAGATAGACATCCCCGCCTTCACCATCCTCACCGCCGATAGTCTACAGCTAGTGCCGGTTGATCAGACCACCGTCTCCGAGGCTAACCGCGCCGACCTGGCCCAGAGCGGGGGCGAGGTGGTGGGAATGATGACCATCCGCAACCTGAGCAAGAACCAGAACATCCTCAAGAGCTACCTGTCGCAGCCAGGGCTATCCAACATCATCCCCTTTGCTAGCCCCACCGCAGGCGGCCCGTCTCCCACACCCGCCAACACCAACCGTCGCGCCATCTCCCTGCCGATTAACGATGAAAGCGGCGTGGGCGGCCAGATCTCCAACGACGATTACATTGATATCCTGTGGACGCAACGCTACGAGATTCAGGTTGATGAAGCCCAGCCGATTGCCCCCGGCGCTGCGCCGGTAGCCGCCACACGCAAGACATACGACTTCAATAGCACCAAGCTGATCTTGCAGGCGGTTCATGTGCTTCAGGTTATCCAGTTGCCCAGCCCGCCAGTGGCCGGAGCTTCGCCCCGACACCAGTTGTCGCCGAATGAAACCCAGATGCTGATCCTTGACGTTACCCCCCAGCAGGCCGAGGTGATCAAGTATATGCGCGACACGCTGGCGGTAACTGGCAGCGGCGGGCAGTCCAGCGTCACCGAGCAGGTGGGTAGCGCGGCCATGACCATCGTCCTCCGCTCCCGTGGCGACACTAGGAACGACGCGACCACCAACACGCTTGGCGTTACCGAGCAGTACATGATCACCAACTTCAACATCCCCATACCGGGGGTTGTTATCACCCCGATTACGGGCCGATAAGCGGATTTTGATATTGGGCGCACAATAGTGCGCCCAGCATCAGCTACACTCTAAGCCTAAAGGAACGAATAAGCAATGGACGGCCAGATTAAAATCCGCGTGCTGATTGTTGACGATAACCCCGAGAACCGCGAACTCGTCAGCAAGCTGCTGATGTTCGAGCGCGACATGGAAGTGGTTGGCACCGCCACCAATGGTCAGGAGGGCATCGCTCAGAGCCGCGCTCTGCTCCCCGATATTGTACTGATGGACATCAATATGCCCGATATGGATGGCATCCAGGCCACCGAGATCATCACCTCGGAACTGCCTGCCACCTCGATCATCATGATGTCAGTGCAGGGCGAACAGGATTATCTGCGCCGCTCGATGCTGGCTGGAGCGCGAGAGTTTCTTGTCAAGCCGTTTGGCAGCGACGAGTTGCTCAAGAGCATCCGCCATGTGCATCGCCTCGAGTCGGGCAAAAAGAAGATGGTCTATATGCCCCAGGGGCAGCAGCAGCAATCCGACAACGATGACAGCAGCGGGCGGGTGTTCGCCGTCTTCAGCCCCAAAGGTGGAGTGGGCTGCACCACCATTGCTTGCAACCTGGCTGTCGCGCTGAAGCAGGCCACCAACAAGCGGGTGGCCGTGGTAGATGCCAGCCTCACCTTTGGTGATGTAGGCGTGGTTCTCAACCTGCTGTCGAACAAGACTATCTACGATCTAGTTAGCCGCATTGACGAGATTGATGCCGAGCTACTCAGCGATGTGATGATCGGGCATACTAGCGGAGTGCGCGTGCTGCTGGCTCCCAGCCAGCCGGAACACGCCGACCTGGTAACGGGAGACCTGATGCGCCGCGTGATTGCCGAACTACGTAAGTCTTTCGATTACATCATCATAGACACCGCCGCTTCGTTTGCCGATGCCACCCTCAGCGTCACCGATGTGGCCGACCGCATCCTGCTGGTGATGACCCTGGAGATGACCAGCATCCGCGACATAAAGGTTTATTTGGAGGTTAGCAACAAGCTGGGCTATGCGCCAGAGAAGCTGATGCTGCTACTCAACCGCGCCGATGCCAAGACTATGATTGATGTGCAGACGGTGGAAGCAACCCTGCGCCATAAGATTGACTTTTCGGTGGCCTCCGATCCCCGCGCCGTTTCGCTATCTATCAACCAGGGTGTGCCGCTGGTGATCTCCACCCGCGACAACCAGGTAAGCAAGGATATGGTCAGCATGGCAAAGGCGCTAGCCGCGCTGAAGCTAGGCGAAGCCGAGGAGAAGGAGAAAGACAAGGCTGCGCCAAAGAAGAAAGAGGAGCAACTCCAGGGTGGCTCTCGCTCGCGCTTCCGCCTGCCGCTCACCTCCAATCGTGGCTAAGGATGCGTTCACCAGGGCATGATTTATCCCATTCCAGCTACGAGTGAAAACCAGATACAACCAATGCTTGACTCGCTAACGTATAATTAAGGGTAGCGCAACAACTTGCATCCGGCCTATGCGCTGGGCGGCGGGAAGTGGCAAACCGCGTATAGAACTTATCCGAAACCGGGCGCAAGATATTCATCATTGCTGACAACCAATAGTCTTCGGATAAGCTCTTAGAAAGGTTGGTAGACCTTATGTCTCTACTCAAGCGCATTGGCGGCGCAGACGGGGTAGGCAGCTCCGTCGGTACGCCAATTGCTCCACCCTCTGGACCGCTCAATAGCGGCCAGCTAAGTCCTGCCCAACTGCCGGAGAACGGCCAGGCAAACGGCAACGGCCAGAGCCAGTTGCGGCGCTCCAGCACCAATGTCGCCGCGCCCAATAGTGGGGGCAAGGATAGCTACCTCGACCTCAAACAGCGGGTGCAGAACAAGCTAATTGCTGAACTCGACCCCAAGCTCGACCTGAGCCGCACCGAGGAGGTGCGCCGCCAGGTGGAAGATATTTTCAACACCATCCTCGATAGCGAGAATATTATCCTCACCCGCGTGGAACGCGCCCGCCTATTCGATGCAGTGGAGGCGGAAATCCTCGGTTTCGGCCCAATCCAGCCGCTGCTCAAGGATGACACCGTTACCGAAATTATGGTCAACGGCCCGCATCAGGTGTTCATCGAGCGCAAGGGTATGCTGGAGCTGACCAATATTACCTTCCAGAACAACGATCATGTGATGCGGGTGATTGATCGCATCGTCGCCCCGCTCGGTCGCCGCGTGGACGAGGCCAGCCCCTATGTGGATGCCCGCCTGCCAGATGGCTCCCGCGTCAATATCATCATCCCCCCACTTAGCCTGGTGGGGCCGGTGATCACCATTCGTAAGTTCAGCCGTCGCCCGCTGACCATTGATGACCTGATCCGCTACGGCACTATTACCCCTGAGATCGCCACTTTCCTCAAAGCCTGCGTCGAGGCCCGCCTCAACATTGTGATCAGCGGCGGCACCGGCACTGGCAAGACCACTTTCCTCAACGTCCTGTCCAGCTTCATCCCTCCCGATGAGCGCATCATTACGGTGGAAAACGCGGCGGAGTTGCAACTTCGCCAGGAACACGTCATCACCCTGGAGACGCGCCCCGCCAACATCGAAGGTAAGGGCGAAATCACCATCCGCGACCTGGTGGTTAACTGCCTGCGTATGCGCCCCGACCGCATCATCGTCGGCGAGTGCCGCTCCGGCGAGGCGCTGGATATGCTGCAGGCAATGAACACCGGCCACGATGGCAGCATGACCACCGCCCACTCCAACAGCGCCCGCGACACTCTGGCCCGCTTCGAGACAATGGTGCTAATGGCGGGCATGGATCTGCCGGTGAAGGCTATCCGCGAACAGGTCTCCTCGGCAATTGACCTGATTGTTCACCAGGAACGAATGCGCGACGGCAGCCGCAAGGTCGTCACCCTCACCGAGGTGCAGGGCATGGAAGGCGACGTGATCGTGTTGCAGAGCGTCTTCGAGTTCGAGCAAACCGGCCTCGAAAACGGCAAAATCGTAGGGCGAATGAAGCCCACTGGCGTGCGCCCCAAGTTTATCGAACAGTTCGAGACGATGAACATCTATCTGCCGCCCAACATCTTCGGCTATACCGACAAGTTCTTCTAAGCCATAGCGGGCAACCGCTTCTGTTTCGCGCTTGCGCCTTGCCCGTTGTCGGGCGGGGTGAGGATTGAAACCCGGTAGGAGGGTAGTATCATGGATCTTTCAACATTGACTAGCAACCCACTGGCGATGGCTGTGGGCGCTGGTGTCCTCATCCTCATAGTTGGCCTGGTTGCGGCAATGCGAATGGGCGGCAACGGCGAGGTCGAAGCCCGCCTGGAGCGCTTTGGCACCGTAGACAAGGCCCGCAAGGAGGCGATGGACAAGGCCGCCGCCCACGATGCCGCCAACATCATCTCCGCTCGCCTGGAACGGGCTATCGCCGGGCGCGGCTTTACCGCCGAAACTGCCAAGCGGCTTGCCCAGGCCGATATTAAATTGACCGTCAGCGAGTTCCTGATGATCAAGGCTGCGTCGGTCGCGGTAGGGGCTGCGGCTGGTTTGTACATCGGGCGCGGCGCGGATTTGTTCAGCCTCGTCTTCGCGGTAGTTGGCGGAGTCGTGGGTCTGTTCGCCCCCGATTTCTATGTGGGCTTTATGCGCGGCAAGCGTATCAAGATGTTTAACAATCAACTGGGCGATACCATCGGGCTGATGGCGAACTCGCTGCGCTCCGGCTACAGTATGCTACAATCCATGGAACTGGTTGCCCGCGAAGGCGCTGCGCCCATGAGCGACGAGTTCAAGCGGGTGGTGCGCGAAGTGGGCCTCGGCCTCTCCAGCCAGGAGGCGCTCAACAACCTGCTGCGCCGAATGCCCAGCGAAGACCTCGACCTGCTGATCACCGCGATCAATATTCAGTATGAGGTGGGCGGCAACCTGGCCCAGATCCTCGATACCATCGCCCACACCATCCGTGAACGGGTGCGTATCAAGGGCGAGATCGCGGCCTTGACTGCCCAGGGCATCATCTCCAGCTACATCCTGTGCGCCATTCCCGTGCTGGTCGGCGCGTTCCTAATGGTGATCAACCCTGCCTATATGGGTAAGATGTTTGTCTGGCCTTGGATCTGTATGCCAATCTGCGCCGGTTTCATGATTATAATCGGCTTTATCGTCATCCAGAAGATCGTCCGCATTGACATCTAACTGATGCCCGCTAAGGAGAATGGCAATGAACATACTAATCCTGATACTAATTGTCGTGCTTGGTGTGGCGGCGTTTGGTGGCCTGATCTGGACCGCGATGCGCCCCCGCCAGCTTGCCTCAATCGAGGATCGGCTCACCAACTTCGCCGAGCGTCCCCGCACGTTGGAGGAGCTGGAACTTGAGCAGCCTTTCGCTGATCGTGCGATCAAGCCGATCATCAATGGCTTCCTGGCAATCCTGGGCAAACTCAGCCCCGCGAAGGAAGCCGAGCGCATCAAGCTCAATCTGATGTACGCAGGCAACCCCGGTGGTATGACTTCTTCGCAGTTTATTGGGTTGCGGGCGTTGGCTGGCATCAGTATGCTGCTCATTGCGCTGCTGCTATTCTTTGTCCTCTCACCGCAAGACAGCCCCACCACCGGCCTGCTATATACCGGAGTGCTAGCTATGCTTGGCTATTTGATGCCGACTATGTGGCTAGGCTCGAAGATCCGCGCCCGCAAGACCGACCTGATCCGTTCACTGCCCGATGCGATTGACCTGCTCACCGTCTGCGTGGAAGCGGGACTCGGCCTCGACCTGGCAATGACCCGCGTGGCTGACAAGTGGGACAAGCCTCTCAGCGTGGAGTTCCAGAAGGTGGTCAGCGAAATCAAGGTGGGCAAGGCCCGCCGCGAAGCGTTGCGCGAGATGGCGAAGCGCACCGGCGTGCCGGAGATCAACACCTTCATCGCTTCGCTGGTGCAAGCCGAACAGTTGGGCGTAAGTATCGCCAAGGTGCTGCGTATCCAGAGCGACCAGATGCGTATCCGCCGCCGCCAGATCGCCGAGGAGAAGGCTCGTCGCGCCCCCGTATTGATGCTGCTGCCGCTGGCCCTCTTCATCTTCCCAGCCATCTATATAGTCATCCTCGGTCCATCTGTGCCAGCCTTCCTCGGCGGCGGGGCTTTCTAGCCGTGCGCCTGGCCCATGTGGAGAACCGCAACCGCAACACCACTCTGGCGGAGCGGGCCGCTTTCGCCGATAACATCTTCAGCCGCTTCCTCGGTCTAATGGGCCGTAAGAGCCTTGCCCCCGGCGAGGCTCTCTTTATCGTGGGCGACAACGCCATCCATAGCCTGTTCATGCGCTTCCGCTTCGATGCCGCCTTCCTCAGCGCCAACGGCGAGGTGCTTTATATGATGCACAGCATGAAGGCGTGGCGGGCCAGCAAGTTTGTGCGCGGCGCAAAGTCGGTGCTGGAACTGCCCGCCGGGGTGTTGCTTGCCACTAATACTGAAGTGGGCGACCACCTGAGCATAGAGGAGTATCAGGGCTAGCCCTCACCCTTCCCCTTCTCCGGGCAGGGGAGCTTATTAAAGCCATGACCTTAATTGACCGTTTGCTGAACCTGCTTTACCCTCCGCGTTGCGCTGGCTGCGGCGCAGTTGGCGTAGCCCTGTGTGAACACTGTATTGCCTCCGCCCCCTTCATTACCACCCGCACCTGCCTTCTGTGCCACCGATCCCAAACTGACGGCGCAATCTGCTACGAATGTCGCGCCCAATCCTCATCTCTGGATGCCGCTGCCGCGCTGTGCTATTATGCGCCTCCAATTGAAATCGCAATCAAGCGACTGAAATATCGGCGTGGGCAATTGGTTGCACCGGCGCTGGCCGCTATGGTTGCCGAGCGTCGCCTGCCCGCCTGGCTGCGTGCTGACGCATCCACCCTGCTGCTGCCGGTGCCGCTGCACCCAGCCCGCGAACGTGAGCGCGGCTTCAACCAGGCAGCGTTGTTGGCTGCTGCGCTCGCCGCTCACCTCGACCTTTCTTGCGACCCTCATCCCCAGTATTTGCGCCGCACCCGACACACTCGCCCGCAGGTGGGGCTGAACAATGAGCAACGTCGGGCCAACGTGGCGGGCGCGTTCGCTTGTGATGCCAGCCCCTCGCTCAATGATGCCCACATCGTGCTGGTTGACGATGTATACACCACTGGCGCGACGATGCAGGATTGCGCCCGCGCTCTGCGCGAGGCAGGGGCAGCCCGCATCTACGCCTTCACCATTGCGCGGGCGCGACACGCTATCCATCCCAGAGCAGCACAAACGTATATCGCATCATTACAGACGGGGCGCATTAAACTTTGCATTTTGGCCGTGCTTATGTTATAATGAAAACCGCAGCGGGGGGTGTAGCTCAGCTGGGAGAGCGCTACAATCGCACTGTAGAGGTCAAGGGTTCGAATCCCTTCACCTCCACCCGTGAAGGCAGATTAAAGATGAGGGACGCACATAAGTGCGTCCTTCTTTATGTGAAGCGTACCGGCAAAAAGCCCCCAGCGGGGGTTTGGGAGAAATGTTGCCCGCCATCAAAGCTGCA
>JBBRMT010000153.1:0-11526 GCA_038230695.1 Chloroflexia bacterium
AGCATAATGGCTTGACAACCCCGCTCCGCCCATGTTATAATCCGACCACTTAATAAACAAAGACTGCGAACAGAACTAGTAACCACGAAATGCCACGCTCAGAGAGCCGCTGGTTGGTGCGAAGGCGGTGCGGCAGGCGCAAGGTGAATGGCTCTGGGAGTTGCGAACCGAACACCGATCCGTAGGGGCGCATGGTATACGCCCATCAGATTTGGCAAGTAGGCTTCGTCGGAAACGCCACCGTTATCAGGGCGCGAGGTATCGGCGGACGCTGTGATTCAGCAGCGACCAGGTACTTGCAGAGTGGGGTTACTGCATCAGTAACCCACAGAGGGTGGCACCGCGAGGCATATTTGGCCCACGTCCCTTGTTTTTACGGGGAATCGTGGGCTTTTGTTTTGCCCAGCTTTTAAGCCTCTCCCTTGAGGGAGAGGTTTGGTGAGGGTGAAACTCGACGCACATCAATGCCGAAGGACGCGACCATGGCAAACTATTATCCGACAATCGAACAGGTAGAGCAGATGGTAGCCGAGGCCGGTGGCGGCAAGTTGCGCCTGCCCATCTACCGCGAGGCGCTGGCAGATTTGCTTACGCCGGTGGCCGCCTACCTGCGGGTGGCGGGCGGTGCCGACTACGCCTTCCTGTTGGAGAGCGTGGAGGGCGGTGAACACATTGGCCGCTATAGCTTCGTGGGCGCTAATCCAACGCTGGTGGTAAAACTGGCGGATGGCAAGGTCATCCACCAGCAGCGGGTAGATGGTTATGTCGAAAAGGTGGTTGGCGATTATAGTGACCCGTTGGCTGCAATCGCAGCGGCAATGGGCGATTATCGGTTGCTGCCTGTCACCGGACTGCCGCGCTTCAACGGCGGCGCGGTTGGCTACCTCAGCTACGAGGCGGCGGCCAGTTTCGAGCGATTGCCCGTGCCGCCGCAAACCCACCCGCTGCACGCTGCCTTGCCCCTCGCTATCTTCATGTACGCCGACGACCTGCTTGCCTTCGACCACTTGCGCCAGCGCGTGCAGATTATCAGCCATCTGACCCTCGATGAAGGCGCAGATGTGGCGGCGGCTTATCAGCAGGCGACGCAGCGAATTGATGCGCTGGCGGAGAAGCTGAACACCGAAGCCAGCCAACGGATTAGGTTCAACGGAGAAACGGAGAAAACGGATGTAGGGGCGCAATTCATTGCGCCTAGCGGCCAGGGCGGGATAAATCTCGCCCCTACACCCCCAACTCAGCGCTCAGCGCTCATCTTCGAGGGTTATGTGGAGCGGGCTAAGGAGTACATCCGCGCAGGCGACATCTTCCAGGTGGTGCCGTCGCGGCGGGTGGTGCGCGAGTATCGCGGGTCGGCGCTGAATGTTTATCGGGCGATGCGGGCAGTCAATCCATCACCCTATATGTACTATCTGCAGATGGGCGGGGCGGCAATTGTGGGCGCGTCGCCGGAGATGCTGGTGCGGGTGCAGGATGGGATGATCACCAGCCACCCCATCGCTGGCACCAAGCCGCGTGGCGCGACTCCCGCCGAGGATGAGGCGCTAGCGGCGGAACTGTTGGCCGACCCGAAAGAGCGAGCCGAGCATATCATGCTGGTGGACCTCAGCCGCAACGATATTGGCCGCGTGTCGCAGCCAGGCACGGTAAAGGTGAAGCGACTGATGGAGGTGGAACGCTACAGCCATGTGATGCACATCGTCAGCGAGGTGGAGGGCAGGTTGAAGCCGGGGATGAGCGGGGTGGACGCGCTCCGCGCCTGCTTCCCGGCGGGGACACTTAGCGGCGCACCGAAGATCAGGGCGATGCAGATCATCGCCGAACTGGAGGGCGAACAGCGTGGGCCATACGGCGGCGCGGTTGGCTATATCGGCTACGATGGCAACCTCGACACCTGTATCACCATCCGCACCGTGCTGCTGGCCGACGGTAAGGCAGCGATGCAGGCGGGCGCGGGCATTGTCGCCGACAGCGACTCGCCCACCGAATACCGCGAGACAGAGAACAAGCTGGCCTCAGTGATGCGGGCGCTAGATTTGGCCGAGACGCTTTAAGCATAGGTGAGATATGGATTACTCGAAAGACGAACCTAAAGCCGAGGAGCAGTTGGTGATTGAGAAGAACAAGGCACCGATGGTTGTTAGTGCCATATACTTCATCGTCTTCGGTATCATACTCATAGTCGTTGCCTTTGCGCAAGCAGATAGCAACACCAGGCAACAGCAGGCGATGAGTGCAGCGTGCAGCAACCTACCCGCTCAGTATCAACACGCTGGCGGCATCGGCTGCGACACCAGTAGTGCCAACAGTGGGTCGCCTTCTATGTTGCTTATAGGTATCGGTATCGTTGTCATCATTGTATCCATCGGCCTGCTGGTGGCTACTGCTAGAAAGCCTGGCGTTTATATATTCGATCGCAAGAACGATAGTTTCAGCCTTGACGGTAAGCTGCTTGGGCGGACGAGCGACATCACCGAGGTGACAATTAGGAATATGCGTGGCTATCCGGTGGACATCAACTACCGTGATGGTAGCAGCACCCGGCTGGGCAATTACTCGTTCAAGGGTTCGGCCACTGATGCAGCCAGCCAGGTTGCCAGCTTTGTCGGTGTAAATGTACGGGAGCGCGGACTGTTTGGATAACTTGGAGACAACAATGATCCTTCTAGTAGACAACTACGATAGCTTCACCTACAACCTTTACCAGTACCTCAGCGAACTGGGCGCGGAGGTAGAGGTGCGGCGCAACGATGAGGTGAGCGTGGCGGATGTGGCGGCGATGCAGCCGGAGGCGCTGGTGATCAGCCCTGGCCCCTGCACGCCGAATGAGGCGGGCAACAGCAACGCGCTGATTGCTGCCTACAGCGGCAAGCTGCCCATCCTGGGGGTGTGCCTCGGCTTGCAGTGCATGGGGCAGGTGTTCGGCGGGCAAATTGTGCGGGCTACCACGCTGATGCACGGCAAGACCTCGCTGATCCACCACGATGGCAGCGGCATCTTCGCAGGGCTGCCCAACCCGTTCGTCGCCACCCGCTACCACTCGCTGGTGATCGAGCCGCGCACCGCGCCCTCCGTGCTGCAAGTCACCGCCTGGGCCGACGACGGTACCATCCAGGCGGTGCAGCACAAGCAGCATCGCGGCACGGTGGGGGTGCAGTTCCACCCCGAAAGCATCCTGACCGAGCAGGGTAAGGCGATACTGAAGAACTTTGTGGAAGGCAGGTTCGACTAGATGATTAGAGAAGCAATCGGCAAGCTGGTAAGCGGGCAGAGCCTCGATAGCGACGAGGCGGCGCAGGCAATGGCTGAGATTATGGACGGCGAGGCGAGCGGGGCGCAGATCGGCGCGTTCATCACCGCGCTGCGGATGAAAGGCGAGACGGTGGCGGAGATTGCCGGGCTGGCGCGGGTAATGCGCGACCGTGCTACCCACGTCGAACACGATGCCCCCGCGCTGGATACCTGTGGCACCGGCGGCGATGGAGCCAAGAGCTTCAACGTCAGCACCACCGCTGCGTTTGTCGCGGCGGGCGCGGGCGTGGTAGTCGCCAAGCACGGCAATCGGGCGATGAGCAGCCAGTGCGGTAGCGCCGACGTGCTTGAGGCGCTTGGAGTGAAGATCGAGCTAGGGCCGGAAGGGGGAACCCGTTGCCTGCACGAAGCGGGCATCGGCTTCATGTTCGCGCCGCTGTTCCACCCTGCGATGAAGCATGCTGGCCCCGCCCGCCGTGAGATTGGCATCCGTACCGTGTTCAACATCCTCGGCCCGCTTACCAACCCGGCGCGGGCGGAGATACAACTGCTGGGCGTGGCTGACGTACACATTGCCCGCAAGATGGGCGAGGTTTTGAAGATGCTCGGTTCGCGCCACGCAGTGGTGGTGCATGGGTTGGACGGCCTCGATGAACTGACCACTACTGGCCCCAGCCTGCTAATTGACGTGCGGCCCGAAGGCATCGTCGAGCGGGAAGTCAATCCAACTGAATTGGAGCTGCCTATCGCCCAGCCCTCCGACATTAGCGGTGGCAATGCCGAGCAGAACGCCGCCTACACCCGCGCCGTCCTCGCGGGCGAATCTGGCCCCCGCCGCGACATCGTGCTGCTCAACGCTGCCGCCGCGCTCTACGCCGCCGATGTGGTCAACACCCTGGCCGAAGGTCTCGATCTCGCCCGCAAGAGCATAGACAGCGGCATTGCCCAGCGTAAACTTGACAAGCTGATTGCGATAAGCAACGCGTGCTGAGTGCTGAGTGCTGAGTGCTGGGTGCTGAGTGGCAAAACCCCTCTCCCACTGGGGAGATTGGGTGAGGGAGATAGGCAAAACCCCTCTCCCAGCGGGAGAGGTTGGGTGAGGGAGAATCTTGCAGCGCATCAACGCTCATCGTAACTACGAACGCTGCTGTAGGGGCGAAACGCATACGCCCATGTATGCAATGGATTTAGCCAGCGGATTGTAAAACGGATAAACAGATTGGGCTAACCACCCAAGACGCATCCCTTTCAAGGATGAGATCGGGGCTTCGAATCCCCTACCAAGCTAAGGAGAACAGATTATGGCTGAAACAAAGAAAAAGCGTTTCCTCTCCGGCATGAGGCCGAGCGGCAGCCTGCACATCGGGCATTACGTGGGCGCATTGGAGAACTGGCTGCGGGTGCAGCACGAGTACGAGTGCTACTTCCTGATCGTGGATTGGCACGTAATGGCCGACCACATGGGCGAGGTGGAGATGATCCGCAAGAACGTCATCGAAGTGGCGCTTGATTGGCTGGCGGTTGGCCTCGACCCCAACGAAAACTCGTTCGTGGTGCAGAGCCAGGTGCCGGAGGGGGCGGAGTTGCAGTCGCTAATCAGTACGCTTGTCACCGTGCCACGCCTGAACCGCAACCCCACGCTGAAGGCGGAGATACGGCAACTGGGCAAGGAGCAGGGCCAGTCCGACGAGGAGGCCGACGACATCAGCCGCGCCCGCGTCAGCGTCGCCTTCTACAACTACCCGATCAGCCAGGCGGCGGACATTCTGCTACCCAAAGCCCATCTGGTGCCGGTAGGCGACGACCAGTTGCCGCACATCGAGCTTACCCGCGAGATAGCCCGCGACTTCAACCGCCTCTACGGTGAGGTCTTCCCCATCCCCGAAGCGTTGGTTGGCCGTGTGCCACGACTGGTGGGGCTGGACAACAATGGCAAGATGTCGAAGAGCCTGGGCAACACCATCCAGCTAGGCGACCCCGCCGAGGTGGTCACGCGCAAGGTGATGGGGATGTACACCGACCCTACCCGCCTGCGGGCCAGCGACCCCGGCCACGTCGAGGGCAACCCGGTGTTTATCTACCACGATGCCTTCAACCCCAACAAGGAGGAGGTTGACGACCTCAAGGAGCGTTATGTGCAGGGCAAGGTCGGCGATGTGGAGGTCAAGCGCAAGCTGGCAGCCGCGCTCAACACCCTGCTGGAGCCTATCCGCGACCGTCGTGCCTACTACGAGCAGCACATGGGCGAAGTGCGCGACGCGCTCTATCAAGGCACTCAGCGGGCCAAGCGTCTCGCCGAGCAAACCATGGCCGAGGTGCGCGAGGCAATGGGGCTGTCTTCATATTTCAAGTGACGAGGACTGAGGACTGAGTAGTAAAACCCCTCTCCCAGCGGGAGAGGTAGGGTGAGGGAGAATCTCGCAGCGCGATCAATGCTGGGGATACCCAGCCAACGGACTGCTCAACGAACAAACGGACAAACTTATGTAGGGGCGCACGGCTGTGCGCCCTGGTGAAGCGCACCATTGCTTATCGAAAGTGACAAATTATGCTAGACGAAATCATCGCCCACAAGCGCATCGAGATTGCCGAGGCCGAGTCCGCCGTACCCTTGTCAGAGTTGCGCCGACTGGCGGCTTGGCAGCCCCAGGCGCGGGACTTTGTCGCGGCGCTGCGCCACGCAGGCGCACGAGCAGGCCGAACTCCCGCGCTTATTGCCGAGGTCAAACGGGCCAGTCCTTCGCGGGGTGAACTGAACGCCGACCTCGACCCGGCGGCGCTGGCACATGACTATGCCCATGCAGGCGCGGCGGCCATATCGGTGCTGACCGACCGCCGGTTCTTTCGCGGCAGCCTTGCCGACCTCGAAGCTGTGCGCCGCGCTGTGCTGCAACCGATCTTGCAGAAGGATTTTATCGTCAACGAGTACAGTATCGTGCAGGCGCGGGCGGCGGGTGCCGATGCGGTGCTGCTAATTGTCGCCGCGCTGGATGATGCTGAGTTGCGCGACTTGCTTGCAGTCACGCACGGGCTGGCGATGAACGCCATCGTCGAGGTGCATAACGAGGCTGAACTAGAACGGGCGCTGAAGCTGGATGCCCGCATCATCGGAGTGAACAATCGCAACCTGGCAACCTTCGCGGTTGATACCAGCACCACGATGCGGCTGCGACCACAGGTGCCGCCCGCGCTAATCTTCGTTGCCGAGAGCGGCATTCGCACCGCTGAGGATGTGCAGGCGCTGCGTGAGATTGGCGCAGATGCGATGCTGGTGGGCGAGGCGCTTGTTACCAGCGGCGATGTGATGAACAAGATTAAGGAGCTGCTCTACTCATGAGTGCGGTCAAGGTGAAAATCTGCGGCATACGTGATGCCACGATGGCTCAAGTCGCCGCCGAGGCCGGGGCCGACTTCATCGGGCTAGTGTTCGTTCCCAGCACGCCCCGCCTGGTTACAGTGGCGCAGGCGGCGCAGATTGTCCGCGAACTGGGCAACGATGGTCCGAAGGTGGTTGGCCTATTCATGGATGCGCCCACTGCCGAGATCTGCGCCGTTGCCGAGCAGGTGGGCTTGGATTGCCTGCAGCTAACCGGCAACGAAGCGCCAAAGATAGTGAAGCAACTAAATCGTCCCGTAATCAAGACTGTGCGTTGCGGCGGTCAACACATTGACGAACTGCTAGCCGAGGTGGAGATCTGGCACAAGGCAGGGGCAACCGTGCTGCTCGATGCCCCTGGCACGGCTGGCGGCCATGGCAAGCTAGCCAACTGGGGCAATGCCGCCGCTGTCGCCCTACGTTATCCCATTATCCTTGCGGGTGGGCTGAATCCAACAAATGTATCAGATGCGATTGCTTTGGTGCGACCCTGGGGCGTAGACGTGAGCAGCGGGGTGGAGCGCGAACGCGGGGTGAAAGATGCAACGCTGGTCAGGGCGTTCGTGAAGGCGGCGAAGGGATAAACCCCTCTCTTGGGGCTAAGCTTATCACATAAGAATGTCGCATGGTACGCTGCGGTAGGGCGGCACGCAGACAGCAGTGCTGCAGGGGGTTGGGGGCGTAGCCCTTGCTTGCCACAATACTATGCCTACCGGTTGCTTAACGGCCACCAGCCTTGTAGCGTGGATTGACCCGTTTGCCGAGCCGATACCTAACGCGATGCTCATCTCGCTCTACCGCAAGCAATACTGCAGCTAGCCAGGTTGGCGTGTTTGCCGTTTCGATAAGCATTGGTGAACTTGCCAGTGGGGAGCTTCGCTCCCAACCCTCAGTAACTTGGCGAACGGCGGACTATCCCCGCCACTACAATATCTCCTTCACTATTTGGGGTAAGGTTTAACTTTGATTGGGGTAATCAGAACTTTGTTTACAGGATACTCATAACTTCATGTCTCATGACTTGAGAAAACTAAGATTGGAGAACCATGATGCAGACACTAGAGCAACCGACCAACACCTACAACCTGCCCGATGCGAATGGGCGGTTCGGCGAGTTTGGCGGCAAGTATGCGCCGGAGATACTGATGGCCGCGCTGACCGAGCTTGAGCAGGCTTATGACCAGGCCAAGAACGATGTGGCGTTTGGCCGCGAACTCCACAACCTCTGTCGTCACTATGTGGGCAGACCCACACCGCTGTACCACGCCAAGAAACTTAGCGCGGAGTTGGGCGGGGCGCAGATTTATCTCAAGCGCGAGGATCTCGCTCACACCGGCGCACACAAGATTAACAACGCGCTGGGCCAGGCGCTGCTGGCGAAGCGGATGGGTAAGCGACGCATTATCGCCGAAACCGGTGCGGGGCAGCACGGCGTTGCCACCGCCACGGTGTGCGCGATGCTGGGGCTGGAGTGCATCGTCTATATGGGCGAGGTTGATGTGCATCGCCAGTCGCTCAACGTCTTCCGCATGAAGCTGCTGGGGGCGAGGGTCGAGGCGGTCAAGAGCGGCGGGCGCACCCTGAAGGATGCCATCAACGAGGCCATCCGCGACTGGGTGACGAACGTGGAGACCACCTTCTACATCATCGGTTCGGTGGTGGGGATGCACCCGTACCCAATGATGGTGCGCGACTTCCAGAGCGTGATTGGCCGCGAGGCGCGGGCGCAGTGCATCGAGCAGATCGGCAGGCTGCCAGATTACATCGTCGCCTGCGTTGGCGGCGGCAGCAACGCGATGGGCATCTTCCACCCCTTCTACCACGACACAAACGTAAAACTGATTGGGGTGGAGGCAGGCGGCGCGGGCATCGAGACGGGTCGCCACGCCGCGCCGCTCACCGCTGGCACGCCGGGGGTGCTACATGGCGCACGCTCCTACCTGATGCAAACCGCAGACGGTCAGGTGATGGATACCGAGAGCATCAGCGCAGGGTTGGATTATCCGGGGGTCGGGCCGGAGCATAGCTACTTCAAGGATAGTGGCAGGGCCACCTACACTGCTGCCACCGACGCACAGGCGCTTGAGGGCTTCAAGCTGCTTTGCCGCACCGAGGGCATCATCCCCGCGCTGGAGCCAAGCCACGCGCTGTACACCGTGTCGCAACTCGCGCCCACATTGCCAAAGGATGCGATCATCGTGCTGAACTTGAGTGGACGCGGCGACAAGGACATCAACACCGTGGCCGCCGTACTCAATGTTGAATTGTTAGAGGTTTAGCCAACGGATTGTAAAAACGGATAAACGGATTGGCTGAAGCGCCAACCTGACTAAGCCCCCAGCGGGGGTTTGGGGGAGAATCTCGAACTGCCACGTATGCTAATCGTAAGCTACTCCGCAGTCCGCTTGTCCGTTATCAAGTCCGCTGGCTGCCTGCCGTTATCGAACAGGAGCCATTGATGAGCAGAATTGCAGAGACGTTTGCCAATCTGAAGCGCGAGGGTGCAGCCGCGATCATCCCATACGTAATGTGCGGCGACCCCGATGTGGCGACCACGCTGGCGGTGGTGCCTGCCCTAATCGAAGGTGGCGCGGATCTGGTGGAACTAGGCGTGCCGTTCAGCGACCCGATTGCCGAGGGGCCGACTATCCAGCGGGCGGCCGAGCGGGCGCTTGCCAGCCATACTAGCCTGGCCGACTGCCTGAGCGTGGCGAAGCAGCTACGTGACCAAGGGGTGGCCGCGCCGCTGCTGCTGATGGGTTACTACAACCCCATCCACCACTACGGCATCGCCCGCTTTGCCGAACACTCTGCCGCTGCGGGCGTAGATGGCGCGATTGTACCGGACTTGCCACCGGAGGAGGCCGATGCGCTTGCCGTTGCGCTCAAGGCGAAGCAGCTCGACCTTATCTTCCTGCTCACCCCCACCAGCACCGACGAGCGCATCGCCCGCGTGTGCAAGCTGGCAAGCGGCTTCATCTACTGCGTATCTCTGTTGGGCGTAACCGGCGCACGCACCGAGTTTAGCGCCAGCGTGGGTAGCCTGGTAGAGCGCATCCGCCAACACACCGACTTGCCCATTGCCATCGGCTTCGGTATCTCCCGCCCCGAACACGTCGCCGCCGCAACCGCCATCGCCGACGGCGCGGTTATCGGCAGCGCGTTGATTGACCGGCTAACCGCTGCGCCAGCCAGCGATAAGGCTAATGCAGGCCGCGAGTACATTGCCGAATTGAAAGCAGCAGCACACAGGAGTAAAGGATGAAATGCAGAGGCATCCGTGGCGCGACCACGGTCGAGGCCAACAGCAAAGCGGAAATCGTGCTGGCAACCCAGGAGTTGCTGCGCCTGCTGATCGAAGCCAACCAGTTCACGGTGGACGACCTGGCCGCCGCCTTCTTCACCACCACGCCCGACCTGACCGCCGAGTTCCCCGCCTGGGCGGCGCGGCAGATGGGTTGGACTGAGGCTGCGCTGATGTGCGGCCACGAGATGAACGTGGCGGGCGCGTTGCCGCGCTGCATCCGCGTGCTGCTGCTGGTCAATACCGACGAGCCCGCCAGCGCAATAAAGCACGTATACATCAAAGGCGCAAAAGACTTGCGTAAATTGCCACCCGACCTACCCAGTGCTGAGTGCTGAGTGCTGAGTAGCCGTTAGGTTATTTGTAGGGACGAACCGTTGTTCGTCCATTTTAGCCTTTTAGATTAGGGTAGACAATTTGGGAACAATGACGTTCCTATGCGCTTTCAACTTTCAACTTTCAACTTACACTAGAAGAGGTAGGCACGTGATGATTATTGTAATGAAATATGGCGCAAGCCAGGAGCAGATCGATCATGTGGTGGAACGAGTCAAGGATCACGGTTTCACCCCACACTTGAGCGAGGGTGAACAGCGGGCCATCATCGGCGTGGTTGGCTCCGACCCCGACCGGCTGTACAACCAACTGATGGGTCATATCGAGACCCTCGGCGGGGTCGAGCAGGTGGTGCCGATTACCAAGAAATATAAACTGAGCAGCCGCGAGTTTCAGGCTGCCAACACCGTTGTAGACGTGGATGGAGTGAAGATCGGCGGCGAGGAACTGGTGGTGATGGCTGGGCCTTGCTCGGTGGAGAGTGAGGAGATGCTGATCAGCACCGCGAAGGCGGTAAAGGCGGCGGGGGCGAAAATCCTGCGCGGCGGCGCGTTCAAGCCACGCACGTCGCCCTACCAGTTTCGCGGGCTGGGCAAGGAAGGGCTGGAGATGCTGGCGCGGGCGCGGGCGGAGACCGGCCTGAAGGTAATCACCGAGGTAATGACCCCAGGCGATGTTGATCTCGTCGCCCAGTATAGCGACATCCTGCAGATTGGCGCACGCAATATGCAGAACTATCTGTTGCTTGAGGAGGTGGGCAAGGCCGCCAAACCATGCCTGCTCAAGCGCGGCCTGAGCGCGACCATCGAGGAATGGCTACTTTCGGCGGAGTACATCCTGGCGACCGGCAACCGCCAGGTGATGCTCTGCGAACGCGGCATCCGCACCTTCGAGACATACACCCGCAACACCATGGACATCAGCGCCATCCCCGTTATCAAGAAACTGAGCCACCTGCCGATCATTGCCGACCCATCGCACGGCACGGGCAAGTGGTATCTGGTGCCACCGCTCGCGCTGGCAAGCGTGGCGGCGGGCGCGGATGGCCTGATTATAGAGGTGCATCCCGACCCCGACAAGGCGCTCAGTGACGGCCCGCAGTCGCTGAACTGGGAGAACTTCGCCAAGTTGATGCCCCAGGTGTCTTGGATTGCCGCCGCCGTGGGCCGCAGCGTGGACGATGTTCACGACGAGTTCGAGCGATATATGGAACGCGCCCCCATCGCCAGTTTGACGCGGTAAAAACCCCCCTCCTGGC